>JBDTMB010000191.1:0-10485 GCA_039934485.1 Vicinamibacterales bacterium
TGCTGCCGTTCGACAACAAGAGCGAGTTCCAGGTGATGGTCGACATGCCCGAGGGCACGGCGCTCGAGACGACCGCACGCGTGGCGTCGGCGTTGGCCGCGGCGACCATCGAAGACGAGACGGTGGTCAACGTCGAGGAATACGTCGGCGTGTCGGCGCCGTACAACTTCAACGGGCTCGTGCGCCACTATTTCCTGAGGCGCGCGCCGCACCTGGCGGACCTGCAGGTGAACCTCGTGTCGAAGGATGAGCGCTCGGCGCAGAGCCACGACGTGGCGAGGCGGGTGCGCGAGCGTCTGCTGCCGATCGCGAAGCAGTTTGGCGCGACGATCCAGGTGGCCGAAGTGCCGCCGGGTCCCCCGGTCCTGCAGACCCTGGTGGCGGAAGTGTATGGGCCGGATCCGGCGCGGCGGATGGCGGTGGCCGCGCAGATCAAGTCGATCTTCGAGTCCACCCCAGGCGTCGTTGATACGGATTGGTACGTCGAGGCCGCACACCCGAAGGTGACCCTCGCCGTCGACGGCGAGAAGGCCGCGGCGGCCGGGCTGTCGCCGGCGGCGGTGGCGGCCGTGGTGCGGATGGCCGGCTCGGGGGAATCCGCGGGCCTGCTGCACGATGAGCGGGCGCGCGAGGACGTGCCGATCGTCATCCGCCTGCCGCGGGCCGACCGCAGCCTCGAAGCGGTGCAGTCGATCCGGCTCGGCGGCGCGCGGCCCGTCGCCGTAGGCGAGCTGACGCGGGCCATCACCGCGCAGGAAGACGCGAGCTTGTATCACAAGAACCTGCAGCCGGTGACCTACGTCACTGGTGATCTTGCCGGGCAGAACGAGAGCCCCGTCTACGCCATCCTGCAGATGAACAAGGCCATCGCGCAGCTGTCGTTGCCCGAGGGCTATGGCCTCGAGGTCTTCAACGCCGTGCAGCCGTTCGACACCTCGCGCTACGCGATGAAGTGGGATGGCGAGTGGCACATCACCATCGAGGTGTTCCGCGACCTCGGCCTGGCCTTCGCGGCGGTGCTGCTCCTCATCTACGTCCTCGTGGTCGGGTGGTTCCAGTCGTTCAAGACGCCGCTCCTGATCATGGCCGCGATTCCGTTCTCGCTGGTCGGCATCCTGCCGGCGCATGCGGCGATGGGCGCGTTCTTCACCGCGACGTCGATGATTGGCTTCATCGCGGGAGCGGGCATCGTGGTGCGCAACTCGATCATCCTGGTGGACTTCATCGAGCTGCGGCTCGCCGAGGGGCTGCCGCTCGAGCAGGCCGTCGTCGACGCCGGCGCGGTGCGGTTCCGGCCGATGGCCCTCACCGCCGCCGCCGTCATCGTCGGCGCCGGCGTGATCCTGTTCGATCCGATTTTCCAGGGCCTGGCGATCTCGTTGATGGCCGGTGAAGTGGCGTCGCTCTTCCTTTCGCGGATGGCGGTGCCGGTCCTTTACTACATGGCCAAGCGCCGTGAGACCGCCGAACCCGTCGTGACCGCATTGCCGATGGAGGCCGCATCGTGAACACTCAAGCCCCAAGCCCGACCCTTCAGCCGCAAGCCTCGAGCCTCAAGCCTCGAGCCGTCCTCGTCGCGGTGGACTTTGGCGAGGCGTCGGCACGCGCGATGGGCATTGCCGGCGTCGTGGCTTCGGCCTTCGGGGCGCGGCTCCTCGTGTTGCACGCGGAACGATTCGATCCGCCGGCCTACTTCACGCTTGAACAGGTCGCCAGGCTCGAGGCGGAGCGGCGGGCGGCGCAGGCCGCGGCGGCGGCGCACCTCGTCGAGGTCGCGCTGAAGGACACGGCGTATCCGATCACGCCCTCGATCGTGGACGAACCGCCGGTCGACGCCATCCTGCACGCCGCGGCGACCGCGGATTTGATCGTGCTCGGCACGCACGGCCGGAGAGGACCCGGCCGCTGGTGGCTCGGGTCGGTGGCCGAGCGGGTGGTGCGCGCCGCCACCGTGCCCGTGCTGGTGACCCGCGCCGGCACCTCGCCGGCAGGTGTCTTCGAGCGAATCGTGCTCGCCGGCGACGGTGCGGATCCAGGATCGGCCGCACGCGACCTCGCCGATCAACTGGCGGCCGCGTTTGGCGGCCGTGTGACCTACGGTGGTCCGATCACCCATTGCCGCCCCGAGGCGATGGCGCAAGCCACGCTCGTGGTGACTGAAACCCGCAGCGGGCACTCCGCCTGGGCGATGACCGACACCGTGGCCAAGGTGCTCGGTTCCTGCGAACACCCCGTGCTGTTCGTTCCGGCACAGAGCCATGGCCAACAATAGAGAGAGACTTGAGGAAATCATGACCGTCGAACAGATGTTGCGGATGATTGCCGGCGGCTTCGTGGCCGCCAGCGTGTTGCTGGGAATTTATGTCAACCCGAACTTCCTGTGGTTTACGCTGTTTGTGGGACTCAACTTGTTCCAGTCGGCGTTCACCCAGTGGTGCCCGATGATGTCGATCCTCCGGAAGGCGGGAGTGCGCGGATGACCGGCGTCCTGATTTTCTTCGTGATTTGGATCGCCCTGCAGGTGTGGGTGCTGCCTCGCCTCGGCGTGCCGACCTGAACGGTTCCCAACCCGCGCGTGCCGCGGGCCAGGACGACCAAGGCGGACGAACCGGGCCAGGGAGAGCCGCCATGCTGAAGCCATTGCCGCATCAATACGAGGCGCATCTCACCGGCGGCCCGGCCGGCTACGCCGCGGTGTCGGCGCCGGGCATTCCCGAGTTGCGGATGGCGGCACCGGCGGACTTCGATGGCCCAGGCGATGCCTGGAGCCCGGAGCACTTGCTGCTGGCCGCGGTGCAAGCGTGCCTGCTGCTGACGCTTCGCGCCGTGGCCCGGGCATCGCAGCTGGAATTCGTGAGCCTCGACGTCGACGCCAGCGGGACCGTGGATCGGCAGGACGGCGTGACACGGTTCACGGAAATCGTCCTGCGCCCGCGGCTTGTCGTGGCGCCGGGAACCGATCGCGCTCGCGCGTTGAAGGTGCTCGAAAAGAGCGAGAAGCACTGCCTGGTGTCGGCATCCCTGTCGACGCCGATCCGGCTCGAAGCCGAGATCATCGAAGCCACCTGAGGACCAACGACATGCATCGCCGCGACATCCTTCGCCTCCTTGGCGTCTCACCGCTGCTGATCGCGGCGTCGCGCCAGGCCTCGCCTCGGGCGAGTTTCACGCCTGACGTCGAGTTGAGCCTGACCGCCGCTCCCGATGAAGTGTCCGTGCTGTCCGGCAACCGCACACGGGTGTGGCGATTTTCCGGCAGCGTCGTCAAGGGCCCCGCCGATTCGCTCCAACCCGTGTCGGGCTCCTACCTGGGGCCGACGATCCGCTTGCGCTCGCGGCAGAAGGTGCGGATCCGCTTCACCAACCGCCTTCCGGAACCATCGATCGTTCACTGGCACGGCCTCGATGTGCCCGAAAGCGCCGATGGACATCCTCGCCTGGCAATGGGTCCGGGCAAGGAGTACGTCTACGAGTTCGAAGTTACCAATCGCGCCGGCACCTACTGGTATCACCCGCATCCACACATGCGGACGGCGGCCCAGGTTTACCGGGGCCTCGCGGGCCTGCTGATCGTGAGTGATGCCGAAGAGGACGCGCTCGCGCTGCCCTCCGGTGAGGCGGAACTGCTCTGCGTGTTGCAGGACCGCCAGTTCGATGCCGCGAACCAGCTCGTTTTTCGCGGCGACAACATGATGGAGATGATGAACGGGTTCCTGGGCGAACAGGTGCTCGTGAGCGGTCAGCCCAGGGCCACGCGGGCGGTGGACGCGGCGTGGCATCGGGTCCGCCTGCTCAACGGCTCGAACGCGCGATTCTACAAGCTGGCGTGGAGCCACAACCTCCCGATGACGGTGATCGGCGGCGACGGCGGCCTGCACGAGCGTTCAACGCAAAAGTCCGTGCTCACGCTGGCTCCCGGTCAGCGTGCAGATGTCCTGCTTGACCTCACCGGCCTTGCCGCCAATACCGACGTGCACCTGGAAAGCCTGGCTTTTCCCGAAGCCGACGCGGGAGTCGTGGGCATGATGGGGATGATGGGCGGCCGCATGGGCGGCCGGATGGGCGGCGGCATGGGTGGCGGCATGGGTGGCCGAGCGAGCGTCCCGAACGGCGCCGCGTTGCGGGTGATGACGCTTCGCACCCGCGCGCGCAAGGGCCCGGCCTACAAGGTGCCCGATCGTCTCTCTGCATTCGAGGCGACGTGGACGCCGCGCGCCGACGCCAAGGTGCGTCGCGTCCCGCTGTTATTTCAGCAGATGAATTGGTCGCTCGGCGGTCGCACCTTCGACATGACCGACGTGGCTCCGGAAGAGACCGTGGCCGCCGGCTCGACGCAGGTCTGGGAGTTCGTGAACGTCGCCAACGGCATGGGCATGGAAGCGGCCCACCCGATTCACGTGCACGGCCGCCAGTTCCGGGTGCTCGGCCGATCTGGTGGACGCGCGAACAACGCGCTGCGAGAGGGCATCGTGGACGAGGGCTGGAAGGACACCGTCCTCGTGCTGCCGGGTGAAACCGTTCGCGCACAGATCACGTTTACGCGGCATCCGGGCCTGTACCTGTATCACTGCCACATCCTCGAGCACGAGGACATGGGGATGATGCGTAATTTCCGGGTGGTGTGATCTAGAACTTCAACCGGATCCCAAGCGAAACGTACGTAAACCACGGAGGACACGGAGGACACGGAGAAGCCTTTCAAAATACCAGCCGCTTAGCGGCACACGCGTTTAGAAAAGTGTTCTCCGTGCTCTCCGTGTCCTCCGTGGTAAAACGTACGTTGATCAGAATTTCAATCGAAGACCGAGCTGCGCACTCCTCGGATCACCGACACCAGTAATCTGGTTGAAGGTGGCCGAGGGGTTCGTCGGATACGCTCCCGCCCCGAAGTTCGCATTCCTCGTGATGTCGTTGCGATGGTTGGTGAGGTTGAAGACTTCCACCAATCCCTCGAGCTTCACGCGATCGCCCAGTTGGAACGGACGGTTGAGGCGCAGGCTCGTCGTGAAGAACGTGTCGGCGATGCCGGCATTGCGATCGATGAATTCGCCGTCCACGATCGGCCGCCCGGCCGTCCCCTGGATCGTCGTCACACCCGACGTGATGTTGAACGGCGCCGAGGAGTAGGCCTGCATCATCCCGCTCAGCTGGAACCCGGCGACGTTCACGCCGCCGTTGAACACCACGCGGTGCCGCTGGTCATCATCGGCCCGGCCCCAATCCTTCCAGATGTCGAACGGATCGATCGGCGAGCTGAAAAAATTCTCGCCGACGTTGTTCAGCGACTTCGAGAGCGCATAGCTGACGCGGTAGTAGCCCCACGCCCTGGGCCGTTGCGAGAACGAGATGTGCAGGGCGTCGTACCTGGAATCCGCCGCGGGCGAGTACTGGCTGTTGTTGGCGTAGGTCGGGTTGGGCCGGCAGCCGTTGTTGGTGCCGGCGGCCACGCATGACGGCACGTTCTGGTTCACCGACATGATCAGGTGCACGCCCTTCATGTGCGAGTAGCCGGCGCTGATCGTGCCGAAGTCGCCGACCTGCCGCTCGACCTCGACGCTGGCCTGTTCCGAATAAGCATTCTGCATGCGCGGATCCATCGTCGCCAGGTTGAACAGCGTCACCGCCGGCACTGGCGCCGGCAGGAGGTTGGGGAAGACCGGTGCGCCGGCCTGGCCGGGCGTCAGGCTGATATTGGTCTGCGCGAGGCTGTTGAGATCCGTGGTGTTGCGGGCCGAGAGCAGGGCGTTGGCGAGCGCGCGCAGCGGCACGCGGTCGTAAAAGAGCCCGGCGCTGCCGCGAATCACCAGGTTGCGGGCGGCGGTGGGCGTCCACGCAAAGCCGAAACGCGGGGACACGTTGTTGGTGTCGGTCGTGATGCTCTCGAGGTACTGGAGGTCGTAGCGCACACCGGCGTTGATGGTCAGCCGGTCGGTCGCCTTCCATTCGTCCTGCACATAGAGACCGATGTTGGAGTTGGTCTGCGCCACCACCGTTTCGCCGAACGTCTGCGTGAACCCGGCGTTGTTGTAGGTGCCGGCCAGGAAGTTGGTCATCGACGAGAACGCGTACGAACCGCGCACCGAACGGGGGAAGGTGATCGTGTCGTCGTTGTAGAGGAAGTCCACGCCCGTCCGGAGCGCGTGCGCGCCGGCCTGGTGCGAGAGGTTGTTCACCACCTGGTACATCGTATTGAGCCGGCCCTGCGGGCTTCCCGAAAGCGTGCCAAATGAGGCCGCGCCGGCGATGCTCACCGCGGGTCCGATCGGATCGGTGGGTAGTGCCAGGAAGTTGCTGTGCGTGTACTGCGCGCGGGTCTCGTTGACGGTCCGCGCGCCAAGCGTCAGCGTGTTGCTGAACGCGGCCGCCTGGTCGCGGTTGTCCAGGCCGGCCGACGCGGATGGCGCGTTGATGCCGCCCGCGCCGCGCGAGTTTTCGGAATGCACGTCGTAGAGGCTGTAGCGGACGCTGAAGAGGTCCTTGCCGCTGAACTGGTGATCGACCTTGCCCATCACGTTCGCGCTGCGCACCGGGTTCTCGTAGATGCCGGTGGCCACCGGCGAGCCCGGATAGCCCACCGCGGCGAGCCGTGCGTTGATGATGGCGACGTTGGCGTCGCTGATCGTCGTCAGGCCGGTCTGATCCAGCCGGTGCTGTTCGGCGTTGACGAAATAGAACGTCTTGTTCCTGGCAACGGGGCCGCCGAGGCTGACGCCGTATTGCTGCTGCGACATCGGCAGCTTCGTGCCCGACAGCACGTTCTTCGCGCTCATCGAATCGTCCTTGAAATAGCTGTAGACGTCACCGCGCATGACGTTGGTGCCGCTCTTGGTGACGACGTTGACGTAGCCGCCGAGGGCGCGGCCGAGTTCCGCCTGGCCGCCCGAGGTCACGACCTGGAACTGATCGACCGCATCGACGCCGTACGGCATCCCGCTCAAACCCGCGGCGTCGTCATTCGCCGAGAGACCGTCGACGATGAAGTTGTTGGAGAAGTTGCGCTGGCTGCCGACGGCGATCCCCACGCCGGTGACGGCGGAGGTTTCCGCGAAGAGCTGCGTGCTATTGAGGTTGGGCGGCGACACGCCGGGGACCAGCAAGGCGATGTCGAGAAAGTTGCGGCCGTTGAGCGGCAGGCTCGTCACCTCGGCCTGCGACACCGTGCCGGCGATCTGGCTGCGCGCACTCTCGATCACCGGCGCCGCGGCGGCCACGGTCTCGGTGAGACTGACGCCTTCAACCGCGAGCGTGATCGGCAGGTCGAACGCCGAGCCGAGCGTGAGCGCCAGGTGGCGCGTCAAGGGCTTGAAGCCGGTGAGCGCAACCGTGAATTCGTAGGTGCCGACCCGAAGGTAGGGAAACCGAAAGCGGCCCGAGGCATCGGTGACCGTGTCCGCCGTGATGTTGGTGTCGACTTGCCGCGCGGTCACGCTGGCGCCCGGCACAAACATGCCCTGCGGGTCGGTGACGCGGCCGCTGACGCTGGCGTAGTTGATGGTTTCCTGGGCCCAGGCGGCGTTCGCCCAAACCGCCGCCATCACTGTGAGGACGAGAACAAGGCAGGTTCGCCGGAGTTGCACCGCCACAGCTTACGGGTGATCGGCGCTTCGCCTCCTGCGGCACATTGTCGCAGGAGGCTTAATTCCCTGGAGGGCGAGGGCTTTAGCCCTCGCCGTCGATCGCCTGCGACAATTTGCCGCACCCCTCCCACGAACCCCTGGCGTTACAACGCCAACCAGTTCCGCAAGGCATCCTCTACGGCATGTGAGGCGGCCTCGTCACAACGCCCGACTGCGCGCACGATGCGCGCGCGCGGCACGCTCACGATCTTGTCCACCATGACTTGGGATGCCGACTTCAGTCCCGTGCGCTCGCCCGGGGGGACGTTGACCCGGAACAGCGGCGCATCGATGCAGGCCGTGGTGATCGGACAGATGGTCACGCTGGCATGCGTGGGATTGAACGAGTCGGCCTGCACCACGAGCGCCGGACGGGGCTTGCCCGTGTAGGCGCCGCGGGCCGAGACGATGACGACGGCGCCGCGGGTTATTTCCACCCGCGGGGATCCCCGGCGTGCTCGTTGAAGTCGAGGGTGTCGCGGTCGGCGTCCTGCGCGCTGGCCAGCAACGATTGGCGGCGGGCCTCTGCCTGTGGATCGATCATCGGGCCCGTCAAGTGCGCTTCGAGGATGGCGCGGGCGACCTCACTCCGGCTGCGTCGCGTGCGGCGCGCTTCCCGGGCGAGCCGGCGCTCCACGTCACGCGTTAGCCTGACCGTGACGACCGCGGAGACGTTGGTGGATTCCGACAAGATGTACACAGTATACGCTGACGGCGGTCCCCTAGGCCACCATCGCGGCAACGCGCTGGCGGACCCGGTCCAGTTCGCTCCGCAACTGCGACAGGCGGCTGTCCGTCTCCTGGAGCTTCTCCCCTTCAGCGCGGACGAAGCGGCTGTAGGGGCCGATGCTCTCGCGCATGCGCGTAGTGCTGCGGCGGATCTCCTCCTGGAACTGGGCCCGCAGCGCCGCCGACAGCCGCGCGCGGACGTCCGCGATCTTGGCACGCATCTCCGCCTTGGCCCTGGTCCGCCTCGCAGGGATGACGAAAAAGCCCAGCGCGGCGACGACGCTGGCGAGCACGAGCCCCGTGACGTCGGCGGCCGCCGTGCTCGCGGCGATCGTGATCAAGGTCCCGAGGCCGAGCGCGCCGGCGCCAGCGGCGGCGGCCGTGGCGACGGCGTTGCGCGCCCCGTCCGCGAGCTGGCTGGCCTCGCGCCGGCGGTCGTAGGTATCGACCACCGTCTGGGCGGCGCGGCCCACGGTGTCGACCATGCGACGCCGTTCGTCGTTGAACGGGCGCGACTCGTCGTCTTCCTGCGCCTGGCCGACGACGCGGTCGCGGGAGGCGCGGCGGCGTTCGGCCAGGTGCTTCGTGATGCGCTGCCACTGGCGGAAGTCGGCATCGACGAGCCAGTCGATCAGGTCGTTGACGCGCTTCTCGACCTGTTGCGGCGCGTCGGCCACGACCTGCCGCTCGAAGCCCTCCTGCACGCGCGAGCGATTCAGCAGGTCCATCACCCGGCCGATCCGCATGGTGTCGTCGAAGTAGTCGTGGCCCCGGCGCTCCATCTCCAGCAGCACGTTGTCCACCGTCGCCATGCGCCCGTCGAACTCGCGCGCCATGTCCTGCTCGAAGAACCCGAGCTGACCCTCGACGTCGTCCAGGAGGGCGACGTCGGCCTGCAGCGCGCCCGCGCGCTCGCGCGTGACGGTCACGTACCGTTCGATGAGCGCGGCGCCGACGCCGAGCGGGTTCATCAGCTTCAACTGCGTGCGCGCGCCCTGGTCGAGCGTCGTCTTGATGTAGCGCTCGAGCGCCTCGAACCCGCTCGACGTCCAGAGCTGCGGCTCTCCCGTCTTCGCGCGGAACGCTTCCTTGGCGCTGACGGGGAAGATCTCCGGCGTCACGCCGAGCAGCAGCCGCGCGTTGTCCGCGACGTAGGTCCGCACCTCGCCGACCTCTTTCTCACCCGCGAGGATGTCGATCTTGTTGATCACGACGACCACCTTCTTGCCCCAGTCGCGAATCCGCTCGAGGAAGAGGCGCTCGGTCTCGGTGAACGGCCGATCCGCGGAGGTCACAAACAGGACCAGGTCCGCGCGGGGCACGTAGTCGGAGGTGATCTGCTCGTGCTCGCGGATGATGGCGTTGGTGCCGGGAGTATCGACGATGTTGATGTCGTCGATGCGCACCGGGGTCACGCGGGAGGTGGTTGGCGTCACCCCTTCTTCCACCAGGCGCCGGCCGGCAAGCGCGTTGATGAACGCGCTTTTTCCGGCGTTGAATTCCCCGACCACGACGAGCAGGAAGAGCTCGTCGAGTTGCTCGATGGACCGCTCCAGCGGCGCCAGGTTGTCGTCGGTGGCGCCGAAGCGGACAAGGCTGGTGCGCAGGTCATTGAGGATCCGCCGCTCCTCGCGCACCACCTCTTGCTGAGCCGGATCGAGGAGTCCCTGCAGTGACATCGGTTATGCCTCTGCAGGATCCAGGCGCATCAGCTCTTCTTGATCGCGAAACCCGTTTCGGTCTTCTCGCGATACTTCGCGTGGCAGGCCTGGCACGATCCGCCCAGCTCTTTCAGGCTCGCGGCGATGCCCTCGGTGTTCTTCGCCACCGCCGCCTTCTCAATCGCCGCGGCCTGGTTCATGGCCGTCGTCGCCCAATCAGCGGCTTCCTTGTTGCTGCGGCCCATCCAGAACTGATTGGCGTCCTTGAACAGGGCCTGGAGCTTCTTGGCTTCGGCGCCGATCGCGTCGGGCTCGGTGGCCTTGCGCATCGCGCCGTTGGCGGCGCCGACGCCCTTCATCAACTTGTCGTAATCCTCGTCGGTCTTCGACTGTGCCGACAAGCCTGCCGTCATGCCCACGGCGACAAGCGCCGCTCCGGCCATCAATAGGAATCGTGAAACGCGCATGGATCCTCCCTT
>JBDTMB010000192.1:0-10412 GCA_039934485.1 Vicinamibacterales bacterium
GCACGGCACCAGGCGCGTGCCCTGGTGCAGTAACTGGAAGAAGGCGTGTTGCCCGTTGGTGCCGGGCTCGCCCCAGACGATCGGGCCGCTGGCGCCTTCCACCGGTTGGCCCTGCCGATCCACCCGCTTGCCGTTGCTTTCCATGTCGAGCTGCTGGAGATAGGCCGGCAGCCGCTGGAGGTACTGCTCGTACGGCAGCACGGCGTGGGTCTCGGCGCCGAGCACGCTCGCGTACCAGATGCCGAGGAGCCCGAGCGTGATCGGCACGTTCTGCTCGATCGGCGCGGTCCGGAAATGCTCGTCCATCTGGTGCGCGCCGTCGAGGATCTGCTCGAAGTGGCCGAAGCCGGCGGCCAGGGCAATCGGCAGGCCGATCGACGACCACAGCGAATAGCGCCCGCCCACCCAGTCCCAGAACACGAACATGTTCTCGGGCGCGATGCCGAAGGCGCGGACTTCCTGCTCGTTGGTCGAGATGGCGACGAAATGCCTGGCGATTTCCTTCTCGTCCTTGGCGCGCGACAGGAACCACGCCCGCGCGGAACGCGCGTTCATCATGGTCTCCTGCGTGGTGAACGTCTTGGAGGCGATGGTGAAGAGCGTGGTGCCCGGATGCAGCGGGCCCAGTGTCTCGTCGAGTTGCGTGCCGTCGACGTTGGAGACAAAGTGCACGCGCGGACCCTCGCGCGAGTAGGCGGCCATCGCTTGCGTGACCATCGCCGGGCCCAGGTCCGATCCGCCGATGCCGATGTTGACGACGTCGGTGATGCGCAGGCCGCTGTAGCCGACCCAGTGCCCCGACCGTACCGCATCGGAGAACCGGCGCATGTGGTCGAGGGCGGCGCGGACCTCGGGCATCACGTCCTTCCCGTTGACCGGCATCGGGCGCGCCGAGCGGTTGCGCAGCGCCACGTGCAGCACCGCGCGATGTTCGGTGACGTTGATCGGCTCGCCGGCAAACATCTGGTCGCGAAGCGCCTCGACGCCGGTCTTGCGGGCCAGCTCGAAGAGCACCTTCATCGAGTCGTCGGTGACGAGGTTCTTCGAATAGTCCACGCGCAGGTGCTCGCCGACGGTCAGGGTGAAGCGTTCCGCGCGGGTCGGATCGGTGGCGAAGAGCTCGCGGAGCGGTTGCCGCGGCGCGGCGCTGGCGAGGGCGCGGAGCGGGCCCGGCGCCGCCTCGATCGCGGCGTCGGCGGGATCCCACGCGCGGAAACCGCCTTCAAACGCCTTGTCGTTGCTGCCGCGCCGGATCCGCGGCGGCAGTTCCGCGAACAACCGGACGTTGCCGCCGCCAAGGACCACGTATTCGGCGACGACCGCCGCTCGCAGCAGCCCCGCGGCTTCAATCACGGCCTTGCGCCAGGCCTCGGCGCCCAGCGCGTCGAGCCCACGCTCGCCGCAGATGTCCTCGAAGGTTTGGTCGCGGAACGGCAGATGCGCCAGCTCCAGCGAGACGACCCGGCCCTCGTCGACGACCGCCGTGCCGAGGCCGGAGCCGAGCCCCAGGAAGAGGAGGCGTCCGCCTTCGTCGCTGCCGAGCGCCTGCATCGCCGCGTCGTTGAGGATCTTCACCGGCACGCCGAACGCGGCCGCAAAATCGAAGCCCACCCAGCCGGGGCCGAGGTTCCACGGCTCCTGCACCACCGCGCCGCGCAGCACGGGGCTCGGCACGCCGAGGGTGATCGCGTCGTACGACCAATCGCGGGTCTGCGACTTGGTGCGCTCAACCAGTTGCCGGGGCGTGAAGTTCGACCCGGTGGCGAACTTCCGCGACTCGGTCGCGCCAGACGCCAACAGCTTGGTGTGGGTCCCGCCCACGTCGATGACCAGGATGCGCATGTATCGTCACAAGAATAACTCTTTAGTTATTGCCTGCTCTTTATTCGTTATTGGTTATTCCTTATTCGTTATTCGTTATCCTGTCTTCATGTCCCTTTTGGATTCGCTCAAGCGCGTGACGACGGTAGTGGCCGACACCGGTGATATGGCGGCGATGCGGCAGTACCAGCCGCAGGATGCGACCACTAATCCCTCGCTCCTGCTCAAGGCCTCGCAGCAACCCCAGTATCGTCCCCTGGTCGACGCGGCGCTGGCCGACGCCGGGAAGCTCGGACTTCCTGCCGCCAGGCGAACCGAGGCCTTCATGGATCGGCTCGCCGTGAACTTTGGCCGCGAAATCCTGAAGATCGTCCCCGGCCGCGTGTCCACCGAGGTGGATGCGCGCCTGAGCTTCGACACCGCGGCCTCGATTGCGAAGGCCCGGGACCTGATCGCCCTCTATGAAAAGGCGGGCATCGACCGCCAGCGCATCCTGATCAAGGTCGGCAGCACCTGGGAGGGCATCCGCGCCGCGGCGGAGCTCGAGCGCGAAGGCATCCATACCAACCTGACGCTGCTCTTCAGTTTCGCGCAGGCGGTGGCCTGCGCCGAGGCCGGGGTCACGTTGATCTCGCCCTTCGTGGGCCGCATCTACGATTGGTATCGCAAGGAAAAGGGCGCCGAGATTCCGGCCAACGAAGATCCGGGCGTGGCCTCGGCCACCAAGATCTACAACTACTACAAGAAGTTTGACTACCAGACGCAGGTGATGGGCGCCAGCTTCCGCAAGGTCGACCAGGTCCTCGGCCTGGCCGGGTGCGATCTGCTGACCATCAGCGCCGACCTGCTCGAGGCGATGCAGCAGACCGACGGAGAAGTGACGCCGCGGCTCACCGTCGCCGGCGCGAAGCAATCGGACGAAGAAAAGATCACGCTCGACGAGAAGACCTACCGCTGGATGCACAACCAGGACCCGATGGCGGTGGAGAAGTTGTCCGACGGCATCCGCCGCTTCTACGAAGACGGGCGAAAGCTCGAACAATGGGCGCAGTCCCTCTCCCGATAGCTTCACCGCTCCGCGCCCTCGCCGATCGCGCGCCGGTCCTGGTGATTGTTCTCCGACACTTCGGCTGCACGTTCTGCCGCGAAGCGATCGCCGATGTGGCGCGGTCCCGCGAGGCGATCCGCGAGGCCGGCGCCGCGGTGGCCTTTGTCCACGGGGCGTCAGTGGCGGAGGCCGAACCCTGGTTTCGGGATCCGGCGCTGGCCGACGCGGTCGTCATCAGCGATCCCGCGCTCGAACACTATCGCGCGTTCGGGTTGGGACGAACGGGCGCGCAGTCGCTCATCGATCCAAAAATCTGGGCCCGCGGCGCGGTGTGCGCGCTCTCGCACGGCTTCGGGCCGCAGCCGGCCGACCTCATGCGACAATTGCCCGGCGTCTTTCTCGTGCACCACGGCCAGGTGCTGGCCGAATATCGCCACCGCTCTCCGGCGGATCGCCCGGACTACATTTCCCTGCTAAAGTGTCTGGCATGACCAAGTCTTTGGTTCTCTCACTCGCGTTGTTCTGTCCCATTGCCGCATTCGCCCAGGCACCCACACCACCTCCGGCCCAACAACCGCCGAAGCCCGACGAACCCGTCTACGAAGAACAGGTGGTCGTTACCGCGTCGAAGATCGAGGAAAAACTCGTCAACGCGCCGGCCACCATGTCGGTCGTGACCTCGGACGTGATCCAGTCCACGCCCGCCACCAACTATGCCGAACTCTTCCGCGGCGTGCCCGGCGTCAACATCTCGCAGACCTCGGCGCGCGACTTCAACATCACGATGCGCGGCGCCACCTCGACGCTGGCGACCTCGACCCTGGCCGTGCTCGACGGCCGCAGCCTCTACCTGGACTTCTTTGGCTTTGTCGCCTGGGACCTGCTGCCGGTCAATCCGAACGAGCTCAAGCAGATCGAAGTGATCCGCGGGCCGGCGTCCGCGGTGTGGGGCGCCAACGCCATGAACGGCGTGGTCAACTTCATCTCGAAGACGCCGCGTGAGCTGAACGGCAACAGCGCGACGATCACCTTCGGCACCTTCAACCGCGACACCGCCGGCGGCGAGAAGCTTGATCACGGGACGATGTTCGGCATCAACGGCACGCATGCGCGCGCGGTGAACGACAAGCTGGCCTACAAGATTTCCGCCGGCGGCTACACCTCGGATCCGTTTGCGCGACCGACCGGTGCGATTCCCAACGGCACCGGCACGCAGTATCCGAACTTCACCAACACCGGGACCACGCAGCCCAAGTTCGACGCCCGCGTCGACTATGACGCGGCCAAGTACAAGGTGGTGTTCGCCGGCGGCTACTCCGGCACCGACGGCATCATCCACACCGGCATCGGCCCGTTCGACATGAACGGCGTCGGCGTCGGCTACGGCACGATGCGCTACACCCGCAGCGCGATGAAGTTCAACGTCTTCACCAACATCCTCAACGGCGACGCCAGCGGGCTGCTGGCCATCGGCCTCGACGGCAAGCCGATCCTCTTCACGTTCAACACCAAGACGGTGGACGCCGAGTTCGGCAACATCAACACCTTCGCCAACCGCCACGTCGTCAGCTACGGCGGCAACCTGCGCTTCAACGCGTTCGACCTGTCGATTGCGCCGCTCGGCACCAACCGCACGGAGTTTGGCGGCTACATCCAGGATGAGATCTTCCTCAACGACTACTTCCGCCTGAGCCTGGGCGCGCGGGTCGACAAGTACGACAACATTGCCGACGCGGTGTTCTCGCCGCGGCTGGCGGCGATCATCAAGCCGTCGGCGGACCAGGCCGTCCGGATCTCGTACAACAAGGCCTTCCGCTCGCCGTCGCTGATCAACAACTACCTGCAGACGACGATCATCAACCAGGTCAACCTCGGGCTGATCAATCCGGCGTTTGCCGGGAAAATCTACAACTTCCCGGTCAACGCGATTGGCAACACCGACCTGACGCAGGAGTCGATCGAGTCCTACGAACTCGCCTATACCGGTGTCATCAACAAGCGCGCCACGGTGTCGGCGGCGGTCTATTTCACGCAGAACAAGGACGAGATCTTCTTCACGCAAACGGGCCGCTATCGCGCGCTGGGGCCGCCGCCCGGATGGACCGCCGCGCTGGCGCCGCTCCCGCCGACCACGGCGCTCGGTGTCCTCGAAGTGCTGCCGCCAGTGTGCCCGGGCCTGGCCACTCCCTGCACCACCGGCGGCCTGCCGTCGGAGTTCAGCTATCGCAACCTGGGCACCAACAAGAACAAGGGCTTCGAGCTCGGGGTCGACGGCGCCGTGAACGAAGGGCTCAATGTCTTCGCGAACTATTCCTACCAGGCCAAGCCGGATCCCGATTTTGCGATTTCGGAAGTCAACCTGCCGCCGCAGAACCGCTTCAACGCCGGCTTCAACTACAGCGCGGGCCACTTCCTCGGCAACCTGTCGGCGTCGTATGTGGACGATGCGTACTGGCAGGACGTGCTGGATGCGCGCTATGCCGGTTCAACCGCGGCCTACACGCAGATCAACGGCGCGTTCGGCGTCAAGTTCGCCAAAGACAAGGTGACGGCGACGATCAAGGCGATCAACCTGTTGAACGAGGACATCCAGTCGCACGTCTTCGGCGACATCCTCAAGCGCCAGGTGCTCGGCGAACTGAGATTCACGTTTTGAGCCGGGCGCCCCGTTAGGGGCGCCGACGCGCTGCTTCGTAACGCTCGGGCGTGTCGCAGCTGAAGAAGCTGTCGAGTCCAGGGTCGATGTCGCGAAACCCCGCGGCATCGACCCTTTTTGCGTCGACCCGATCGATGAGCGCGCGCACGCTGCGCTGGCCGGCGGCGACCAGCGCGTCGGCATAGGGCAGGATGGCGCGGCGATAGACGGCGCAGAGCGTCATCACGTGCCCGCCGTCCACCGGCACGCAGACGTCGGCGTCGCCGATTAAATCGAAGAGGCGAACGATCACTGCGGGCTTCAGCAGCGGGGTGTCGCAGGCGGTGACGAAGACGAACTCGCCGCGGCTCGAGTGCAGGCCGGTGACAATGGCGACGAGCGGGCCCTGGTCGTCCACCGGATCGCGCACGACCACGGTGTTGGCGGGAACCAGCTGATCCGCTCGCGCCACCACCACCAGGTCGTTCACCGCCGCCTCGACAATGCGGATCGTGCGCGTCAGCAACGTCTCATCGCCAAACGGCAGCTCGGCCTTGTCGCGCCCCATGCGTCGCGAGCGTCCGCCGCACAGGATTACTGCCGAGCGCGCGTGTGGGGTCATCTACTTATGCTATACATGAGACCGTTCGATCAGTACGTCGCAATGCGAGTGTGCCGCGGCGGAAGCGATTTGCATTCTTCAGGAGGACAGTCAATGCGTGTCATGGTTGCCGTGATGGTGATTGGAATGGTGTCGATGGCGCCGGTCGCGGCGCGGGCGCAGGATGCCGCGAAGGGCGAGGCGATATACGGCGCCCAGAAGTGCCAGATGTGCCACTCGGTGGCGGGCAAGGGCGGCAAGACGAGCGCGCTCGATGGTGTGGGCAAGAAGCTGACTGCCGCCGAGATCAAGGAATGGATCGTGGACCCTGCCGCCGCCGCGACCAAGCACAAGTCAATCAAGAAGCCGCTGATGCCGAAGACGTACGCCAAGCTGCCCGCGGCAGACATTGACGGGTTGGTCGCGTACCTGCAAACCCTGAAGTAGTCGTGGAGTCTCGCCTTGCCGGCGCCCTCGTGAAGACCACGAGCCCCTTTGCGAGGGCGCGGTGAGCACGGTTCTGCCCGGAGGCCCGGAGCGCGGGCTGCGCCGTAGTTTTTCCCAATCCACTGCCGGAAAATCCGCAGATGTCCTGGCCTCCGGCCCAATTCCCCAGCAGAGCTTCGCGGTACTCATTTTGCAGGATTGCCAATGAAGCCTGCCCTTATGCGGTTCATTTTCATCTTGATCGGCTCCCTGCTCGCGTCCGCGGGAGCAGCGGCCGCGCAAGCGCCCAAGGCGCCCGCTAACGACGACTGTCTCGCCTGTCATGGCGATCAGTCGGCGACGCGCGCCAACGGCAGTTCGGTTGCCGTGTCGGCGGACATCTTCGGCAAGTCGATCCACACCGGGCTCGCCTGCGTCGACTGCCATGCCGATCTGGCCAAGACCACCGAGTGGCCGCACGCCGAAAAATTGCAGCCCGTATCGTGCGCCACCTGCCATGCCGATGCGGTCAAGGTGGCCCTGACGAGCGTGCATTACACCGAAAAGAGCGGCAAGGGGGCGCGGTGTGTCGATTGTCACGGCACGCACGACATCCGGCCCGCCAGCGACCCCGCATCGCGCACCTACGGACTCAACTTGCCGAAGACCTGCGCGCAGTGCCACAGCGGCGGCACGCACATGGAGGGGCCCAAGGGCCTGGTCTCGGGCAATTACGAAGACAGCGTGCACGGCCGGGGCGTCGCCAAGAGCGGCTTGCTGGTATCGGCGAACTGCACGTCGTGCCACGGCGCCCACGACATCAAGACCAAGACCGATCCCGAGAGCCGCGTGCACCGCACGAAGATCGCCGCGACCTGCACCAAGTGTCACGAGGGCATCGCCCCCGTGTACGCCAAGAGCGTCCACGCCCAGCAGCAGCGCTACGGCAACACCGCCGCGGCGGTGTGCTCCGACTGCCACACCTCCCACAAGATTCAGCGCACCGGTACCGATGCCTGGCAACTGGCGGCCATCGAGGAGTGCGGCACCTGTCACCTCAACAAGATCGCGACCTACCGCGACACCTTCCATGGCCAGGTCACCGCGCTCGGGTTCACGCGCGTGGCCACCTGCAGCGACTGCCACGGCCATCACGACATCCTGCCGCTCAGCAACGCGGCGTCGGCCATCTCGAGCGTGAATCGGGTCGCCACGTGCCGCAAGTGCCACGCGCAGGCGAGCGAGAATTTCGCGAAGTACGACCCGCACGCCGACAAGAACGATCGGTACGGGAGCCCGGCGCTCTATTGGTCAACCAAGGGCATGCAGGCGTTGCTCGGCGGCGTGTTCCTGTTCTTCGGCATTCACACCCTGTTGTGGTTCCCGCGCTCGTACCTGGCACGCCGGCAACGGCGCGCCGACCTGAAAGCGCGTGCGTCATGAGCGCCACCTCCCAGCACCTGGTGCGGTTCACGCCGTATCAGCGGTTTCTGCACCTCGTGATGTTCGTGAGCTTCCTCGGCCTCGCGGCGACGGGCCTGCCGCTATTGTTCAGCGCCAGCGTGTGGGCCCACCGGTTGGCCGTGGCGCTCGGCGGCATCCAGACGGCGGGCGTGGCCCACCGCTTCTTTGCCGTCCTGATGCTGGGGATCTTCTCGGTGCACGTGGCGGAGATCGCCTGGCGGCTCGTCGTGCGCCGGGAGAAGGGCCTGCTGTGGGGACCCTCGTCGCTCGTGCCGCAGCCGCGCGACCTGTTCCAGCTGATCGATCACTTCAAGTGGTTCATTGGACGGGGCCCACGCCCGCTGTTCGATCGCTATACCTACTGGGAGAAGTTCGACTACTGGGCGGTGTTCTGGGGCATGTTCATCATCGGCGGGTCGGGCCTGCTGCTGTGGTTCGCGGAGTTTGTCGCCGGCCTGCTGCCAGGGTGGATGTTCAACGTGGTGTTGATGGTGCACGGCGAAGAAGCCCTGCTGGCCACCGGATTCATTTTCACCATCCACTTCTTCAACAGCCACTTCCGCCCGGAGAAGTTCCCGATGGACATGGTGATGTTCACCGGCCAGGTCACCGACGACGAGCTCATGCACGAACGTCCGGCCGAGTATGCACGGCTGGTTGCCGAAGGGCGGCTCGAGGACAAGCGCGTGCCGCAAGAGCCGGCCTGGGTCTCGACGGGCGGGCGCATCCTGGGCGCGGCGGCGGTGCTGATCGGCTTGATCCTGCTCGTGTTTATCATTGGAGGCGTCCTGCATGGCTGAAACTCCGGGGTCACCCGCCGAACTGCACCCGGTCACCATTCTGCGCAACCTGATCTCAATCGCCGGGGCCTTGCTGGCCACAGTCTCGGTCCTGCTGTTCCTGGGGTTCTTTCTGGCCGACCTCACGGGGTGGACGGTCCACGCCAACCCCTATCTCGGCATCATCTTCTTCATCGTGCTGCCGACGGTGTTCGTGATCGGCCTCCTGACGATTCCGTTCGGCGCCTGGATTGAGGCGCGGCGGCGCCAGCACGGGCGTCCGCCTTCGCTGGAGAAATGGCCGCGCCTTGATTTCAACGACGCGCGGATTCGCGCCGTCGTGTTCGCCGTCGCGGTCCTCACCCCCGTCAACATGATGCTGGTCTCCGTGGCGGCCTATAAGGGCGTCGAGGAGATGGACTCCGCGCAGTTCTGCGGACAGGTGTGTCACGAGGTGATGGAGCCGGAGTACACGGCGTACCAGAACGGTCCGCACGCGCGGGTGAACTGCGTGGCCTGCCACATCGGGCCCGGCGCCAGCTGGTTTGTCCAGTCGAAGATGTCGGGCTTGCGGCAAGTCTTCGCGGTGACCTTCAACACCCACAGCCGGCCGATCCAGTCGCCGGTCCATAACCTGCGCCCGGCGCGGGAGACGTGCGCGCAGTGCCACTGGCCGACGAAGTTCCACGGCGACAAGGTCGAGGTCAAGAAGGAGTACGCGGAAGACGAAGCCAACACCGAATCGGTGACGACGCTGCAACTGCGCATCGGCGGCAACGACGCCGCGGGGAAGCCGATCGGCATCCATTGGCACGTCGCCGAACAGAACGCCGTCGATTACGTGGCCCTCGACCCCGGGCGGCAGCAGATCGGCTACGTGAAGTTGACCGCGCCCGGCGGTGTCGTCCGCGAGTACTTTGCCCCTGGTGTCACCGAAGCCCAACTGGCGGCCGGCGAGCGGCGGCGGATGGACTGCGTGGATTGCCACAATCGCCCCAGCCACATCTTCGCGCGGTCGGCCGAGCGGGCCATCAACGAAGCGATGGGCGGGGGCGCCGTCGCCAGGGACCTGCCGTTCATCCGGCGCGAAGCGGCGGTCGTGTTGAAGGTCGATTACCCGACGCGAGCGGTGGCCGACGAGCAGATCGTCAGCAAGCTCACGGCGTTCTACCGCGACGGCTACCCGGCGTTGTGGACCTCACGGCAGGCCGACATCACCCGCAGCATTACCGCGCTCAAGGACCTGCACGGGCGCAACGTCTTCCCGGCGATGAAGCTCGGCTGGGGCTACCACCCCGACAACCGCGGGCACATGGAATTCCCCGGTTGCTTCCGCTGCCACGACGGCGAACACACCACCAAGGATGGGCGAACCATCCCGCAGGACTGCCAACTCTGTCACGAGATTTCGTAGAGCGTTCACGCGCGCCGGATATTTTCAAGGGCGCCGAGTAGATCGGCGCCCTTGTGCTTGCGCAAGCCGGCCCACAGGTCGCCGGCCTTCCTCACGCGGGCGGCGACGGTGTCGATCGTGAAGTCCTGCGGCTTCGGCGAATCGTGAACTTCCTTCCACGTCAGCGGCGTGGAGACGCCGGCAAAGGCGCTGGCGCGCGCGCTATAGGCGCACGCCAGGGTCTT
>JBDTMB010000193.1:0-10364 GCA_039934485.1 Vicinamibacterales bacterium
GCACGTTGGTCTCGATGGTGTGCACCGGCCGCTCGACGATCAGCTTCACGCCGACCGCCGCCGCCAGGTGGAAGACCACGTCGGCGCGGTCCACCATTTCCGCGACCAGCGGATCGTTGAACACGGTATCGATCGTGTAGTGAAAGCCGGGACGGCCCTTGAGATGGATGATGTTGTCGATCGAGCCGGTGGACAGGTCATCGATCACGGCCACTTCGTGCCCGCCGTCGAGCAGGGCCTCCGCCAGATGCGACCCGATGAACCCTGCCCCGCCCGTGATCAAAATCCTCATCCCTCGATTCTATCTGCAGCACCATCGCAATGACTAGCGCGCCGCGCTCGCTCGGTATAATCGCGGGGTTGAGTCTTGCACCATCGAGTCGCCTCAGCGCCGTGGGTCCGTTAACGGTGTTTGTGGTCACGGGCCTCGTCGCCACCGGCACCTGGACCCAACTGGATGCGATCGGCTGGTGGGCCTGGGGCCTGCTGGGCCTGGCGTTGGCCCTGGACTATTGGCGGACCACGGTGCCGGACGGCGACAACCCCTTCCCGCTGTCACTTCCCGATCGAACGCGGCTCGGCGCACCGTCACCAGGCGCCGCACTAATCGGCATCGGCATCACCCTGCCACTGCTGCTCCACGTCGGACTCACCCTCCGCGAGGAATTCGGCTACGGCGGTGATGAGGGCTATCACCTCAGCGCGGTTCGTGCTTTCGCGTTGCACTTTCGACTCGGCGGGCCCGTCCTGCTCGCTCTGCTCGTGACGGTCTTCGGGGTCATCGCGAGGGTTCATCAGCGTTACCTGCTCACGATCACCGTCGTGGCCTTGCTCGTGGCCAGCCACTGGTTTGAACCCCATACCATCTTCGCGCGATACCCGGCCGGCTTCTATCTCCTGGCGGCGCCGCTCAACGTGGCGCTCGACGTCTTGAGATTCCCGTATCCCTTCGCCGCTAACCATGTCGTCAATGTGTTGTCCGTACCCGCCTGGCTCTTCGTGCTGCGCCCGTTCTATCTGCGGCGATGGCCCGACCTCGCCGTCTTGCCGGCCGCGCTCCTTGCCTACTTTCAGCCGATGTCGCTGGTCTATGTCGGAGGCGGGCTGCTGGAGCCCTGGGCCGTGGTCTTCATCCTGCTGGCCATCGAAGGAATCATCGTGTTGCCTCCCGGTGAACGCTGGGTGTCGGTGCTTCTCGCCGGGGCGGCGACGTTCTTCAAAGAGACCGCGGTCCTGTTCCTGCCCACTGTGTGGATGCTCGCCATGGTCGATTGGAAAGGTGTCGTGCCGAAGCTCCGTCGAGGCGGATTCGCCGTGGGCGTCGCGGCGGCGACGCCGTTCTTTTTCTACTACCAGGTGCGCCGCGGGTTTCACATCGGGCGCGAGTATGCCCTGACCGGCGGGGTCGAACTGTGGACGCCAAGCCGGGCCGCCGAGTGGTTTCACAACGTGCACTACCAGCTTGGCACCGGCGGCCTGGCGGTGATCGCCATCCTCGCGGCTTGGGCAGTGGCTGGGACATGGCGCTTGCGACGGGATCCGGAACGGTGGCGCCAACACACGGCCTGGGCCGTCACGACCGTAGCCCTCGTGCTGTTCTTCTACGCGGATACCCTCAGCGTCTCTTACACGGGCTACGGCAGATTCCTGGCGTATCCACTCCTGGCCCTCGTCGGTGTCCTGTTGGTGGAATCCCATTTCCTCGAGGTCGTGAATCGGCGGCTCCTTGCGGGCCTCGCCGTCGGGATCGTCGCCCTGCAGGCGCTTCCCACGGGTCGCATGCTGGCACTCGATTTCGGCCCCGACTCCGGACGCAACTCCTCCGAATGGCCGCACGCACTGGTCAGGTTCCCGATCCGCGCACTCGCGGAGAGAATCCCGGTCGAGGATCCGGGCGGCAAGGTCGCGAGCATCCGAGTGATTTCGTTCGCCCTGGATCTAATCAGCACCCGTGTCGCCTATCCGGACCTTGCCCGGCGCTACACCCTGGTGCTCGATCAACAGAACGCCACGGAACCGAAGTGCGCCTGCCACGACGATGCCGAGGCAGTGCTCGCCGGTTTCGAAGTTCCAGCAAACTTCAGCCGGGCTCCCTCCAGCGCCGATGCTGTCTCGGATGCGGAAGCAGCGTGCCTTCAGCAGGCGCGGACCACCTGCCAGGTGACCGTTGTCGAGAAAGGCGCAGGCGGCTGGTTGGCCGGCGTCCTGGGCATCGGCGTGCGGAAGTAAGTCAGCGTCCGATTTTCTTCAGCACGACCAGAGTCCGCAGTGCCGACAGTTTGGGCACTGCCGCCGCGAATCGGTCCAGGCGATCGAGCAAGGGGTAGAGCCCGGTGGGATACACCTGCGGCTTGCTGTAGCCGCCCGACAGCGCATAGGGCCAGGCGCCAATGGCCTCGCGCGCCACCACCTCCCATCCGTCGAGCACGGCCGGGTATTCGTGGTTCCAGAAGATGCGCGTCGCGTTGCCTTGCGCGGCGTAATAATCCTGCTCGCGGGGGTCGAACGTGGCAGGGGCCACCGGGGTAATCGGTTCGCTCCACCCGATCGGTTCGTGGTGCAGCGGCCCATACACGACCCGCCCGGCAAGGCTGATGTAAGGATCGAAGACGATCACTCGCCCACCGGGTGGCAAGACCCGATCGAATTCCACAAGGGCCGTCCGTGGGTACCGGAGGTGGTGGAAGACGTCGAACAGGATCAAGTGCGAGACCTGCTGGTCGGAGAAGGTCAATCGATAAGCGTTCTCGACCTGGTCGATCCACGGGTTCGGAAACAAATCGGTCCGAAGACATCCTGGAATCACATCCCTGATGTTGCCAATACCGGAACCCAGTTCGACCACCAGGCCGTTCAGGTTGGCGTCGATGTGGGCGGCGAGGCGCCGGTGAAATTCCTGGTAGACGCGCCGCAGCAACGGCTTGCGATTCCACGAGGCGAGGTTGCGGGCGATCTCGACGTTATGCTGCTCGATCGGCACCGCAGTCCCCGGACTCATCTCGGGCCGGCCCCCATCTTGATCCGGAAAAGGCCAATCAGCGTCATCCGCAGCAGCATCAACCCGTGCCTGAACCGATGGATGTTGGTCGAGCCGTAGACGCGTGCCCGATAAAACACCGGCACGTCCACCATGCCCAACGCGAGGATCGACGCCGGGAACAGCAATTCGAAGTCGCCAAAGGGATCGACGTCGCCAAAATCACCTCGCCACCGGACCATGCGCGCATAGTCGTCCCGCCGCATCAGCTTGGTGCCGCACAGCGAATCGTTCAGATCCGCATCGAGGACGAAGGCCAGCGCCTTGGCGAAGAAGATGTTCCCAAGGCGATTGAGAAAACGCATGGCCTCGCCCTCCATGGGATAGACCAGGCGGGTGCCATTGATGAAGTCTCCCAACCCCGAGCAGTAGGCGTTGTAGAAGCGAGGCAGTAATTCCGGTGGCATCGTCAGGTCGGCATCGAGGATGGTCAGGAGCTCGCCCGTCGCCATCGAAAAGCCCAGGCGAACCGCGTCGGATTTTCCCTTGCCGGTTTGCTGGCAGGCACAGAGCGTGAACCGATCGCCGTACTTGGCAATGACCCGCTGCACTTCTTCCCAGGTGCCATCGGTGGAATGACCTTCGACGAAAATGACCTCCACGGGCCCGGCCATTGCCGGCAATCGCTGGAGCGCGGCCTCGATGTTCCCGCGTTCGTTTCGGCACGGGATGACAATGCTCAGGCTCGGCGGCGGATGCGACGCGTACACCGGACGCAGGATCACCAGTGCGGCAACGCCGAACCAGCGGAAGAACGGGATGGCCGGCATCACCCGGTTGACGGCGTTGCCCAGCCCGAGCAGTTCAAACGGACAGTAACCGACGGGTTTCACCTGCACGACTTCGTATCCGCTCAACTTGGCAAGCGCGTCGAACGATCCACGCGTCAGAAAGGTCGTGGGGAGGTCGCCCGTGCGGAGCCCCAACGCATTGGCCAGGACGAAGACCGCTCGGAAGTACGGGTTGTAGGCCACCACGATGACGCGTGACAGGCGATCGAGCCTGGCCTTGAGCGCGCCGAGCGTCGCTTCGATGTCATGGTCGTGATTGAGATTACCGTTCAGGAGAATCGCGACCCGCGTGCCTGTGGCCGCGGCCTCCGGGCGCGGCAGGTCTTCGAGCGAAGCGGCCACGCGTTTTTCGCGGCAGTCAATCTCCTGCAACAATCCGCCCTCATCCGTCTGACGGGGGCTCAATTGCACGAGTCGGTCGAAGTACCGCGTGAGCCGGGATATCTGCCCCGCAATCACCCGGTTTAGGTATGTCCGCCTGATCATCCAGTGTGCGTCGCCGCTGCCGACGGCATTATCGCTCACGACGGAAGCTCTCGAGGCGCGTCAGCACGACGGCGGTCGTCCGCTGATCGAAGTCTGCCACGACCTCGACAACCTTCCACCGGCCGCCGTCCACCAGCGCCTGGACCTTGAGCCGTTCGTCATAGACCACCAGCAGGCTCCCCGGAACCGCGTCGGCAACGCTCCACGGATCGGCCACGTATCGGGTCCGGTCCATCAGGCCCTCGCGGCCTTCAGCCGTGGTGAAGAACCGCCATTTCGCACCCACGTCGTCGATATCCGCACCGAAATACACGGCGGGGATGGCACGGGCGCGCTCGACGGAAAAGATGACGTTGGCGATCTCCGAAAACGCGGCCGGGTCGTAATAAAAGGCCGAGCGCCGCTTGTAGTGGGTCCAGTAGTCGTGAACGAAGACCCCGTACTGCAGCACCATCACCGCGACCGTGATCGCGCCGCACCACCGCGCCACCGCGTGGCGCGACCGCATCGCCAGGGCGAGGCCGTGCCCGCAAATCAGCACCGCGAACGGGAAGATCATCAGTTCGCGCTGCACCATGTCCGGGATGCCGCGCAACACCGCCGGCAGCGGCGCCGCGAACAAGCCTGCCGCCAGGACGACACTCCACTTCCAATTGGCGCGGTTCGCGACGAGCGCGTAGAGGCCGGCCGGCAGCCAAATCGCGATCGGGATGAGGAACACGCCAACGCGCCCGGTTGACGTGGTCATGCTGGGCCCTCCCGTCAGAAACAGGTACGCCGGATCGAAGTAGTCCCAATAGATCGACACCAAGGAGGCGAGGCCCTTGAGGTTGACGCGATTGCTGAGGACGCTGGTGCCCCCATCCTCGGCCACGCGGTAGCGCTGAACGATCTCGTGAAACGCGGTGGGGTGGGCCCAGAGCCACGGCAGCACCAGGACGACCGGGATGAAGAAGCCAACTGCCGACCACCCGATCGCGCGCCAGCCATCGGCGCGGCGATTCCACATGATGAGCCACGACAGCCCGAGATAGCCGGGCATCATCGCCCAGGACGGGATGTAGCTGTAGCAACCCACACCGAGCACCAGCCCCGAGAAGAACGCCAATCGCAGCCGGCCCGTGTCGGTGTACGCCAAGAGCAGCCACAGCCAGGCCAGGATGAACGTGACGGGCAGCGCGTAGTCGAGGGCCTGCCGGCCCAGAATCACGAGTGGCGGGCTCAACAGGAGGATCACCGCCGAGAGGAAGGCGAGGTCGCGGCGCTTGAACATCCTGGCGCCGACGAAGTACATCAGGAGCGGGTTGATCACGCCGCCGAGAATCGCCAGCGGCAAGCGCACGGCCGCGATCGACAGTGGCAGCAGCTTCAGCACCACGGCCACCGCGTAGAACAACATCGGCTGGTACCACGTGGTGCCCCAGGGCAAGTCCTCAGGGGGCCCTTGCGGGTCGTCGAGCCTGATGAAGAGCGGCAGCAGGTCGCCCTTCAGGTTGCGGCCGGTCTCGGCCAACCGCTGGCCGATCACCGCGAAGTGCGCCTCGTCACCGCCGAAGTAGACCGGCGTTCGTCCGAGATCGTAAACGTAGGTCAGCGCGATCAACAGGCACAGCGCAAGGCCGGCGACACGGCCGGACGTCACGGCCAGCCTCCGCCGATCAGCCTGGCCGACTCGAGCCCGTCGATCGCGGCGCGGCCCATCGCCAACTGCGCTTCCGCGCTGCTGCCGCCAATGTGCGGCGTGCCGAGAAACGTCGGCAGCGCCAGGAGCGCCGGGCTTGCCGCCGGCTCCGCCTGGAACACGTCCGCCGCGGCGCCGGCGAGGTGGCCACTCGTGAGCGCCGTGGCCAGCGCCGCCTCGTCCACCAGCCCGCCTCGCGCCGCGTTGATGAGGACCGCACCCTTTCGCATCTGCGCGATCGCCGCGGGCCCGATCATGCCCCTTGTCGATTGATCCAACGGGACGTGCAGGGTGACCACTTCGGCCTCGGCCAGCAGTTGCTCGAGCGGTACCGGCAGCACGCGATGTTCCCGATAGAAATCCGGATAGTCGCGAATGTCGTGCGCGAGGACGCGGCACCCGAACGGCGCGAGCAGCTTGACCAGGTCCTGGCCGACGTGCCCGCAACCGATGATGCCCACCGTGCGTCCGGTGAGCTCGCGGCCGACGAACTTGTCCCACCCGCCGGCGCGCAGCAACACGGACGCTTCGGGCACCCGATGGAGGAGCGCGATCGCAAACATCACCGTGAGCTCGGCCACCGACCGCCGGTTGACGCCGCCCATCCACCCCAGCCGCACGCCGTGGCGGGCGATGGCCTCGAGATCGAGGCCGTCCAACCCCACGCCGTACTTGCTGATCACGCGAAGCTCGGGCACTTCGGTCAGGACCCGTTCGTCGATCGGTTCGAGTCCGACGATTGCGCGCTCGTGGCCGCGGAGCAGCGCGATCAGCGGGTCGCCATTGAGGACGGTGGGCGACTCGGTGAACGTCACATCCTGGTAGCGCGCGAGCAGCTCGGCGCGGAGCGCGGCGTTGCCGGAAAACGATCGCGAGGCCACGACGATGCGGTTCATGGGCGGGAGCGGCGATGCAGGTGGCGGGCGATGGCGTCCTGCCAGGACGGCATCGCAAAACCGGCGGCGGCGAGCTTGGCGTTGCTGAGCGCCGCGTACCTCGGACGCTCGGCGCGCAGCTTGACGTCCTTCACCGACACCGCCTTCAGCATCGTCTCCGGTCGCTCGAGTTGCCGGGCGATCTCGCGGCCCACCTCGAGCCAGGTGGCGACGCCGTCGTTGACGCAGTGATACAAGCCGAAGGGAATGGGCGCTTCGACGGCGTGGGTGAGCGCGTCGGCCACATCATCGACGAAACTCGGCGAGACGAATCGGTCGAAGAACACCGGCGTCTCGGTGCCGGCGCGGACGGCGTCGACGATCTTGTCCACGCTGCTGCGCGTATACGGCCCGCCGAACAGGCTCTCGACGCGGAACAGGTAATGCCTCGGCGCCGCCGTGGCCAGCCACTCGCCCACCAGTTTGGATTGGGCGTAGATGCTCTTCGGCTCGGGCAGGTCGGACTCGGCGTAGGGCGCCGAGGCGGTGCCGGAAAACACGAAGTCGGTGCTGAAGTGAAACAGGACGGCGTCGAGATCGGCGGCGCAATGCGCGAGCGTGCGCACCGCCATCGCGTTGATGTCGAGCGCGGTCCGCGGATCGTCCTCCGCGGCGTCGACGTTGTTGAAGGCGGCGCAGTTGACGATCACCTCCGGGCGCCGCGCCAGCACGAAGGCGCGCAGCGCGGCGTGGTCCCGCAAGTCGACGTCCTGCCTGGTGCTCGGCGTGACGTCGTGGGCGGCGGTGAGTCGCGCGACGGTGGCCTGTCCGAGCTGGCCGGCCGCGCCGATGACGAGCACCCGCATCAGCGTTGGCGCTCCTTGACGGCCGCCCGCGTCTCGCGATCGGCCTCGCGTTTCTTCAGCGTCTCGCGCTTGTCGTGGGCCTGCTTGCCCTTGGCCAGCGCGATCGCCACCTTCACCTTGCCGTGCTTGAAGTAGAGCCGCGTCGGCACGAGCGTGAGGCCCTTCTCAACGGTCTTGCCGATCAACTTGCGGATCTCGTGCTTGTGCAGGAGCAGCCGCCGTTTCCGCTTCGGATCGTGGTCGACGTAGCCGCGATGGCTGTAGGGATTGATGTGGACGTTGTAGAGCCACACCTCGCCCCGTTCCAGCCGAGCATAGGCGTCGCGCAGGTTGGCCCGGCCTTCGCGAATGCCCTTGACTTCGGTCCCCAGCAAGGCGATGCCCGCCTCGAAGGTTTCGAGGATGTGATAGTCGTAGAACGCCTTCCGGTTGTCAGCGATCAACGACTCGGTGTCGTCCTTGGGTTTGCGTGCCTCGGTCTTTGCCACGTTGGTTATTGGTTATTCGCTATTGGTTATTCGTTATTCGTTATTGGCGAGGTGTGCCGCAAGCTTCACCGCCTCGATCAGGCTGCCCGGATCCGCGACGCCCTTGCCCGCGATGTCGAAGGCCGTGCCGTGATCGACCGAGGTGCGGATGATCGGCAGGCCGAGGGTGACGTTGACGGCGTGGCCAAACGCCAGCAGCTTCACCGGGATCAGGCCCTGGTCGTGATAGCAGGCGAGCACGCAGTCGAATTCACCGCGATGCGCGCGAACGAAGATTGTATCCGCCGGGAAGGGCCCGCTCACCTCGATGCCGCGCGCCCGCGACGCCGCCACCGCCGGCGCCAGCACCTCGGCCTCCTCGCTGCCGAGCAAGCCGCCTTCGCCGGCGTGGGGGTTGAGGCCCGCCACCGCGAGCCGCGGCTTCAGGATGCCAAACTGCGGCAACGATTCATGCGTCAGCGCGATCGTGTCTTCCACCGCTTCGCGCGTGATGAGGCCGGGCACCCTGGCCAGCGGCACGTGCACGGTGATCAACACCACCTTCAACGGCACCGAGTAGAACATCATGGCGACCCGCGACGTGCCGCACAAGTGGCCGATCAACTCGGTGTGGCCCTTCCACGACAGGCCGGCTCTTGAAAACGCGAATTTGTTGATCGGCGCCGTCGCGATCGCGTCTACCTGGCCGCCCTTCGCCGCATTCACGGCGCGGACGATGGTGTCGTACGCCGCCTGCCCCGCCGCGCCCGACACTTCGCCCAGGCGCAGTCCGTTGATGGCGGGCGGCGCGAAGATGATGGGTTCGCAGATCTCGCGCACACCGGGATCCGCGGCCGCCTTGGCCGCGATTTCAGGACCGATGCCTGCGGGGTCGCCGACGGTAATGGCGACGCGGGGACGGGGCATCCGCTAAGTATGACTCAGGGCGCGGCGCTTCCGCCTTCGCGCGACAAGTCGCGCCGCGTGGGAGTCGGGCCTTCGGCCCTCCTAGGACGCGACGGCTTCGCCGGCGCGTGGGACGCCTCCCTTCGGTCGGCGTGGGGGTCGATGGAATCAATTCCGGCGTTTTGACAGTCGAAGGGATCGGACTTGAGTTGTTCCGGCGGAAGCGCCGAGTCCCACGCCGACCGAAGGGAGGCGTCCCAGGAGCGAGCGCAAGCGAGCGACTCCCACGAGGCGCGTAGCGCCGAGTCCCACGCGTGGCCGCAAGGCCACACGCCCCACGAGCGCCGAGGGCGCGAGTCTACAGCTGGACCGCGAGCCACTCCGCGACCACCTTGGTCCCGGCATTCCGATCGAGAGCGGTCAGGGCCCTATCAACCGCCCCGAACGCGGTCCGGGCGCGATCGCCGGCGAACGATCGCGCAAGGGTGGACAGGTCGTCCACGATCACGGGATTCGCCAGCACCGCCTGATCCGCGCCGAAGTTGATCGCCTCGATATCGCGCAGCATCGACGCCGCCAGCCGCAGCACCACGGACAATTCCTCGCGATCGCGTTCCTTGCTCTTCTGCCCGACCAGGTTCATTGCCGCCTGCAGGCGCGCCTGGGTGTCGGCGCGGCCGGAGGTTTGCTGGAGCAAGGCGAGCGCGGAATCGCGGATGTCGGTCAGGTCGGTGTCGGCCAGCGCCAGCGCCTGGCCGATGCCGCCGTCGGCCAGCGGCGCGGCCACGCGCGCCTCCGTTTCCGACTGCCCGTGATCGCGCACCAGCGCCGTGGTGACTTCCGCGGCCGTCAACCGTCCGAACCTCAGGCGCATGCAGCGCGAGCGGACCGTCGGCAGCAACACGCCCGGCACCGCCGTCGTCAGGATGAACATCGTGCCGGGCGGCGGCTCTTCCAGACTTTTGAGCAAGGAGTTCTGCGCCGCAGCCTCGAGCGTGTCGGCCTCCCGGATCAGGATCACGCGCAGCTTGCCCTCGAAGGGGCGGTAACCGGTGTTGGCGAGTGCGTCGCGAATCACGTCGATCTTGATCGAGGCGCGATCGTCGGGCTCGATCGCCATGACGTCGACGTGCACGCCGCGAGCGATCCGATCGCACGATCGGCACTGGCCGCAGGCGTCGTACGGCAGCGGGCTGCGGAGCGGCTCCAGGCAGTTCACCGCCTGTGCCGTGGCGCGCGCGACCAGCCACTTGCC
>JBDTMB010000194.1:0-10358 GCA_039934485.1 Vicinamibacterales bacterium
ACACGACTGGTCACGGGCGAGCGCGGCGGGTCGCAGGCCAAGCTGCTGCTCCAGGCCGCGGCGATCGCCGGCGTCTACGACTTCTTCGTCACGACCTTCCAGGTGTGGAAGGAATTCGTCGACCTGCAGTTCGTGCCCGCCGTGAAGTCGCTCGCCGACCAGGCCCGGATCGTTGTCGCGTTCGATGCCGTGGCCTTCATCCTCGGCCTCGGCTACGTGATGGGCCTGCGATCCTCGATGGTGCTCGTCGCCGGCGGCGTGCTCTCGAACCTGGTGCTGGTGCCGCTCATCTGGATGATCGGCCAGCACCTGCCTGACGCGGTCTATCCCGGGACGGTGCCGATCGCGAGCATGACCGCGTCGCAGATCTTCCGCGGCTACGTGCGCTTCATCGGCGTCGGCGCGATCGCCACCTCCGGCATCTTCGGCATCATCAAGTCGCTGCGCATCGTCGGCGCCTCCTTCGCGATTGCCGCGCGCGCCTTCCGCCACGGCGAAGCGACCGGCGAGCGCACCGACCGCGACCTCCCGGTGATGGCCCAACTCATCGGCGTGGTGGTCGCGGCGCTGGCCGTGGCGGTGTTCTTCGGCACGCTGCTCTCGAGCGTCACCGCGATTGGCATTGCGCTGGCATTGACACTGCTCTTCTCGTTCTTCTTCACGTCGGTCGCCGCCACGGCCATCGCCACCACCGCGCGCAATCCCGTGTCGGGCATGACGATGCTCACGGTGATCATCTCGTCGGTGGTGTTGCTGCGCTTCGGCGTGAGCGGCCAGTCCGGCATGTTCTTTGTGATGGCCATCGCCGGCATGGTGTGCACGGCCCTCTCGGTGTCGGGACAGACGATCACCGATCTCAAGACCGGCTACTGGCTGGGGTCGACGCCGTCGGTCCAGGAGCGCGTCAAGTTCCTCGGCGTCATCGCCTCGGCCGCCGCGGCCGGCCTCGCCATCGTGCTGCTGGCCCAGGCGTTCCAGTTCGGCGAGGCCGCGCCGGGCGATGCGCGCGCGGTGCTCGCCGCGCCGCAAGCGTCCATCATGCAGGCGCTGGTCCAGGGCTTCATGAGCCGCCAGCCGGTGGCCTGGCTGCTGTTCAGCACCGGCGCGATGATCGCGGTGGTGATGGAGATGCTGCGCGTGCCGGCCCTGATCTTCGCGCTGGGCATGTATCTGCCGCTCGAGCTGAACTTGCCGGCGCTGGTGGGCGGCGCGCTGTCGTACTTCGTCGAGGCCCGGTCGGCGCGGGCGGGGGACGGCGGGCGGGCCGTGCGCGAGCGCGGGGTCATCGTCGCCTCGGGCTTCATGGCGGGCGGCGCGCTTGGCGGCGTCCTGGGCGCGGGCCTGCGGCTCTTCGGCTGGTATCGCGAGGACCTCGTCAAGACGCCGTTCTACGATCTCGAGGCGGTCTCCCAGATGGTGTCGATCATCGGGTTCGTCCTGTTTTGCGTCTACCTGTGGCGGAAGGCGACGCGCCTGCCGGTCGGCGGTGACCGAGGCGGGGGGTCTTCAGCAGCAAGCTAGCGCGGCGGTATCACCGGCCGTTATGCTAAAGTAGGCATACCGTGATGATACGTCAGGAGATGCTATGACTCGCATTGGCCTTGCCCTCGATCCAGCCAGCCTCGCGACGTTGCGCAACCTGGCCAAGCGGCTGGGCACCTCGCAGTCTCAGGTGGTGCGGCGCTCGCTGCGTTTGCTCGAGCAGCGCGAGGCCGCCACTCCCGCCACACCCGGCGACGCGCTCAGCCTGCTGGCGGAGACGCCGTCGGCGCGCCAGACGACGAGAGCGCTGAAAGCGCGGATTCGCAAGCAGCGTCAGGACCGCCACACGGCCGACGAAGCGCGCGGATGATCCATCTCGACACCAATGTCCTGATCGCCTTGCCCCTGTTGGCCAGACAGCGGCATGCGCTGGCGCGGCGCATCAGCGAGGGCGAACCGGTCGCGACCTCGTCTCTGGCATGGTTTGAGTATGTCTGTGGCCCGGTGGCCGAGGCCGAGCAGCACCTCGTGCGCGCAGCGATCGGTGGGCAGATCCTGGACGTAGATGAGGCCATCGCGGACCGCGCGGCGGCCTTGTTCAACCACGCTGGCCGTAAACGCAGCCTGCGGACCGACAGCCTGATCGCGGCAACGGCGATTCTTGCCGGGGCCGAGCTGGCCACTTTCAACGCGTCGGACTTCGCGCCGTTCACGGCGCACGGTCTCACGCTGCTGGCGCTGTGAGGGCAGTATCATGACCAGTCCAGTTCTCGAGCGATTCCTGAGGTATGTCGCCTACGACACGCAGTCGCGCGAAGAGACCGGGACCTACCCCAGCACTCCCAGCCAGTTGGTGCTGCTGCGCGACCTGGTGTCCGAGCTCCAGGCACTCGGGCTCGCCGACGCGAATATCGACGAGCACGGCTACGTGATGGCGACGATTCCCGCCACCACCTCGAAGGCGGGCGTACCGGTGATTGGCTTCATCGCGCACGTGGACACCTCGCCGGAGATGAGCGGCGCGGGCGTCAAGCCGATCGTCCATCGCGCCTACGATGGCCGCGACCTCGTGCTGCCCGACGATCCCGAGGCCGTGCTGCGCGTGTCCGACTCACCGTATCTCGGCGAATGCCTCGGCCACGACATCGTCACGGCGTCGGGCACGACGCTGCTTGGGGCCGACAACAAGAGCGGCGTGGCCGAGATCGTGACGGCGGCCGAGTACCTGCTCGCGCATCCCGAGATCCCGCACGGCGCGATCCGGATTGGGTTCACGCCGGACGAAGAGGTCGGGCGCGGCACACAGTACTTCGACGTGGCCCGGTTCGGCGCGCTCTGCGCCTATACGATGGACGGCGGCCCCCGCGGCGAGCTGGAGTTCGAGAGCTTCTCGGCCGACGCCATCACCATCACCTTCAAGGGGTTCAACACGCACCCGGGCTTTGCGACGGGGCGGATGGTCAACGCCATCAAGCTGGCGGCGCGGTTTATCGAGCGGCTGCCGGCCGATCGGCTGTCGCCCGAGACCACCGGCGGGCTCGAGGGATTCGTGCACCCCTATGTCGTCCAAGCCGGCGTCGATCGCACGTCGGTGAAGCTGCTGGTGCGCGACTTTGTCACCGCCGGCCTCAGCGAAAAGGAATCCTGGCTGCAATCACTCGCCGCCGAGGTTGTGGCCGGGGTGCCCGGCGCGTCGTTCGAGTCGAAAGTGGAGGAGTCGTACCGCAACATGCGCGAGGTGCTCGACCATCACCCCGCGATCGTCGAGCGGGCGCGCGAGGCGATCACCCGCGCCGGCCTCACGTTGCACGAGCGCGCGATCCGCGGCGGCACCGACGGCTCGAAGCTGTCGTTCATGGGACTGCCCACGCCCAATATCTTCGCCGGCGAGCAGAACTTCCACTCGCGGCTGGAGTGGGTGTCGGTGCAGGACATGGAGAAGGCGGTCGAGGTGATCGTGCAGCTGGCGATGGTGTGGGAAGAGCGGGCTTGAACGACGGTGGGTCATCTTGTGATCGATTGATCGCGTGATCGGGTGATCTATCTGCTGAGCGGCTGATCAGTCGATGTTGAGCACGGCATGGAGTTCCAGCCGTCACCAGATCATCAAATCACCAAATCACCAAATCACCAGATAGATCACTCGATCTCGAGCCAGCCAAACCAGACCGGGTGGTTCGCGCGGTACCACGTGAGCACGCGGCGGATGATCTCCTGCTTGTCGCGCGGCACGACCCGTTCGTCGAGGCGGTCGAAGTGGACCCGCACGGTCTCGCCGTCGTGCTCCAGCGCCTGCGACAGCATCGTCTGCAGCTCGTTCCGGATCCGGCCCGAGTCGGAGATCTTCACCGGTCGCGTGGTGTGATCCACACCCGACATGAAGCGGACGAGCAGCGGGCTGAAGACGTGCCGTGCCGTGTGGAGCGGCTCCATCAGCCGGAACGTGAACGCGATGCGGCTCGCCGCCTTGCGCGTCGCCAGCCGCGCCGTGACGCGGTACACCCCTTCGGCCAGCTGCGTCACTCCGCTCGAGCCGGTGTAGGGGTCGTCGCAGATGTACGCAGTCGAGGCCAGCACGTGCCAGCGCTTCTCGGGCAGGAAATCGCCGGGGCGAAGCACTGGACGATCGAGCGGGATGTTGGCGGACACGGCCTCGTTGATCGCCTCGGCGTACGACTGCACGAGACCGGCCTCGACGTCGTGCCCGCCGATCAACTCGGTCAGCTGGCGGGCAAAGCCAGGCGCCGCGGGATCGAGATGCATCAACGGCCCTTCGACGTGACACGGTTGCTCGAAGCTTGGCGAAAACAGCGCCATCGAGCAGTCCACGTCCAGCACTTCGGACAGGCTCGCCGCCTGCATGGCCTCGGCCGTGGCGGCGTAGCCGTCACAGAGAAAGACGTGGGTCGCCCCGGCGGCGTCCCTCCAGCTTCCGACGAGGAAGGTGGGGGCGTAAGTGCCCGAATCGGTGAAGACCGCAGCTCCCGAGGGCGTCTGCCATCCGTCCTCGACCAGGTGTACCCCCAGCGACGTCCACTCCTCCCAGAGTTTGCCCAGCCGCCCCACGCGGCTCTTCCCCCGCAACGTCCAGACGTGAATGTGCTGGCGGCCCACGCCCGGGTAGGCCGTTTCGATCGCTTGCACGACCTGCGCGCGCGGCGTCCGGTAATCGAGCAGCATCGCCGCGTGGTCGGCCGCCTCGGCGACCCGTCGAGGCACCGTCAGGCAGCCCATGTACGACTCGTACGGACGCGACAGGATGAGCGGTGAGTCGAAGAGGTGAAACACCGCCATCGGCCCCGTGGCCTTCCCCTCGGCGAAGCGCGACGTGTTCTCCAGGGTGTCGACGGCGGCGCCCCACAGCGTGATGCCCTGCCTCTTCATCCGGTGGTGGAACTGCTCGAAGGTGTGGCCCGGTTCGTTCAGGAGCCGGCGGACGCCGCGGTCGACGATCCGCGCGACTTCGGGACGCGCGTAGACGCGGCCGAAGCCAAGCAGCGGGTTGGCGCCCATCTCCGGCGTCTCGCCGACCTTCGGCATCAGCCCCTCGCCGAGCGACACCATGATGGCGTGGTTCTCGGGAAGGCTCCGCGTCAAGTGCCACAGCCCCTCGCTCATCACGTACGCGCTGATGGCGTCCGCGCCCTTCTTCACCTGGTTGTAGGCGACTTTGTCTTGTCCCGCCCCTTCCCCAAAGCCGCCGAAGAGGCGCGTTCCCAGCGCCGTGGCCGCGGAGGTCATCGCCAGGCACCGCGCGATGGCGCGCGAGGCGAACGTGTAGCGGGAAACCGCCAGCGCCTGTGCCCGCTCCACCTCGACGTCCTCCAGCCACAGGTGGAAGCGGAGCAGCACGGGGCGCGTGTCGAACGCCCACTGGGCGATTAGGTTTCGCTTGTCGATGTCGGTCACGGCCAAGGCGCCTGCTTGATGGCGACGTCGATGACGCTGGGGACTAGGTCATCTGGTTCAGGCCGAACGCCTTGGCGATCAGCGTCCCGTCGTTGCCGATCACTTCCCATGCGGTCTTGCCGGGGCCGGACATCGTCACGCTGCCGAGGGCTTCCCTGGCGGCCTTGATCGATCGGAACAGGGCCTCGACTTGCGCGACGGTGGCGGTGTCGGCGTTCAGCATCGTTCGGGTTTGCTTGGCGGCGTTCTCGAGTGCGGCGAGGGCCTGCTTGACATTGTCGCGATCAGCCGAGGTGGCCTTGGCCTGCTTCAGGCTCTTGTCGGCCGCGTTGGCCACGATCTCCGACTGGTGCTCGATGTCCGCCAGTTTGGCGGCCACCTCCTCGTCGGCCCATCGCATGGCGACCGCGTCGGGAGAGGGCATCGGGAAGCTGGTTCCGTATGCCGCCGCCAGGGCGGCAAACTGCGCCGACATCTCTTTCCATTCCGCGACCGTGCTCGCGCCCGGTTGCTGGGCGCGGCGTTCCACGTCGCTGGCGCGGCGCAGCACGGTGGTCACCTCGGGGTTGGCCGCGTAGTCGGGCTTCAGGCGATCCTTTAGCAGGTCGATCTCTTCCTTGAAGTCCTTCAGGAACTTCTTCACCTCGATGGTGCCCGACGCGTTCTTGATGACCGCGTCGTCCAGGTTGCGCTTCTCGAGCGCGTCCTTCCACGTATCGAAGCTGCGGCGGAGGTTTTCGACGGCGGTCTTGATTTGCTTGTCGTTGAGGCGCTCAGCCGCCTGGACCGGGAGGGCGATGGCGGCGCACAAGGTGACGACGCTGACGAGGATGGCGAATGGCTTCATGATCCGGAACTCCTGAATGGGACGGGAACGGTCTTCCGCTTATCGCGGTGATGACTGCGAAAGGCGAGCCATCTGCCGGCGGCTGCACTGGCGGTTCTATTCATATGAAGGCAAACGGCTTAGGGTTTCCGCGGCACCAGGGCTGGGCGGCTCCCGCCCTCAGGTTCCGGACTATTGCCCCCGGACCGGGGACTATTTCGCGCCGGGAGGGCTGCCCCGGGGACCCGGGCATGAACCGCCTTATGATCTAACCCCTTATGCTCAAGCTGCTGGGTTTAATCAAACCATTCCGCGCCTCGCTCGCCGTCGTTGTCGTGTTAGCCCTCGCTCAGTCGCTGGCCAACCTCTACCTGCCGCGGTTGATGGCCGACATCGTCGACCACGGCATCGTCCCGGGCGATACGCGTCAGATCCTCGCCATCGGCGGCCTGATGCTGGTCGTGGCCGTCATCGGCACCATTTGCGCCGTGGCGGGGAGCTACTTCTCGTCGTTGATCGCCACCGGCTTCGGCCGCATCGTCCGCGGGCGCATCTTCGATCGGGTCGCGCATTTTTCCGTGCACCAGTTCGACCACTTCAGCACGGCCTCGCTGATCACCCGTACCACCAACGACACCACGCAAGTGCAGTCGGTGTTGATCATGATGCTCGGCATGGTGATTACCGCGCCGATGATGGCCATCGGCGGCGTGGCGCTGTCGCTGTCGCAGGACGTGCGGCTGGCGCGCGTGCTGATTGCCGTCATCCCCGTGCTGGCGCTGGTCTTCTTCCTGATCATGCGCAAGGCCGTCCCGCTCTTCCAGGTGATGCAGGTCAAGATCGACAGGCTGAACCTGGTGCTCGATGAAGGCCTTACCGGCGTCCGGGTGATCCGCGCCTTCGACCGTGGCGCGCACGAGAGCCGCCGCTTCGACGCCGCCAACCTCGACCTCACCGGCACCGCGATCTCGGTGAACCGCCTGGTCGCGCTGCTGATGCCGGCGATGTTCTTCATGATGAACCTCACCAGCGTCTCGATCATCTGGTTCGGCGCCGTGCGCATCGATGCCGGCCAGATGCACGTCGGCGCCATGATGGCCTCGCTCCAGTACGCGATCCAGATCCTGTTTGCGGTGTTCATGGTCACGGCGGTGTTCGTCACGCTGCCGCGTGCCGCGGCGTCGGCCGAACGCATCAATGAAGTGCTCGACGTCGTGCCCGACGTCAACGATCCCGCGCAGCCGAAGGCGCCTGGCGCGACGCGAGGGCACGTGGAGTTCCAGGACGTCACGTTCCAGTATCCGGGGGCCGAGGAACCGGCGCTGTCGGCGGTGTCGTTTTCGGCGCGGCCCGGGGAGGTGACCGCCATCATCGGCGGCACCGGTTCAGGCAAGTCCACCCTCGCCGGCCTCATTCCCCGCTTCTACGACGTCAACGCCGGCCGCGTGCTGGTGGACGGCGTGGACGTCAGGGAGATGCCGCAGGAAGACCTGCGCGCCAGGATCGGCTACGTGCCGCAGAAGGCGGTGCTGTTCTCCGGCACCATCAGCAGCAACATCCGCTTCGGCCGCGAGACGGCGAGCGACGAGGAGATGCAGCATGCGGCGACGGTGGCGCAGGCGGCCGAGTTCATCGATCGGATGCCCGACGGTTACGCCTCGCCGGTGTCGCAGGGCGGCACCAACCTGTCCGGCGGGCAGAAGCAGCGCCTCTCGATCGCCCGCGCGCTGGCCCGGCGGGCGGAGATCTATGTGTTCGACGACAGCTTTTCGGCGCTCGACTTTGCGACCGACGCGAAGTTGCGCGCGGCGCTGAAGCAGGAGACCACCGCGGCCACGGTCTTCATCGTGTCGCAGCGCATCGGCACGGTGATGGGCGCGGATCGGATCATCGTGCTCGACGACGGCCGCGTCGCCGGCATCGGCACGCACGCGGAGCTGCTGGCGTCGTGCGCGGTCTACAAGGAAATCGTCGAGTCGCAGGCCTCGCTCGAGGAGGTCGCATGAGCACCGAACGCACCGCGCTCAAGCAGCAGGCGCCGCCGCAAAGCATGTTCGGGCGCGGCCCGATGGGCGGCCTCGGCATTCCCGTGCAGAAGGCGAAAGACTTCAAGGGCACGCTCCGGCGGCTGACGGGCTATCTGCAGCCGCACCGGCCGGCGCTCATCGTCGTCCTCGTGGCCGGCGTGGTGGCGACGCTCTTCAGCGTGATCGGGCCGAAGATGCTCGGCATGGCGACCACGAAGATCTTCGAGGGCTACCTGCGCCGCACCCTCGGCAGGTCGAATGCCGGCATCGACTTCGCGTATGTGGGCAACATCCTTTCCTGGCTGCTCGTGCTCTACGTGATCAGCGCCGCGTTCCAGTACTTGCAGCAGTACCTGATGTCGAACATCGCGCAAAAGACGGTCTACGCGATCCGCCGGCAGGTGGAGGCGAAGTTCGGCCGCCTGCCGCTCAAGTTCTTCGATTCGCGCACCCACGGCGAGATCCTGAGCCGGGCGGTGAACGACCTCGACAACATCAGCAGCACGCTGCAGCAGAACCTGACCCAGCTGATCAGCTCGGTGCTCTCGGTCATCGGCATCATCATCATGATGCTGACGATCAGCTGGATTCTCACGATCGTCGTTGTCCTGACGCTGCCGCTCAGCGTGCTCCTGGTCGCCAGGATCGCGAAGCGGTCGCAGGCTTTCTTCATCCGCCAGCAGAAAGCGCTCGGCGAACTCAACGGGCACGTGGCTGAAATGTATTCAGGCCACGCGATTGTCACCGCCTTCGGCCACGAAGAGCGCGCGGTGGCCAGGTTCAACGGCTTGAACGACAACTACTACGAAGGCGCCTGGCGGGCGCAGTTTGCCACCGGCATGATGTTTCCGATCATGATGTTCATCGGCAACCTCGGCTACGTGGCCGTCGCCGTCATCGGCGGTTACCTGGTCACGGGCCGCGCCATCACCATCGGCGACGTGCAGGCGTTCATCCAGTACAGCCGGCAGTTCTCGATGCCGATCACCCAGTTGAGCAGCATGGCCAACACCATCCAGCTGACGATCGCGTCGGCCGAGCGGGTGTTCGAGCTGCTCGACGAGCCGGAGGAACCGGCGGATGCGCCGTCGGCGGGGGCCATCGCGGCGCCGCGGGGCGAGGTCCGGATCGATCACGTCACTTTCAGCTACAAGCCGGAGGTGCCGCTGATCGAGGACATGACGATCGAAGTGGCCTCCGGGCGGACCGTGGCCATCGTCGGTCCCACCGGGGCCGGCAAGACGACGCTGGTCAACCTGTTGATGCGGTTCTACGACGTCAGCGGCGGCGCGATTCGCGTCGACGGCGTCGACATCCGCGAGCTGCGGCGCGGCGGCTTGCGGCGGATGTTCGGGATGGTGCTGCAGGACACGTGGCTCTTCTCGGGGAGCATTCGCGACAACATCGCCTACGGCCGCGAAGACGCCGGCGAAGACGCCATTGTCCGCGCCGCCAAGGCCGCGCAGGCCGATCACTTCATCCGCACGCTGCCGGAGAACTACGGCACGCTGATCAACGAGGAGGCCACCAACCTGTCGCAGGGCCAGAAGCAACTGCTGACCATCGCGCGGGCGTTTCTCGCCGACCCGGCGATCCTGATCCTCGACGAGGCCACCAGCAGCGTCGACACGCGCACCGAAGTGCTGATCCAGGACGCGATGGCCACGCTGATGAAGAACCGGACGACGTTCGTGATCGCCCACCGGTTGTCGACGATTCGCAATGCGGACCTGATCCTGATGATGGAGCACGGCCGCATCGTCGAGACCGGCACGCACCAGGAGCTGCTCGCCGCGCACGGACGGTATGCCGATCTCTACCAGAGCCAGTTTGCCGGGAAGCTGCTGCAGGAGGTGGAGGCCTCGTCGTAGGCCCCGCGCAAGGAAACGGGGCGCTGGTGCGGCACGGCGTGTTGGACGCGCACATGGATCAGCGGCACTTCCTCACATTCCCCGTGCTGCCCCTCACGAGAACGTAGTGCGCCACTTCCTGGTCGCTGCCGGCGAGGACGATGCGAAGCGCCATCGTGTCGTTGTTGATCGTGCCGGAGTAGGTGGCGCTGGCGGTTGGTGAGGTGTCGTCCCGGGTGGGTCCGCCCCGCTCGGGCGTGAACG
>JBDTMB010000195.1:0-10325 GCA_039934485.1 Vicinamibacterales bacterium
CCTGCGATACTGGTCCGGTGTCCGACTTCATCACCGCCTTCCGTTCCCTGCGTAAGAGCCCCGGCTTCACCCTCGTCGCGGTACTGACCATCGCGGTGGGCATCGGCGCCAACACGGCGCTCTTCTCGGTGTTCGATCGCCTGGTGCTCAATCCGGTCACGCTGCCGCAGCCGCAATCGCTGGTCGCGATCTGGGCGAACAATCCGAAGACGGCGCTGAACGCGCCCGTGGTGTCGTGGCCGCGGTATGAAGCCATCCGGGATCACGCGACGTCGTTCTCGTCGCTGGCCAATGCCGCCTTCGACAGCTTCACGCTCACGGGAAACGGCGAACCCGAACAACTGAATAGCCTGCGCGTCACCGCGACGTTCCTGCCGACGCTCGGCATCCTGCCGGCGCGTGGACGCAACTTCACCGCCGACGAGGATGTGCCCAACGGGCCCGCGGTGTGCATCCTCAGCGACGAGTTGTGGCAGACCCGTTTCGGCAGCCGCGAGACGATCGTGGGCGAGACGATCCGGCTCAACGGGCAACCGTGGGAAGTGGTCGGCGTGATGCCGCCGCGGCTGAGCCCACCCTTCAACCAGGCCCAGCTCCTGACGCCGCGCGTGTTCGAGGTGGCCGCGCTCACGGCACGGCAGGTGCAGAACGGATCCGGGTATTCGCAGCCGCTGGCGCGCCTCAAACCGGGCGTCACGCTGCAGCAGGCCGCCAGCGAGCTGTCGTCGATCAGCGCCAGTTACGGCGCCCAGTTCGGCTCCCGTCTCGATGCCACGACCAACAGCGAGCCCAAGCCGTTTGTGCAGTCGCTGGTCGGCAGTCTCGAGCCGACGTTCTACACCTTGCTCGGCGCGGTGAGCTTCGTGCTGCTAATCGCGTGCGCCAACGTCGCGTCGCTGTTCCTGGGCCGGCTCGTCGCCCGCCGGAAAGAAATCGCGGTGCGCCAGTCGCTCGGCGCCACCCGCGTGCAGGTGGTCCGGCAGTTCCTGGTCGAAAGCCTCATGTTTTCGCTGGTCGCAGGCGTACTGGGCACGTTGCTCGCGCTCTGGACCCTCGCCAGCATTCGATCGCTGCTGACGTCGCAACTGCCGCCGAACGCGGTGCTGACCCTGAATGGCCGGGCGCTGCTCTTTACCGTCGCCGTGACGTTCGTCAGCGCGCTGCTGGTCGGCCTCTTCCCCGCCCTCCAGGCGTCGCGCGCCGGCCTCGTCGAGGTGTTGAAGGACGGCGCCCGCGGGTCGAGCGGCGGCGGCCGCCGCTTCCGCGGCGCGATGATGATCGTCGAGATCGCCCTGTCGGTGGTGTTGCTGGTGGGATCGTCGCTGCTGCTCATGAGTTTCCTCGAGCTGCAGCGCGCCGCGCCCGGCTTCGAGGCCAGGGGCGCCGCCACGGCGTTCGTCGGCGTGCCCATCGCGCGCTACCAGACACCAGTGCAGCAGGCAGAGTTCTTCAACCAGGTCATCGAGAAGCTCAAGGCCGATCCGCGGGTGACCGACGCCGCGGCCGGCCTTGGCTTGCCGCTGTCGGGTTTCAACCCGCGCGGGCCGTATAGCGTGGGTGGGCGGCCGATCCTGCCCCTGCCGGAACGCCCCATCGCCGGCTTCGCCGTCGTCAGCGACGACTACTTCAAGGTCCTGAGAATCACCCTGGCCGAAGGCCGCGCGTTCACGCCGGCCGATCGCGACGGCGCCCCCGGAGTGTGCGTCGTCAACGAATCGTTCGCCAGGCACGTGTTTCCCGGCGAATCGGCCATCGGCAAGGTGCTGATGCGCGGACCCAATGCCGAGTTCGTCGCGCAAATCGTCGGCGTGATCCGCGACGTCCGGACCACCGGCCTCACCGTTCCGGTCACCGATGAGATTTACTTCGCGATGCGGCAACTGGGCCGGCCCGGCATGTCGGTGCTGGCGCGCACCACCGGCGATCCGGCCGCGCTCCAGGCGGTGATTCGCTCGGCCGTGCTCGCGGTGGATCCGGACCAGCCCATCTCCTTTTTCGCGACGCTCGAGACCAACCTCGCCCTCAGCCTCGGCGCCCAGCGCATCGTCGCCTCACTGACGACGGTCTTCGCCGGCCTCGCGCTCGTGCTGTCGGCGGTCGGGCTCTACTCGGTCCTGGCCTATGCCGTCTCGCAGCGCGCGCCGGAGATCGGCATCCGCATGGCACTGGGCGCACAGCGGGGCCAGGTGGTCCGCCTGATCATGCGCAGCGGGCTTGATCTCGTGGCGATCGGATTGGTGCTCGGGCTGGTGAGCGCCGCCGGCGCGGCGCGGGTGATCCAATCGCTGCTCTACGGCGTGGAGCCGATGGATTTGCGGGTCTACGCCACCGTCGCGCTGATGTTCATCGTCGTCGCCGTCGCCGCCTGCCTCGTGCCCTCACTACGGGCGTCTCGGATCGATCCCCTGCTCGCCCTCCGCACGGATTAGCTGGCTGGGGCACGCGTTATGCACCGAATCCCACATGGAGGTTTCCATGCATCGCGCATTCATCGCACTCACATGCCTGGCCGGCATCACGGCGGCGGCCACCATCGGAGTCGACGCACAGGGTCGGGGCCAGGCCAAAGGCCAGCAGAATCGTCAGGCGCAGATGCGCTTTCAGGGCATGGATCGCAACGGCGACGGCAGGATTCAGCGCGACGAGTGGCAGGGATCAGCCCGCGCGTTCAGCATCCAGGACTGGAACGGCGATGGCGTGCTCTCCGAAGCGGAAGTCCGGGTCGGTGCCCTCCGTGACGCGAATTGGGAAGAAGCCGACCACTATCCGAACCGGGCGGAACGCAACCTGAGCTGGACCGCCGCCTCCTTCACCAGCCTCGACCACAACCGCGACGGCCGCCTGTCGCCGAACGAATGGCACTTCGACCACGAAACGTTCCGGCGCGTGGACAGCAATCGCGACAACATCATCAGCCGCGCCGAGTTCCTCGGCGGCGACATCGACGACGGTCGCGACATCCGGTTTGACGACCTGGACGTCAACAACAACGGCCGCGTCGAGCGCGGCGAATGGTATTTCTCGAACCGCGCGTTCACCGCCCTCGATCGCAACGGCGACGGCACGCTCAGCCGCTTTGAAGTCGTCGGCAGCCAGGACACCCCCGGTGACGTCTACGACGAGTTCGCCAACCTGGACTACGACCGCAACGGCGCGCTCGCCCGCAACGAATGGCACTGGTCCACGCCCAGCTTCACGCAGCGCGATCTCGACCACAACGGCGAGCTGTCAAGGCGGGAGTTCGAGATTATGGGCGGCACGCCAGGCGGTTCCACGACGACGACCTCCGACACCAGGTCGATTCGCGTGAATTCGCAGTTGCGCTGGACCGACGCCGCGATCGAAGTGCGGGCCGGCGACACCATTACCTTCGAGGCCAGCGGCACGATCCTGATGAGCGACAACGCGGTGGATAAGGCCACCCCCGCCGGATCGGTCAACGGCCGCAACGCGCCGGACGCGCCGATCCTCAACCAGTTGGCCGGCGGCCTGCTCGCGCGCATCGGCGATTACGGCCCGATCTGGATTGGTGATCGACGGACAGTGAGGGCGCCGGTCAGCGGGCACCTATATCTAGGGATCAACGATGATCACCTGCCCGACAATCGCGGCGAGTTCCTCGTCATCGTCGGCATCCAGGGACAAACTCGGTAAGCTCATTTGCCGCGTTCGAGCACGAGCTTGAGCGCGGCCTGTTTGACCTGCGGCTTGACGCTCCAGCTCTTGGCGAGCGCCTGGAGATTCTTCGGGTTCAACCCGCTCACCAGCTTGAGTGCCGTGGGCGTGGGCGTCTTTGGGTTCTGCACCAGGTTGAGCCGGACTTGCTCGCTCGACAGCCACTGCGCGGTGCCGGCGATGTGATCGGCGACCGGGCCGCTGATCGTGCCGAGCTTGGTGATCTCGAGGATTTCATCCAGCGTGATCCGCGGGTTCTTGCACACGAAGAGCAGCACCTGGGGATCGACGTCCCGGATCAGCAGCATCCGCGTCGCGCGATCGGCCTTGCCGGCCAGGATCAGCTTCTGCGGCCGCGGCATCGCGCGTAATTCTTCAAGCGGCGATCGCCGCTCCGCCGTCTCAGGCTCGGACGCGGGCTCGGGCCCAGGCGGCTCCGCCGGCGGCTCGAACTTGTCGTCGGTCACTTGCCGCCCAACTCGGCGTAGAGCTGCATCACGAACCGCTCGCCGGTCGTGCCCGGCTGCGGCACCTTGGCGTCGTAGTCGGCTTGTGGCTTGGCGGCGATCACTTCCGCCTGCGTCTTGCCCTGTCTGATCAGCGCGGCGACGCGATCGCGGATGGCGATCACCATGTCGCGATGCGCCATCACGGCCGTCTCGTCCACCATCGCACCGTGTCCGGGAATGATCTTTGTCGTCGGCGCCGCCCGCTCGATGGTGAGGTCGAAGGCGGCCAGCAATCCCTTCAACGATCCGCCGTTGGCGCGATCGATATTCGGGTAGCCGACGGAGCGATAGTAGTCGCCGGTCATGATCACGTTGGCATTCGGGAAGTAGACCATCGTGTCGCCGTCGGTGTGCGCCGCCGGGGCGGGAATCAGCTGCACGTCTTCCCCGTTCATGTGAAACGTCATCGCCCCGCGGTAGGTGATGACCGGCAACGTGCCGGGCGCCGGCGCGCCACCGGGACTGCGCGTGGCCAGTCCGGCGCGCAACTCGTCGCGCGAGAAGATCGTCACGCCCATCTTCGCCAGGTTGTCGTTGCCGCCAGTGTGATCCGGATGCTGGTGCGTGTTGATCAAGTAGCGGATGCGGCCGTCGGAAATCTGCTTGATGGCGGCGACGATCTTCTCAGTGAGCGGGGCAAACTGGGAGTCGACCATCAGCACTCCGTCGGGGCCCGCCAGCACGCCGATCGCGCCGCCGGAGCCTTCAAGCGCGTAGAAGTTGCCGGCCACCCTGGTGGTCTTGATCTCGACCTTGGTGAAGTCCTGGCCCTGGGCACCAAGGCCAATGGCCGCCCCCAACACCACGCATGAGCTGAACACAACTTTGCGCAACATCGCCTTCCTCCGTTTCGGGCGTCAGGGTAGCATAGGCGCGTCATGAGAACTCACACTTGGATCGCCCTCTCCCTGGCCATTTGCGCAACCACGGTGATTGCGCAATCGCCGAATCCGTTTGGCATTCCGAGCGCCGACAAGCCCCAGCCGTCGGGAACGATCGACGCCGTCTCCGGATCGCGGGCCCAGGGCTGGATGGGCCAGGGCCGCTCCGAGGTCCTCGCCCGGCACGGCATGGTGGCCACCAGCGATCCGCTCGCGGCACAGGCCGGGCTCGAGATCCTTCGCAAGGGCGGCAACGCGATCGACGCCGCGGTCGCCACCGGCGCCGTCCTCGACGTGACGTCGCAGAACGACACCGGCATCGGCGGCGACCTGTTCGCCCTCGTCTACGTGGCGAAGGACAAGAAGCTCTACGCGCTCAACTCCGGCGGCTGGGCGCCGGCCGGCTGGACGCCGGAATTCTTCACCAAGCAACTCGCGCAAACGCGCGTGCCCAATAACGGCGTCAATTCCGCCACTGTTCCGGGCGCCATCTCCGGATACGACGCGCTGCTGAAGCGCTTCGGCACCATGACTTTCAATGACACCCTCGAGCGCGCCGCCACGATCGCCGATGAAGGCTGGGGCCTCGCCGAGCGGCGCCACTCCGACCTGCGAAGCGCCGTTAACGGCCTGCGCGCTGACGCGGATTCGAAAGCCACGTTCCTCGCGGGTGAGGATGCGCCCGCGCTCTACAGCATCATTCGCAATCCCGGCCTGTCGCGCGCGCTGCGGATCATCCAGAAGCAAGGCCGTGATGGCTTCTATCGCGGCGAGATCGCCGACGCCATCGTCGCCAAGGTGACCAAGAACGGCGGCGTGATGAGCAAACAGGACCTCGGCGAATTCCAGTCGGAATGGGTCGAGCCGGTCACGACCAACTACCACGGCTACGACGTTTTTGAATTACCGCCGCCTGGACAGGGCTTCGCCGCGCTCGAGATGTTGAACATCCTCGAGGTGTGCGCGCCCACGCTCAACGTGAACCTGGCCACGCTCGGACCGTCCAACCCGATGTACTGGCACGTGATGGTCGAGGCCAAGAAGCTCGCCTACTCCGACCTGATGGCGAGAAACGCCGATCCCAAGTTCTCGCCGGTGCCGCTCAACGAGCTGCTCTCGAAATCCTATGCGGCCAAGTTGTGCAGGAAAATCGATCCCAACGCCGCCTCGACACCGTCAGTGACGGGGGGCACCGATGGCGGCACCATCTACCTGACGACGGCGGACCGCTGGGGCAACATGGTGTCGCTCATCCATAGCGTCTTCAGCGTCTACGGCAGCCGCGCCACCGTGGCGCCCTTTGGCTTCGTGCTCCACAACCGCGGCAGCGCCTTCTCGCTGGATCCGAAGAGCCCGAACCTGGTGGCGCCGCACAAGCGCCCGTTCCATTCGATCATCGCCGGTTTCGTGATGCAGAACGGCCTGCCGCTGATGACCTTCGGCAACATGGGCGGCAGCGTCCAACCCGAAACCCACGCCCAACACATGGTCAACCTGATCGACCTCGGCATGAACGTGCAGATGACGACCGATGCGGCGAGGTTTACGCACAACCAGAACAACAACCAACTGTCGCTGGAGACCAACCTCTTCAACCTGGTGGGCGCCGCCCTGAAGGCGAAGGGCCACAACGTGCGCGCCGCCAACGGCGGCGCGGTGGGCGGCTATCAAGGCATCCTGTTCACGCGCGATCCGTCGCTGCCGGCGCCGGCGTTCGACGAGCGCAGCATTCGCCTGGATCTGCCGGTGAACGGCGTCTACCGCGGCGGCTCGGACCACCGCAAGGACGGTCAGGCGGTGGGCTGGTAGAACCATCGTTTCGCCAGTTCGGTCGCGCCGACGTACATCGCGGTGATCGCGAACATCGCCAACAGCAATGAGGCCGGCACGGGCGTGAACCCGAGCCGGTCGGCGAGCGGCAGGAAGGGAATGACCGGCGTGAGGGCGAGCATCAGAAGCGACGTCCAGAGCAGCAGTGTCCCCGGGCGGCTCTTGTAGAACGGCCGCCAGGTCCGGATCACGAGGGCAATCACCAGCTCGGTCATCAGCGACTCGATGAACCATCCGGTGCGGAAGAGTTCCGCCCCGGCGTGGAAGCCCACCAACAGGACGCCGAACGTCACCACGTCAAACAACGAACTGAGCAACCCAAACCCCGCCATGAAGCGGCCGATGAAGCCCATGTCCCAGCGCGGCGGGCGGCTGACGAGCTCTGGATCGACCAGGTCGTCGGCAATGCCGATCGCGGGAACATCCGACAGGAGATTGTTCAGCAGGATCTGACCCGCCAGGAGCGGCAGGAACGGCAGGACGAACGACGCCGCGGCCATGCTGATCATGTTGCCCACGTTGGCGCTCGTCGTGGTCAGGATGTATTTCATCGTGTTGACGAACGTGCGGCGGCCTTCTTCGATGCCGCCGCGAATCACATCGAGGTCCGGTTCGAGCAGGACAAAGTCGGCGGTCTCGCGCGCCACATCGACGGCGCAATCCACCGACAGGCTGGTGTCGGCCGCGTGCATCGCCGGCGCATCGTTGACCCCGTCACCGAGAAAACCCACCACCTTGCCGGCCCGCCTCAGCGCGAGGATGATCCGCTCCTTCTGGTTCGGGTCCACTTCGACGAACATCGTCGTCATCGGCGCCAACCTGCGCAGCGCCCCGTCGTCCAGTTCGTCGAGCTCGGCGCCGGTGAGCACGCGATCGACGCGCATCCCAATCATCGCCGCGACGTGCGCGGCCACGAGCCGGTTGTCGCCGGTAATCACCTTCACGGCCACGCCCAGGCGATCCAGGTCCTTCAGGGCCACCGCGACGCCGGGTTTCGGCTGGTCGAGAAAGGTCAGGAAGCCGGCAAACGACAGGTCCACTTCGTCGGCCCGGCTGTAGGCCGGCTTGACGGCGATCGACCGGGTCGCCACCGCCAGCATGCGCACGCCCTGGCGGCTCCACTCCTCGTATTTCGCGGTGATGCCCGCGACGCGCGCGGCGTCGAGCGCCGCCCCGTCACTGGTGCGGGCGCACGCGCCGATCACGTTCGCGAAGGCGCCCTTGGTGATCATCACGGCACCCGCGGGACGCTCCACGATCACGCTGAGCCGGCGGCGTACGAAATCAAAGGGGATCTCCGCAATCTTGGGCGGGCTTTCGGGACGATGCGCGGCGAGGATGGCCTCGTCCAGCGGGTTCTTCAGGCCGGTCTGCAGGCTCGCGTTCACCGCCGCGTCTTCCAGCACCGGCGGCGACGGCGCGCCCTCGGCATCGTAGGCGCCCTCCAGGCGCATGTTGCCCTCCGTTAAGGTACCCGTCTTGTCGGTGCACAGCACGTTCATGCTGCCCAGGTTTTCGATCGCGTTGAGGCGGCGGACCAGAACGCCGCGGCGCGCCATGACTTGCGCCCCGCGCGCCAGGTTGACACTCAGGATGGCGGGCAGGAGTTCCGGGCTGAGCCCCACGGCGAGGGCCACGGAGAAGAGAAGGGTTTCTGCCGGCGGATCGCCGAGGAAGACGTGGACGGCAAAGACCAGCACCACCATGATCAGCATGGCGCTCGTCAGCAGATAGCCGAAATTGCGGAGGCCGCGGTCGAAATCGGTTTCCGGCGCGCGGTGGATGAGGCGGGTGGCAATCTGCGCAAACTCGGTGGCCTCGCCCGCGGCCACCACCAGGCACACCGCGGTGCCACTCCGCACATTGGTGCCAAGGAAGACGCAGTTGGTCCGCGCCGACATGGGTGCCGACGCTGGAACCTCGCCTGGTTGTTTCTGGACCGGGAAGCTCTCGCCCGTCAGCGCCGATTCGCTCAGGAAGCAATCGCTCGCCTCGAGCACCACGGCATCGGCCGGCACCAGGCTGCCGGCGGCCAGTCGCACCACATCGCCGGCCACCACCGAGCCGTGCGGCACCGACACCTCGCGGCCGTCGCGCAGGACGAGCGCGCTGGTCTGCACACGGGCGCGAAGCTCGTCCAGGGCCCGATCCGCCCGGTATTCCCGCAGGTAGCCGATCACCACCGTCGCCAGGACGATGGCGAGGACGATCGTAGCGTCGCTCCACTCCCGCATCGCCGCCGAGAGGACCGACGCGAAGATGAGCAACGCCAGCAGCGGACTCCGTACCTGGCGGAGCAGGACCCGTAACCGCGAGAGGGCCCAACGATCGCCGTGCGCCGACGGACCACGCTCCCCCAGCCGCCGGGCGGCGTCCGCCGACGAGAGCCCCTCGGGGCTCGACTGCAGTTGCGCAACAAGCTCGACGGCCGGCACTGACCAATAGGCGTGCGCCACCCGAAGGCTCATGTCGTTCAGCCTCAGACGCTGGTGACGCCCTTCACCTCGCGGTTCATGTGCTTGCGTTCCAGGTGCGGCCGCGGCGTGCAGATCGCGGCCAGCGTCTGCAGGATCTCGTGTTCAACACTGCTCTTCTTCGCGCGGGCCGCCAGGCGGGCGAGGTCGTTCATCGCGACGATGCCGACGGGACGGCCGTCGTTGTCGATCACCGGCACCCGCCTTACCTGGCCTTCGGTCATCAGCTCTTCAGCCGTTTCCACCGAGTCGTTCACGTGGCAAGCGAGGACATGCTTGGCCATCGCGGTGGTGACGGGAATCGACGGCAGCGCACCGCCTTGCAGGTAGGCCGCCATGCAGATATCGCGGTCCGTCACGATGCCGGCCAGCCGGCCGGCGGCATCGACGACCGGGATGATGCCGCAGTCGCGTTCCCACATCAGCCGCGCGACAAAGCTGAGGTTGCTGTCGATCGAACACGTGACAACAGGGTGGGTCATGATCTCCTGGACATGCATGATCTTCTTTCCTTTCGCAGGACGGGCGACGGTTTGCGCATCTCACACTGCTTTCGACGCCTGGACGGCGGGGTTGGACGTGGCGTGTTCCTGGAACCACCGCGCCGCTGAGGCCGCCACGATTTCGAGGGCGCCTGGCTCCTCGAACAAGTGAGTGGCGCCCGGGACAATTTGCAGCGACGACGCGCAGCGCATCCGGGCCATCGCGCTGCGGTTGAGTTCGATCACATCGGTATCCTTGCCGCCGACGATGAGCAACGTCGGCGCGGAGACATGTAACAGGCCCCGGCCAGCCATGTCGGGCCGCCCGCCGCGGGAGACCACGGCGGCCACGCGCCCGGGGCGCACGGCGGCCGCCGCGAGGGCGGCGCCCCCGCCGGTGCTCGCGCCGAAGAAGCCCACCGCCAAGGTCGCCGCCTCGCGCTGCGTGGCCAGCCAGTCCACGATCGCGACGAG
>JBDTMB010000196.1:0-10194 GCA_039934485.1 Vicinamibacterales bacterium
CTGTGACGAGAAGCAAATCTTGAGCTTTGAACGACCGTTCAGGCGGGACGAAAAAAGTGGCGGGGGGCGCCGGCGTAGCGCCCTCCCGCCAAAACGACTCCCCCACAAGGAGTCGAGCCTCGTTACCAGATGAACCGGAAACCCAGGCGCATGGTGAACGGCGCCAGGATGGCCGACGGTTTCAGGTAGCCCAATCCCGTGGCACGGCTGATCGTCTCAGACGCGTGACTGTTGGTGATGTTGAACATGTCGAACATGCCGCGAATCCGGACGCTGCCGGCGAGGCTGAGCGTCTTCTCGAATCGCGTATCGAAGACCCAGATATTGTCCTCGCGGTTGGAGTCCATCGGCTCGACATAGAACGTCGTGCCGGTGACGAAGAGACCGCTCGGCGCAACGATCGTCCCGGTGCGCGCAAAGTTCGATCCGGACTGGTGCCGTAGCACGGGCGAGATGCGAACGCCTCCCGGCCCGTCGTAGCTGCCCGACAACTTGAGGTTCCACAACGTCCGGTCGTCAACGCCCGGCTGGTTCGGGTTCTGCGGGTAGTTGTTCGGGAAGTTGTGCTGCTGCGTGAAGCCGTAGCCCATCGAACCCGACCACTTGTTGCCGTAGCGCTTGTTGAGCGACGCCTCGTAGGTCTTGTAGCGGCCAAACTGCGGCAGGTTCATGACCACCTGAGTGGCGGGGAAGACAGTGGCCGAGTTGGCGCTGGGCAAACCGACCATGTTCACGCTCTTGTCGTCGGAGGTACCCCTGACGCCGTCGCTGCCGATATCGACAAAGGTGAACGGCACGCCGGCCGTCTTGTAGGCATCGAGGCCGCGTCCCGGCTGATAGGTCGAGATCAGATCGTCCTCGGTCTTGTAGACGAAACCGGCGCGCACGCCCATGGTGTCGGTGATCTGGCGCTCCACCCACACGCTGGTTTCGTGCGTGTATGGATCCTTGATCGCCTTGTCGACCTGGATCGCGCCTTCGAGCGACGCGCTCTGCAGGGTCCCTTCCTCACCCGGCTGCCACTTCTTGTCGCCGTTGAGGTCGTTCCACTGGTAGGTGGCCCGCTTGTCGGCGGTGTTCGGATTGCCCGAGCTGCCGACGCCCACACCGGGGTTGTGCCAGAAGAGCCCGTAGTTCGCTTTGAAGATCGTCTTGCCGTCGCCGGTCAGGTCGAAAATGAACCCGATCCGCGGCGCCACCTGGTTCCACGTGTAGAACGTCGTTTCGGGGAAGGTCTTGGCCTGCACGCTCACCGGGCCCGTGCTCGCCGCCAGCTGCTGCTGTTCGGGCAGCCAGCCCTTGTAACGATCGTAGCGGACGCCGGCGTTGAGCGTGGCGCGGCCGAAGGCCCAGGTATCGTTGACGAACAGGCCGAGCTGATCGAGGTTGGCGAGTGACGTCAGCTTGTCGTGCGCGCTCAGCTTGCCGGCGTCGGTGGCGGTCGGCAGCGCGAACACCACCTGGCTCGAGACGCCGTTGCTGTAGATGTGATCGATGTTGCCGCCCCACTGCTGCAGGTAGCCTTCCCAGGATGCTTCCTTCAGCAGCTCGCCGCCCATCTTGAAGGTGTGGCTGCCCTTGCCGGTGTCGAGGAAATAGGTGGCCGCGCCGTTGTACTGCTTGCGGTCGCGATCGAGCTGCCAGATCTGGTTGGCGCCCGTCACAATCGCCAGGCCGGTGTCGCGCCACTCATATTGCTGATCCGTGTTCGCGATCAGCGGGAAGTAATAGCCGAAGTCGCCGTAGCGAGCCTCGAGGTACAGCTTGTCGCTGATCGTCCCGTTCCACTCGGCCTTGTAGACCCAGCTGCCCGAGTCCTGCTTGTAGGTCTGTCCGGGGTCCGTATAGGTGTAGGTCGAGAATGGTAACCGGTTCGGTTGTTCCTTCTGCCCCCACTGGTAGTAGCCGATGAACTTGTTCTTCTGGTTCACCTGATACGTCCACTTGGTGACCGGGTTCCACAACTTGGTGTCGAACGTCTTGTCGAACGTGAAGTTGGGCTGCGCCACCTGGTTCTTCTGCGTGCGATAGGTGAAGAACCACCAGAGTTTGTCCTTCTTCAGGGGACCGCCGACATTGATGTCGGTATCGTAGTAGCCCGAGATCTCGTTGCTGTGCGCGCGGATCGGGCTGTTGTTGAACGCCGTCGGCGCGGTGTAGGAATCGGGGATGTTGGTGCCCTGCAGCGCGTTGTTGTACCAGTCGAGGTGGTACTCGCCGGCAAACTTGTTGCCGCCCGAGCGCGCGATGAATTGAGACTGCACGCCGGGGTTCGGCATCTCCGCCGACTGGCCGCTCGTGCCGATGAACGCTTCCTCGAGGGACGCGTAGTCGAAGTAGAAGCCGGCGCCGCCGGTGCCCTCCGTGGTGTTGATGCCTTCGATCAGCACGCGCACCTGGCCGTTGAAGCCATAGGCGGTGTAGCCGGTCTGCGTGCCGGCCCGGTTGCCGCCGACGTCGATGCGGCCCATCTGCACCGACGGCGTCACGGCAAGCAGCGCCCACATGTCGCGGCCGTTAGGAATGGACTGCAGTTGATCGAGCTTGAAGTTCTGCTGGATGCGCGTGGCCGAAGTGTCAATGACCGGCGAGGCGCCGGTGACGGTCACCGTTTCCTGCAGCGTGGCGAGCGCCAGCTCCACGTTCACCTGGGCGGTAAAGCCCAGCGTGATCGAAATGCCCTCCCGCTTGACGCTGTTGAATCCGGCCAGTTCGTAGGTCAATGAATACGTGCCCGGGGGTACGGCCGGGAAACGGTAATTGCCCGTTTCCGAAGTCACCGTGGTCTGGTTGCCGAGCAGTGACGTGCTGACCGCCGTCACCGTGACGCCGGGCAGCACCGCGCCCTGCGCATCCGAAACGCGTCCCTGGATCGTGCCAGTGCTGCTCGCGCCGCCGCCCTGGGCAAACGCCGGGACGGTAAACGCAACCACCACGAGCAGGGCAAGCCCACCCATCGTCCAACGCCTCATGCTGTCCTCCTCGCTCATAGGGAATCCACCCACGAGGGCAGGCCCCCACGAAAACACACATCGAACAAAACGAATATAGAGACGAATGCCGCCGATACGCCGGGAGCCGGCCAACGGGCTTACAGGAAAAAGCCAGTGCCGCCCTGGCTGTTCAAGAGAATACGGGGCTGAAGATACAGAAAGACGTGACGAGATGCAAATGTTGAGCTTTGAACGACCGTTCAGTGAACCAGCCGTGTGATGGCCAATCCAGCGAGGATGGCACTCGCCCCCAACACCTGGTTCGACTCGATCGGCTCGCCCAGCCACACGGTGGCGACGACCATCGCCACCACCGGCGTGAGGTAACTGTAGACCGCCGTGCGGGTGGTCCCGAGCCGCTGAATCGCGGTATACCAGATCAAGTACGACACGCTCAACGCCAACACGCCGGACGCGACCATCGCGATCCAGCTGGCCGCGGAAATCGACGGCCACGACACCTCGATCAACGTCGGCAGCGTGATGAGGACGTACATCACCGAGCCCGAGATGAACGACACGCCGGTCACGACGAGCGGCGAATAGATCTTGAGCAGCGGCTGGGCCGCCACCGAATACGCCGCCCAACAGAGCATGCTGGCAATCATCAGCAGATCGCCGGCCCGCGACTCCGCGGTCCACTGCACGCGGTGGCCGACGACGAAGTAGAGACCAAGCATCGCCAGCCCGACCCCGGCCCAGCGCAGCGCCGGGATGCGTTCGTGTCCCATGTACGCGGTGAGCACCACGATCACGATCGGCGAGCTGCCGGTAATCAACGAGGCGTTGCCCACGCTGGTGCGCTTCACGCCGCCGAGGAAACAGAGCTGATAGAGGCAGGTGCCGATCACCCCGAGCAGGAGGAGGCGCGTCCAGTCGCGGCGCGGCATCCTGGCCGGCGCCTGCCGGGTGAAGTACATGGCCGCCAGGAAGACGGAAGAGGCGACCACGAGGCGCGCAGCGTTGAAAGCCAGCTCCGGGAAATCGCGCATCGCCACCTTGACCAACGAGAAGTTGGTCCCCCAGATCGCGATCATGAGGAGGAGGAGGAAATCGAGGGTGGTCACGGGCAATAAACAATAACCAATAAACAACAAACAACAAAAAAAGGGACCGACCTTGAGGCCAGTCCCTTTGGTTATTCGTTATTGCTTATTGCTTATTGCTTATTGCTTATTGCTTATTGCTTATTGGTTATTCGTTATTCGTTCCTGGCTATCTCGCGTCCTTACCCGCCGAACGGCTTCAGGAAGAACAGAATCAGCGAGATCAGGAGCACGTAAATGACGAGCGATTCGATCAGCACGAGGCCGAGAATCAGTGCGCCGCGAATTTCGCCGACCGCCCCTGGGTTGCGCGCGATCGCTTCGGTGGCCGAGGCCACGGCCTTGCCCTGGCCGAGCGCGGCGCCGGCGGCGGCAATGGCCAGCGCGAAGCCGGCGGTGATGATCGACCACTGGACCAGGCCCGCATTGGCGGCGGCCGCTCCGGCTGCCTCCTGGGCATAGACCGGCGAGACCAAACCGAGGACGAGGAACCCGAACATCATGGACAGCACGAACCGACTTGTTCTCACAGCAACCGCCTCCCTCTCAAACCCCTGATAGCCTCGACGCCAACGGCCACACCGATCGAGGTAACACCCGTCAGCAGGCCTAGTGGGTCGAGGTGCAAACGCACCATCATACCGTAGGCGCCAAGACCGAGAATAGCATACCTTGTGAAAAACTTCACGAAATCGAAACCGCGCCAGTGCCCGGGCGTCGTCAGCGCGTTGACACCCCCGGAAATGGCCCAAAACGAGCCCCCAATCAGCAGCCCGCCGCCGACCACCCCCGCGGCGATTCGCCAGTTATGCGGCCACAAGATCGCGGCCATGACGCTGAGCGACACGCACGCGATGGCCGTGTCGCGCGCCACTCGGACGATCACTTCGGGGACCCGATGTTGGTTGGGAGGGTGTTACTTGTCGGGAAGGTGTTACTTGTCGGGAGGGGGTTACTTGTCGGGAGGGGGTTACTTGTCGGGAAGGTGTTACTTGTCGGGAAGCGTCCCGACAAGAGGTCCCCTCCCGACAAGAAGTGCCCTCCCGTCATGGCTTCTTACTGGCCGCATCCGAGAGCTTCATCACCCGGTAGACGTTCAGCACGCCCGCCGCCACGCCCAGGAAGAAGCCGAAAAACGTCAGCCAGGGCTTGGTCCCGAACTGCAGGTCGAGCCAGTAGCCGCCGCCAAAGCCAATCACCAGGGCAAACACGAACGACATGCCGATCGTGCTGAGCTGCCCCAGCAACTGGAGCGCCGTGGGCGTCGGAGGCGTCATGGACCCAGTGTAATTCAGGGGCTGGGCTATACTCCGAAGACGCTCTCCCGATGCGCCTCGGCTGGAGCGGTGTAGGTGTCGCCACATCATGACTTGCAGATCGGCAGTTCGATTCGCGGCCGGGGGCGTTGCCGTCCTCATGGTTTCCGCCACCGTGTTCGCCCAAGCGGTCGAACGCGTCCTCTACGTCAGCGTCTTCGATGAGAAAACCCGCGCGCCGATCACCGGGCTCGGCCCCGACGCCTTCAGCGTGAAGGAAGATGGGGTCCGCCGCGAGGTGCTGCGGGTCACACCGGCGACCTCGCCGATGCCGGTCGCCATCCTGATCGACAACACCGAAGGCGCCACCAAGACGATCGCCGATCTGCGCAAGGCGCTCGCCGCCTTCCTGCGCGAGCTCGACGGCCTCGGGCCGGTGGCGCTGGTGAGCGTGGCCGACCGGCCGACCATCCTGATCGACTACACCACCGATCAAAAGAAGCTCCAGGACGCCGCCGGCCGCGTGTTCGCCGTGCCCAACTCCGGCGCCACGCTGCTCGACGCCATCGTCGAAGTCGGCAAGGGGCTCGAGAAGCGCGAGGCCGATCGGGCGGCGATGGTGGTGGTCACCACCGAGAACACCGAGTTCAGCACGCGGCACGACCGCGACGTGCTGCAGGCCCTGGCCAAGAGCGGCGCGATGCTGAGCGCGATCGTGTTCACGACCCCGGGGATAATGAACTACCGTGACGACCCCGCGCGGCAGCGGGCCTCGGTACTCGACGTCGGGCCGCGCACGAGCGGCGGCACGCGCGTCGATGTGCTCACCAGCCTCGCGTATGAAAGCCGGCTCCAGCAGCTGGCCGCCCTGCTCAAATCGCAACACCGCGTGGTCTACTCGCGGCCGCAGACACTGATTCCACCCGAACGGCTGGAAGTTGCCGCCACCAAACCCGGCCAGGAAGCGGCCGGCGGGCCGGCCCGCGGACAACCGGTGCGATAGCGATGCGTACCCTCGTTGCCCCGATCGTCGTGCTTGCCGCGGTCGCGACGCTCGCCGCGCAGTCGGCGCCGGCGCCGCAAGCGCCGCCCGACAAGAGCCAGGTGTTCCGCGCCGGCGTCGAAGTGGTGTCGCTCAACGTCACCGTCGTCGACGGCCAGAACCATTACATCACCGACCTCAACGAAGCCGACTTCTCGGTCTTCGAAGACGGCGCCAAGCAGGACCTCACCTTCTTCAACAAGTCCAACCTGCCCATCGCGCTGTCGCTGCTCATCGACAGCAGCGCCAGCATGGAGCAGCGGATGCCGATCGCCCAGGAAGCGGCGTCCGGCTTCGCCAAGAAGATTCGCCCGCAGGACCTCGCGCAAGTCGTGGATTTCGACAGTCGCGTCGAGATCCTGCAGGGCTTCACCAACAAGGCCGACGAACTGGAACGGGCGATCAAAGCCACCTCCTCGGGAGGCTCCACCGCGCTGCACAACGCGGTCTACATTTCGCTCAAGGAACTGGCGAAGGTCAAGGCCAAGAACCCCGATGAGATCCGCCGCCAGGCGATCGTGGTGCTCTCGGACGGCGAAGACACCTCGAGCCTCGTGACGTTTGAGGAAGTGCTGGAACTGGCGAAGCGGTCGGAAACGGCGATCTACACCATCGGCCTGCAGCCGCGCGACAACGCCGCGCTCAAGGGCTTCCGCGAGGCCGAATTCGTCCTCAAGCAGTTCGCGCAGGAGACCGGCGGCCGCGCATTCTTCGTGCAACGGGTCGAGGAGCTCAAGGAGATCTACGGACAAATCGCCGACGAACTCTCGAGCCAGTACACGATGGGCTACGCGCCGAAGAACATCAAGCGCGACGGCGCCTTCCGCCGGCTCGTCGTGCAGGTGAACCGTCCCAACGTCTCGGCCCGCACCAAACGCGGCTACTACGGACCCGTTTCACACTGAGGGTTTGAGGGCTTGAGGGCCTGGGGTCCTGAGGTCCTGAAATTCCAAGTCCTCAAGTCCTCAAGCCCTCAAGCCCTGAGTGCTACACTCCCCCGGTGCGCTCCACTGTTTACCTGATCGGCGCCGGTCCCGGCGCCCCCGACCTCATCACGCTCCGCGGCTACCGTTGCCTGCAGAAGGCCGACGTGGTGATCTACGACCACCTGGTGAATCCACACCTGCTCGAGTGGGCGCCGGCCTCGGCCGAACGCATCGACGTCGGCAACGCCGCGCCTCAGCAGAGCGATCAGGAAGCGATTTGTTACCTGCTGGCGGAGAAAGCCCGCGAGGGCAAGCGCGTGGCGCGCCTCAAGTGGGGCGATCCGTTCCTCTTCGACCAGGGCGGTGAAGAAGCGCTGTTCCTGCACGAACAGGGCATCCGCTTCGAGGTGATTCCGGGCGTGCCGGCGGCCATTGGCGCCTCGGCGCACGCCGGCATTCCGATCACCTACCCCGGCAGCGGCGACACCGTGATCCTGGTGCGCATCAACGAAGATGACGGGCGCGCGCGCATCGACTGGAAGAGCCTCGCCGTGGTCGACGGCACCATCGTGTTCTACACCGGGCCGAAGCAACTGCCGAAGATGATCGACGCGCTGCTCGCCAACGGCCGCACGCCGGGCGAATCGGCCGCCGTGATCGTCAACGGCACGCTCGCCACGCAGCGCACGACGACGGCGTCGCTCGGCGAGCTGAAACAGGCGATGCGCGACCATCCGATCAACGGACCGGCGTTGCTGGTGGTGGGCAGGGTGGTCGGCTTCCGCGAACACCTCCGCTGGTTCGACGCGCGTCCGCTGTTCGGCCGCAGCGTCATGGTGATGCGGGCGCACGAACACGCCGACGATCTGATCGACTTGCTCGAAGGCCAGGGCGCCACGGTGATCGTCGAGAGCGAGACGCCGCTGGACATCTACGGCATGCTCCTCGAGCGCAAGATCGATCTCGTGACGTTCGCGAGCGCGGCGGCGATTCTCGAGTTTGCCGCCAAGTACGGCGCCGACCAGGTCGCGGATCTGCTCTCCCACACCGCCGTCGCCATCGTCGGCCCGGCGGCGCACGACGCGGCGGCGCGCGCCAACCTCGCGCCGGCGATCCACTTGCCCGAAGGAACGACAGCGGCCTTCGTCGAGGCCATCGCTTCCCATTTCAGGAGTGCTTGATGATTCGCCGTTCGCTGATCATTTCTGCGACCGTGTTCGCGGGCGCGCTGGCCGTGCTGGCGCAAGCGCCACGGCCCTTCGACATCCTCGTCATCAACGCGAGAATCATCGATGGCACTGGTGGCGCGTCGCGTACCGGATCGGTCGCCATCACCGACGGCAGGATCGCCGGCGTCGGTAACCTCACCGGACCGGCCGTGCGCACCATCGACGCGCGCGGGCGCGCCCTTGCGCCCGGCTTCATCGACATGCACACCCATTCGGACATGACGCTCGTCACCGACGGCAACGGCCAGAGCAAGATCCGCCAGGGGGTGACGACGGAGGTGATCGGCGAATCCGAATCGGTGGCGCCGCGCAAGGCGCCGTCGGCCGCCGCGCCCTGGACCGACTTCGCGGGCTACTTCGCGACGCTCGAGAAGCGCGGCATCTCGCCCAACCTGCTGTCGTATGTCGGCCTCGGCACGATTCGCGAACAGGTGGTGGGTGAAGGCGACCGGAAGCCAACGGCGATCGAGTTGGCGACGATGAAGAAGATGATCTCGAGCCTGATGGATCAAGGGATCTTCGGCGTCTCCACGGGATTGATTTACCCGCCCAACGCCTATGCGGATGTCGAAGAGCTGGTCGAACTCTCGCGACCGGCTGCCGACAAGGGCGGCCTCTACGCGTCGCACATCCGGTTCGATGGTCCGAAGCTCGTGGACGGCATCAACGAGGCCATCGCGATCGGCGAACGCGCCAGGCTTCCGGTGCACGTGTTCCACATCAAGGTGACCGGGCAGCGCAATTTCGGACGGATGAAGGAGGTGGTCAAGCTGGTCGAGGCGGCGCGCGCGCGCGGCGTGCGCGTGACGGCGGACCAGTATCCGTACGTGGCCAGCAGCACGGGCCTCACCGCCACCATTCCGCCGTGGGCCCAGGATGGCGGCAACCAGAGCCTGGTCTCGCGCCTCAAGGATCCGACGATGCGGGCGCGCATCCGCAAGGACATGGAAGACCCCAATCCCAGTTGGGAAAGCCGCTACCAATCCGCCGGCACCTGGCACAACGTGCAGCTGGCGTCGATTGGGCGCACCCGCGGCGCCACCGCGCAGGGCGAGTCGCCGAACCGCAAGTATGAAGGCATGCGGGTGGATGACGCGGCGAAGCTGGCGAAGAAAGACCCGTTCGACTTCGTGTTTGATCTACTGATCGAGGAAAACGCGTCGATCGGTTGCGTCTACTTCATCATCGACGAGGGCGACCTGGCGCTGGCGATGAAGCAGCCGTGGGTGGCCGTGGGGTCCGATGGATCGTCGCTGGCCACCGAGGGCCCGCTGCGCGTCGGCGTGCCCCACCCGCGCAACTTCGGCACCTTCCCGCGCGTGCTGGGCCGTTACGTGCGCGAACTGAAGGTGATTCCGCTCGAGGAGGCCGTTCGCAAGATGACGTCGCTCCCGGCGAGCATCCTGAACCTGTCGGATCGCGGCACCATCGCCGTGGGCAAATGGGCCGACCTCGTGATCTTCGATCCCGCGACGGTAGCCGACAAGGCCACGTTCGAGAACCCGTTCCAGTATCCGGTGGGCATCGACACCGTGCTCGTCAACGGCAAGTTGGTGCTCGACGAAGGCAAGCACACCGGCGCGCGGCCGGGGCAAGTGCTGAAGCGACCTAGTGCAGGCGTGGCCCCCAAGTCACGCTAGGCACCCGGCACCCGGCACCCAGCACCCGGCACCCAGCACCCAGCACCCAGCACCCAGCACCC
>JBDTMB010000197.1:0-10156 GCA_039934485.1 Vicinamibacterales bacterium
CAATCGCCGTCATGCTCACCGTCAGCATGAGCGCGTCGTCGGCCGATTCGATCGTCGATGCCACCCGCGCCCACGACCTCGCTGCCGTCAAGGCGCTGCTCAAGACCGGCGCCGACGTCAACGCCGCGCAGGGCGATGGCATGACCGCGTTGCACTGGGCCGCCATGCAGGGCGACCAGGACCTGGTCCAGATGCTCCTCTCCGCCGGCGCCAACGTACGCGCCACGACGCGGCTTGGCGGCTACACCGCCCTTCACCTGGCGACGCAGGGTGGACATGCGCAGGTTGCCGCGGCGCTTCTCACCGCGGGATCGAATCCAAACCTCGCCACCTCCACCGGTGCGACCCCGACGATGCTGGCTGCCAAGGCCGGGAGCGCCGACACGGTGACGCGCCTGATCGAGGTGGGCGCCGACGTCAACGCCAAGGACACGATCTACGGACAGACCGCGCTGATGGTGGCGGCCGGGCTCGATCGAGACGACGTAGTGCGGTTGCTGCTGGCGCGCGGCGCCGATCCCAAGGTCGCCTCGACGGTGGTGGACCTCAACGCCCTCACCGCGCCGATCGACGAAATGCAGCAGCGTCCCGCACAGGCTGGTCCTGCGCGCCTCGATGTGCCCGGCGTCACGCGTCCGTTTCGCTACAACGAGTTGATCGGATCGCAGGGCGGCCTCACCGCGCTGCACTTCGCCGCCCGGCAGGGCAGCGCGAAATCCGTGCGCGCCCTCGTCGATGCCGGCGTGGACCCCAACCTGCCGAGTCCCGGCGACAAGGCGACGCCGCTCCTCGTGGCGATCATCAACGGCCACTTCGACATCGCCGGCTATTTGCTCGACCACGGCGCGAGCCCGAATCTTGGCAGCGACGCCGGCGTCTCGCCGCTTTACGCGACGCTCAACGTCCAGTGGGCGCCGATTGCCGCCTACCCACAGCCGCGCGCGCACCTGCAGCAGACGACCAACTATCTCGACATGATGAAGATGCTGCTGCAGAAAGGCGCGGATCCCAACGCGCGCCTGCGCAAGAAGGTGTGGTACTCGGGCTACAACTTCGATCAGTCGAGCGTTGATGAGATTGGCGCCACGCCGTTCTGGCGCGCCGCCTACGCCGCGGATGTCGCGGCGATGCGCCTCCTGGTGTCGTTCGGCGCGGATCCCGCGATCCCGACGATCAAGCCGTTGTCCCGCCGTGGACCGGAAGATCCGTCACGCGGTGAAGACAAGACGGGCCGGCCGGCATTGCCGGTGGGTGGCCCTGGCGTCACGCCGCTCCAGGCGGCGTCTGGCGTCGGCTATGGCGCCGGCTTCGCCGGCAACTCCCACCACTTCGCGCCCACCGGGATGCTGGCGGCGGTGAAGTTCCTGGTGGAGGAGATGGGCGCGGAGGTCAACGCCGTCGATCACGATGGCAACACCGCCGTGCACCACGCCGCGTCGCGCGGCGACAACGAGATGATCCTCTATCTCGTGTCGAAAGGCGCGGACGTGACCAGGGTCAATCGCGCCGGCCAGACCACGGTCGATCTGGCCAACGGCCCGGTGCAGCGCATCGAGCCGTTCCCCGAGACGATCAAGCTCCTCGAGAAGCTCGGCGCCAAGAACAACCACAAGTGCGTGAGCTGCTAGGCCGCAGATCACGCAGATGATGCAGACAGGCTCCTGAACGTGAGACTCCCCGCCGGCAGCCGCCTTGGGAATTACGAGGTGGTCGGCGCCATCGGCGCCGGCGGCATGGGGGAAGTCTACAAGGCGCGCGACGTCCGGCTCGGCCGCATCGTCGCGCTGAAAGTGCTGGTGTCGTCGGCCGACATCCAGCCGACGGCGGTCCGGCGCCTGGAAGAAGAAGCGCGATCCGCCTCGGTCCTCAATCATCCGAACATCGTCACGATTTACGGTGTCGGCGACGAGGGCGGCCTCACCTACTTCGCGATGGAGTACGTCGAGGGGGCCACCCTGCGGAGCCTGCTGACCGACGGCGCGCTGGCCATTCCCTTCTCACTCGACATCGCCGTTCAGCTGGCGGATGCGATCGCCGCGGCGCACGCGGCCGGCATCGTCCATCGCGATCTCAAGCCCGAAAACGTCGTGATCACCCCGGGCGGCGTGGTCAAGGTGCTCGATTTCGGCCTGGCGCGCCGGAGCGCGATTCTCGCGGCGCACGATGGCGGCAATGACGGCGCGACCCTGGCGCCGCTGACCGACGAAGGGGTGATTCTCGGCACCGTCGGCTACATGTCCCCTGAGCAGGCGTCAGGGCGCGCGGCCACGGCACAATCGGATCAGTTCTCGTTCGGCGTGATGTTGTTCGAAATGCTCGCGGGGAAGCGGCCGTTTCGCCATGCCACCAGCGTGGAGACACTCTCGGCCATCATCCGGGACGATCCCGGGCCGATTGGCCACTGGAACGCGTGTGTGCCCGACCCGCTCGAGCGCTTCGTCGCGCGGTGCCTCGCGAAAGCGCCTGGCGATCGGTTCGCCAGCACCCGCGAGCTGGCTGCGCAAATTCGGCAGATGCGTTCGCTGTCGAACGAGGCGTACGCTCCGGCGCCGGCCGTTCAAGACGCCACGGTCGCGTTGCCTCGGCCTGTTTCCCGCCGTCGCGCGGTCCTGGTGGCGGTCGCAGCCGCGATCGCGGTGGTCGCCGGTGCGGCTGCGGCATTGCCCACGTGGTGGCCAGCGGCCCACCCGCGTTCTCTTGCGGTCCTCCCATTCTCGAACGGCAGCGCGAATCCCGACGCGGACTATTTGAGTGACGGCATCACTGAAAGCCTGATTCAGCGGATCTCGCGGCTGCCGTCGTTACAGGTCAAGGCGCGAAGCGTGGTGTTTGGCTTCAAGGGCAGACAGATCGATCCGGTAGCGGCGGGTCAGCAGCTGAAGGTCGACGCCATCTTGACCGGCTCGGTGACCGAGCGATCCGGCCGGCTCACGGTGTCCGCGGAACTGGTCGACGTCGCGACCGGCTCGCGTTTGTGGGGACAGACCTACGATCGCGCCACGTCGGAATTGTTGCCGGTGCAAGACGCGATCGCCAGCGCCATCGTCAACGAGGGATTCGGGTTGACGCCCACCAGCGAGGAGCAGAAGCAACTCGCCCGGCGGCCGACCGACGATCCCGAGGCGTACGAACTCTACTTACGGGCGCAGCATGCCTTGCTCGACGGATCGGAGCAGGCGTACCTCAATGCGCGGGACCTGGCGACGCGGGCCATCGCCCGAGACCCCAAGTTCGCCCGGGCCTATGCCGCGCTCGCCTCCACCTACACCGTCACGGCGATCGACGGCTACGAACGCCCCACGGAAGCGTGGCCGGCGGCGCGGCGCTACCTTAATGCGGCGCTCGAAATCGAACCCACACTCGGTGATGCGCTGGATGGCGCCGCGAACCAGGCCTTGTTTTTTGATTGGGATTTCGACGGCGCCGAGCGCCTCTGGTCGTCAATCTATGCTCAACCCGTCGGGGTCCACGACCCGGACCTGATGCGGCCCCGCGCCCTGCGGTGGTGGGCGCTTGGTCATCCCGAGGACGCGTTGCGATTGATTCAACTCGCGCGCGCGGCCGATCCGATCAGTGTCACGCTTCGCGTCGCCGAGGCTGACTATTTGTTGCACGCCGGTAAACTCGAGGCGGCCAGGGCGACTTATGAAGCGCTCATTCAAGACAATCCACGAGAGGCCACCGCCTACTTCGGACTCGCTGAGGCGCACTTCCTGTTGAAGCAATTCGACGACGCGATCGACGCGCGACGCGAAGCGCACAAGATCCTCGAGGACGATTCGCTCGCCGCGGTCTTTGCCACGGCCCATGGCGAAAAAGGCTATGCGCAGGTGGAACAGGCGGCGGCGCGGCAAGAGCTCGAGGGGCTCGTGGCCCGTGAGAAGGGGGGGGCGTACGTGTCACCCCTGGATTTTGCGAGAGCGCACGCGCAACTCGGCCAAGTCGAACAAGCGTTCAAATACTTCGGCCCCGCTTTCGACGACCGCGCACCCGGCCTGATCTTCCTGAACGTTGACCGATCGTGGGACGCCATGCGCAAGGACCCGCGCTTTGTCGCGATGGTCAAAAGGGTCGGATTGCCCATGGTAAACTCACCCGCATGACGCGACTCATCCTCACCGGCGTGCTCATTGCTGCGGGCCTGCTGACCAGTTCAGATCTGTCCGCGTGCGGTGAGAAATTCCTGATTGTCGGTCGTGGCACGCGGTTTCAGCGCGCTTCCTCGGCCCGCCCCGCGGCGTCGATTCTCGTCTATGCGAATCCGGCGTCGAACGTGCCGAAGGCGTTGGCCAATGTTCCCGTGGAATCCGTGTTGAAGAAGGCCGGTTACAAGCCGACCACGGTCTCGACCGCCAGCGAGTTGGAGTCCGCCCTCAATCGCGGCGGATGGGATCTGGTCGTGCTCGATCTCGCGGATGGGCAAGCCGTGGTCGGCCGCATGCCTGTCGGCGACGCGGCCCCGGCGTTATTGCCCGTCGCCTACAACGCCAGCGGGAGCGATCTGGCGAATGCACGCAAGCAGTTTCCGCGAGTCCTCAAGCTGCCCACCAAGAGTCAGTCGTTTCTCGACGCGGTTGACGAAGCCCTGGCGATGAGGCCGAAGGTCAAGGGTTCGCCCAAAGCGGATGATTAAGGCGGCGCTGACCGTCGTTTTCATCGCCGCGCTTTGCAGTCCGGCCGCCGGGCAGGCGTGGCCTGCGCCTGAGGGCGTGGGCGCCGTCAGCCTCACCTATCAAGTGATCGAGAACACCGGTCATACCCTTACCGACGGCTCGCTCATTCCTGACGGGAAGAGCCGCAACATGAGCGTGTTCGTTGAGGGTGACTACGCAGTCACTGATCGGCTTTCGATCACTGCGGGCCTGCCCTACGTGATGGCGAAGTACCTCGGTCCCAATCCGCCACCGCCACCGGTTCCGTACCTGCCGAACGAACGGTGCGGATGCTGGAACCACGGCGTCCAGGACTTCTCGCTCCTCGCGCGTTACAGCCTGGTGAACACCGCACTCGGCCTGATGCCGTCGGTGTCGCTTGGCGTGCCCTCGCACGGCTATGATTTCCGCGGCGAAGCGGCCCTCGGATCCCACCTGCGTGAAATACGCATGGCGATGGACGCGGGCGTTCGGCTCGATCAGGTCTCGCCGAATCTGTCGGTGCAGGGCCGCTATTCGTACGCCATCGTCGAAAAGGCCGCGGACGTCTCCCACAATCGCAGCAACGCCAGCGTCGAAGCGGCGTATCTGTTCGCCCGGAAGTTGTCGGTGCGCGGTTTTGCGGCGTGGCAGCATACCCACGGCGGCTTACAGTTTGGCAGCCTGCCACCAGCGGATCTTGTGTTTCCAGGCGAAGTGAACACGCCGGAGCGGCTGTTTCAACACGACCGGTTGCTCAAGGACAACAACTGGCGTCTCGGCGCCGGCGCCGCGTATTCGCTACCAAGCGTGGATCTGTTCGTGTCCTACATCTCTTACGTCAAGGGCACCGACTCCCATGCCGGGCACGTCGTCAGCTTTGGCGTGAGCGTGCCGTTCGAGATCAGCCACCCTTAACCGCCAGCCACTTGCCAAATGCCGGCGACTGCCGCGACTTGATCGCCGCGCACGCCTCGATCCGCTCCAGTGACTGTTGCAGCGACCGCGCCGCCTCCGGCACCGGATGCGAGGTGAAGAACGCCCGGACCTCGGTGGCCTTCTCCATCGAACAGAATCCGCTGAAACTGCCGACGATGTTGGGAATGCCCTGGAAGGTGCCGAGCTTGGCCACCAGCGCCGGCCACTCGGCTTGCACGAAGGCCCACGCCGCGTCCTGTGTCTGTTGCGAGCCCAGCATCTGGCCAATCAGCTGCGGCGCGTCCTGCGAGCGCGCGTCGGGTGAGAGCGCGAAGCGCAACGTGCGCGCCACCAGCTCCGGGCTGTGGAATGTCGCCAGCGTGCTGAAGAAGCGGTAGTACTCCTCCGGCATCGCCGCCGACGCCGTCATGCGGGCGAGATAGCGATCGTAGAGCGCGGCGTCGCCGCCGGCTGCCGCCACTTGCAGGATCGGCGACACCAGCGTCGGCGGGAGCGATGACGGGTTGGCCAGGTAGCCCTCGGCAAGCTCGCGGGCGCGTTTCTGGATCTCCGCGTCGGAGCTCAAGGCGCCGAGCAGCGTGCCGCGCCGGCTGTTGATGTCGTCGGTGTCGCCCGGCTTCGGGTTGACGCCGATGCTGTCGAGCGCCGGCCGCAGCGTCGCGCGAACCCAGGCCTCGAACGGCGCGCGCTGCGGACCATCCGCCACGTAGGCCAGGACGTAGCCGAATTGTCCGGCGATGTCGCCCACCAGCGCCGGCGTCTCGTCGCGCGCGAATGCCGCGGACAGATCCAGGACCGTCCCGATGTCGTGGCGGCCGGCGCGCATCATCCGCCACTCGTCGCCGAGCAGCCGGATCTTCTCGGGCGCGGTGAGCGGCGGCGTCCGCGTGGCCAGGGCCGCCACCGCGGCCGGTTCGTAGTCGGTGAAGTAGTAGCCGTGCGCGTCGGCGTTGACCATCGCCGCGCCGCAACCGGGCGCGCTGATCGTCTGTTCCTTCTCGCTGACGATGGTGCACGACGCGGCGCCGGCGCCGGTCTTGATGCACACCGGCACCGTCCAGGTTTGCGGAGCCGCAGGCGTGGCGGAACCGGGAGCGCCAACGAAGCGCTCCTGCTTCAGCGACACCTCGGTGTTGCCGCCGACGCATTTCGTCTTCACGGACAGGAGCGGCGCGCCGGGCTGTTCGACGAAGCTCTTCATGATGCGGTTCACCGGTTTCTCGGTGACGCGCGTGACTTCGGTCCAGAAGTCCTCACCGGCGGCGTTGCCCAGCGAGTACTTCTTCAGGTACGAAGACACGCCCTTTCGGAAATTCTCCGGGCCCACGTAGGCTTCGATCATCCCGAGGACGCCGGCGGTCTTCTCGTACGCGATCGCGTCGAAGACCTGGTTGATCTCGGCTGGCGTGTCCACTTGCGTGTGAATGGCGCGGGTGGCGCGAAGCGCGTCGAGCGCCAGTGCGCCCTGCGTTTCCTCCGCGGCGTTGACGTCCATCCGCCACTCGGGTTTCCACGCCGCCAGCGGCTTGTTGGCGGCCCACGTGGCGAAGCCCTCGTTCAGCCAGATGTCGTCCCACCACTTCATCGTCACCAGATCCCCAAACCATTGGTGAGCCAGTTCGTGCGAGATCACCGACGCCACCGACTTGCGGACCCCTACCGAGGCGGTGGCTTCGTTGGCCAGCAGCATCCGCTCGCGGAGGGTGATGGCCCCGGCGTTCTCCATCGCGCCGGCCGCAAAATCGGGCACGCCGATGATGTCGAGTTTCTCGTAGGGGTACTTGATGCCGAAGTAGTCGTTGTAGAACGCCACCTGCTGCTCCGCCGCCTGCAACGCGAACGCCGTGAGCGCGAGTTTGTCCGGGGTCGAGCAGACGCGAATCGGCGTGCTGCCGGACTGTCCGGTGCGGCAGACAAAGTCGCCGACCAGCAGCGCCACCAGGTAGGTGGACATCTTCGGCGTCGGCGCAAACACGATCGTGTGCTTGCCCGGCTCGGGTCCGGGGGTGTCGGAGATCTGGCGGCCGTTCGAGATCGCGGCATCGGCGGCGTCGATCATCAGGCTGATGTCGAAGGTGGCCTTGTAGGCCGGCTCGTCGAATGACGGGAAGGCGCGGCGCGCGTCGGTGGCTTCCATCTGGCTCACCGCATACTTGCGGCCGTTGGCCTTGCTCAGGTAGAAACCGCGGAGTTTGTCGTTGAGGATGCCGGTGTAGTCGACGTGAATCGTGGCGCGCCCCTTGGCCACGGCCCTCGGCACCGTGAGCGTCGCCGTCTCGGCCTCCTCGTTGAGCTTCACCGTTGCCACCTGCGATCCGCCCCCATCGTCGATCGTCACCTTGTTGAAGATGATTTCCGCCGCATGCAGCGTGATGGCCTTCGCTGGCGCGTCGAAGGCGACCGCGATCGACTCCCGGCCGCGGAAGGTTTCCTTGTCCAGGTCGGGTGCGAACCAGAGCGTGTAATGTTCAGGCGTCGCAATCTTGGGGAGGCGTTGCGCGCCGGCGGGAACACCGATCAGACAGCAGATGAGGATGAGGAGCGAAGTGCGCATCCAACCACCATAACATCCCGCAAGGCGAGGGACGAAAGCTGTGACGAGCGGCCGTGACCCCGGCCACGGTCTCGCGTCATACTAGTCGCCATGCGTCACACACTCGCCGCCTTGCTTGTTGCCGTCGCCAGCCTCTCCGTTACCGCCCAGGAGCGCGACCGCGGCACCGTGCCGGATCAATTCAAGTGGAACCTCAACGACGTCTATCCGAACGAAGCCGCGTGGCGCGCCGCCAAGGACAAGGCCGCTGCGGATGTGGCGCAGCTCAAGCAGTTCCAGGGCAAACTCGGCACCTCCGCGGCCACGCTGGCCGACGCGCTCGAGAAGGCCTACGCGATCAACAAAGAGTTGTCGCGTGCGTACGTGTACGCCGGATCGCTGGCGGACCAGGACACGCGCGATTCGGCGGCCAAGGGCCGGCAGCAGGAGATGGTGCAGGCCTACGCGGACTTCAGCGCCGCCTCGTCCTTCATGGAGCCGGAGATCCTGAAATTCGAAAAGGGCACCACGATTCGCTTCGCCAACGTCGAGCCTCGGCTCAAGCCCTACGCCTTCTATCTCGCCGACATCGAGCGTCGCGCGCAGCACACGTTGAGCGACAAGGAGGAGGCCATCCTTGCCCTTGCCGGTCCGCTCACTGGAGGGCCGCAGAATACCTACTCGATCCTGTCGAATGCCGACTTCCCGTACCCCAGCGTGACGCTAAGCGACGGCAAGTCGGTCACCCTGGGACAGGCCAACTTCACCGCTTACCGCGGCTCGGCCAATCGCAAGGATCGCGAGACCGTGATGTCCGCGTTCTTCAACGCGCTCGGCAAGTTCAGCCGCACCTACGGGACGACGATGGACGGTGAAGTGCAAAAGATGCAGTTCATCGCGAAGGCGCGTCACTATCCCACGTCGCTTGAAGCGGCGCTCGGCGGGCCCAATATTCCCGTGTCCGTGTACACGCGCCTGATCGACGGCGTGAACAAGAACCTACCCACGTTTCATCGCTACCTGAAGCTTCGCAAGAAGATGATGGGGCTCGACGAGCTGCACTATTACGACCTCTACGCGCCGCTGGTGGGATCGGTGGACCTCGCCTACACACCCGAACAGGCGCAACAGCACGTGCTTGAGGCAGTGGCGCCGCTCGGCCCCGAGTACGTCGCGACGATTAAGAAGGCGTTCACCGATCGCTGGATCGATCTCTTCCCGACGCCCGGCAAGCAGTCGGGCGCCTATTCCAACGGCGGCGCCTACGACGTCCACCCGTACATGCTGATCAACTACAACGGCAAGTACGTGGACATGAGCACGCTGGCCCACGAGTTGGGTCACACGATGCAGAGCTACTTCTCCAACAAGACGCAGCCGTACGCGACGGCGGACTACCCGATCTTCGTCGCAGAGGTGGCGTCCACCTTCAACGAGTCGCTGCTCATCGATCACATGCTGAAGACGATCAAAGACGATGACGCGCGGCTGGCGCTGCTGGGCAACTACCTGGAAAACGCCAAGGGCACGGTGTTCAGGCAGGCGCAATTCGCGGAGTTCGAGCTGCGGATGCACGAGATGGCGCAGAAGGGCCAACCCATCACCGGTGACGCGCTCGCGAAGCTCTACCTCGAGATCACGAAGAAGTACTACGGCGACGCCGAGAAGGTGTGCGTCGTGGACGACTACATCCAGCACGAGTGGAGCTACATCCCGCACTTCTACCGGGACTTCTACGTCTTCCAGTACGCCACGTCGTTCACCGCGTCAGAAGCGCTGGCACAGAAGGTGAAGAGCGGCGACCCGCAAGCGGTGAAGCGCTACCTGGCGTTCCTGTCGGCGGGCGGGTCGAAGTATCCGATCGACCTGCTGAAGGACGCCGGCGTGGACATGACCACCGACGAGCCGCTGCAGCTCACGCTGAAGGAAATGAACCGCGTGATGGACGAGATGGAAGCGCTGATCGCAAAGAAGGCGTCGAAGTAGCTTCATTGTCGCCGCACGCGCACGGACGAGACGCAATCGTTCAGGCCGCCCTGGGCGCAATCGTGTT
>JBDTMB010000198.1:0-10113 GCA_039934485.1 Vicinamibacterales bacterium
GCATGAAGATGTTGGCGCCGGCGCAGAAGATGCGCGGCTTGAGGCTGGTCAGCACCACGGCGTGCACCTCGGGGTGCTCGAAGCGGAGCCGCTGCAGGACATCGGCGAGTTCGATGTCGACGCCCAGGTCGTAGGAGTTGAGCTTGAGCTTGTAATCGCCGGGGCGCAGGCCGGCGTCCTCTCGCACGTCCATCGCCAGCGTGGCGACGTGGCCGTCGATGGTCAGCTTCCAGTGCTTGTACTGTGCGGGAGAGGTCTCGAAGGTAACCGGCGGCGCCTGGGTGCTTTGCTCCACCGGCGCAGTTTACTACGAATTTAAACGTTCGTTCAAATCGTGATATAACGAGCGGCGTCCCCTTATGGCCAGAACCACCGCCCCCAGCGATCGCCGGATTGAGATTCTCAAGAGCGCCGCCGCCGCATTCCGGCGGCGCGGCTATCACGGCGCGAGCGTGGACGAGATTGCGTCCGCGCTGGAGATGACGAAGGGCAATCTCTACTATTACTTCAAGAACAAGGAAGAGATTCTCTACGCCTGCCACGAGTATTCGCTCGACCTGCTGCTGGCGCTGATGAGCGAGGTGCTGGCCGAACCGTCCGCGCCGGACGCCAAGTTGCGGCGGCTGGTGCTGGCGTTCGTGCACTTGATCCTTGACGAACTGCACGGGACCGCGCTGACGCTCGATCCGGAAGCGCTGTCGCCGCCGCTCTTCAAGCGCGTCATCGCCAAGCGCGACCAGTTCGACCATGGCATCCGGGCGATCATCCAGGACGGCATGGACCAGGGCGTCTTCGCGCCCGGCGATCCCAAGATGATCGAGTTTGCGATCATGGGCGCCGTGAACTGGATCTCGAAGTGGTACGCGCCCGATGGCCCAATGACCTCGGACCAGATCGGCGAGGCGTTTGCGAACTACCTCGTCGGGGGACTCAGGAAATAAGGAATCATCGATGACGAATACGCAATAACCAATAACCAATATTCGTTATTCGTTATTCGTTATTCGTTATTCGTTATTCCGCCGTTTCCCCCGGCTTCAGCTTCAGGACCTCGATTCCCGATCCGGCCAGCTGCTGCTCGAGTTGATCGGGCGTCCCGGTCAGCAGCGGGAAGGTCGAATGGTGCATCGGCACCACCTGCTTGACGCCCAACCACTTCGCGGCCATCGCCGCGGTGTCGGGCCCCATCGTGAACCGATCGCCGATCGGCAGGAACGCGATGTCGGGCTTGTAAAGTTCGCCGATCAACTTCATGTCGCCGAAGAGCGAGGTGTCGCCGGCGAAGTAGATGGCCTGGCCGTTTTCCAGCGTGACGACAAAGCCCGCCGGGTTGCCGAGATAGACGATGCCGTTGTCGTCGAAGCTGCTGCTGTGCCGCGCGTCGGTCATCGTGATGCGCAGGCCCTTGGCGGTGATGGTCCCGCCGATGTTCATCGGCTCGAGGTGCTGCACGCCCTTTGCACCGAGCCACGACGTCACTTCCCAACATCCGACAACCGTGGCGCCGGTGGACTTGGCCATTGCCGCCGCGTCCGTGATGTGGTCGCTATGTCCATGCGACACCAGGATCAAATCCGCCTCCTTCGGCCGCGTGCCGTCAACGAACGACGGGTTTCCGGTGTACCAGGGGTCGAAGAGAATCTCCTTGCCTCCCGGAGTTCTGAGACGGAATGACGAGTGGCCTAACCAGGTGATCTGTAATGGCGTCATTTGGTGATTTGGTGAGTTGGCGATCTGGTGATTTGGGATTTAGGGATTTAGCGATTTAGCGATTTAGTGATTTGCGATTTTCTGGGTTTGGCCTTATCGCGTTCGTGGTTCGCCTTGGCGGTTCCGTATGATTTCGCGAGGATCGCTCGCAGTTGCTGCGCTTCGTCGATGTGAGGGGCAACGCCTTCTGCTGTCGCGGCGCCCGCTTTGAGCAGGAATTCAAGCCAGTACACGGATTCGTCAATCTCCTCGACGGCGACGCCGAGCTTGGCAATAAACTCCGCGCGCGAACGGCCACGGCATGCACCACGGTAGTTTGCGCCGACTGAGCTCGAACAGTCCAGTAGCTGATCGACCGACTTCCAGTTCAGAGGGTTCTTCCGGAGGTCTGCAGGCGCCGTGCCGTCATGAATCCCTCAAAAACCCTCAAGAACGAGGCAGCCAAATTCAGCTAGACTGGAAACAGCGTGATCGAAGCCCCCCTGACCTTTATCAAGCCCACCTCCGCCGAGGCTACGGTGGGCAGGCGTGAGCCGAAGCCCGATTGGCTGAAGGTCCGCGCGCCGGGGTCGGAGAACTACCTCCGGCTGCGCGGGATCATGCGCGAGCTCAAGCTCAACACGGTGTGCGAGGACGCCCACTGCCCCAACATCGGTGAGTGCTGGCACCACGGCACGGCCACCTTCATGATCCTCGGCGACGTCTGCACGCGTGCCTGCACGTATTGCGCGGTGGCGCACGGCCGGCCGGCAACGCTCGACATCGACGAGCCGCGCCGCGTCGGCGAAGCGGTCGAGAAGATGGCGCTGAAGTACGCCGTGATCACGTCGGTCGATCGGGACGACCAGGCGGATGGCGGCGCGGGGATTTTCGCCGAGACCATCCGCGACATCAAGCGTCGCCGGCCCGAATGCCGGGTGGAAGTGCTCATCCCCGATTTCAAGGGCGAGGCTGCTCCGCTCCAGACCGTGCTCGATGCCCGGCCCGACATCCTCAATCACAACACCGAGACGGTGCCGCGGCTCTATCGCGCCGTGCGTTCGGGCGGCAAGTATTCGCGCACGCTCGAACTGCTCGACCGCGCGCGCAAGTATGCGCCGGACATTCCGACGAAGACCGGGATGATGATGGGCCTCGGTGAAGAGAAGGACGAAGTGGTCCAAGTCTTCAAGGACCTGCGCGACGTCGGCGTCTCGATCCTGACGCTGGGCCAGTACCTGCGCCCGTCGAACGATCACGCGGTGATGACCCGCTACTACCACCCCGACGAGTTCCGCGACTTGAAGCGGATCGCGATGGGACTGGGCTTCGTCCACGTCGAGGCGGGCCCGCTCGTCCGCAGCTCCTATCACGCGCACGAGCAAGCCGACGCGGCGCAAGCAGCGCTCGCGAAGGGCTAGACTGGGCCGACCAGCGACCTACTTCGCCAGTATGCGACGCCTTAAGTAATCACCATCGGATCGCCACGCGATGCCATTACCGCCACCGTGCCGGCCGCCGCTGCTTCGTCTACCTCCCTGCGCGTTTCGGTGCCGGCCTTGATCAACAGAACCACCGGCACGCTCTTCGACACCTCCATCGTCGCCGAGGCAATAGGCTGATCGCCTAGCCTAGTCTCCTGTTTTGTTCTTCTTTTTGGCCTTCGCAGCATAGTACCTCACGCCCTCAAGGCCTTCGAAGTCGGCGTCCTGGGTCCACAAGATCGCGCCGAAGCTTCTGGCGGTAGCCAGGATGATGCTGTCGGCCAACGGCAGCTTGAGCGCCGTCCCAATCGTCGCCGCATTGACCGCCAGATCGAAGTCAAGCGGCACGATGCGGGCCTGTCGCATGCCTCCGATCGCCTGGTCGACCAGGTGCCGGTCGGCACCTTGCTGCAATAGCCGGCGGCGCACTTCGGTGACTACGATCGTAGGCACCAGCAGCTGGCGAACCTGGTGTAGAGGTTCTTCAAACGCGTTGGCATTCTCGCCCCGCCCGAGGTACTCCAGCCATCCGCTCGAATCGACGACGTTCATACGCGGTCGTCGTCTCTCGGCACGTCGGTATCGATGCCGGGGAACATGCCCTTCATGTCCTCGATCCTCGGCACGCGAATCAATCGCACGCTTGGCCCGTCGCGAAGGAAGGACAGCTTTTGACCGGGCTTGATATCAAGCGCCTCGCGGATTTCCTGGGGGATCACGATCTGATACTTCGAAGAAACGGTTACCGTGGCCATCGATCACCTCATCGCTTTACGATTATAGCATCGATAATCACGCCTTGACTTACTGAATGTAAGATCGATAATAGGCCCACAAATGAGTGATCTACCGAGCTTCTCCCGCGTCGAACGGCTGATCGTCGAGCTGCTCTCAGCCCATGGCGAATTGTTTGGACTGCAACTGGTGGTGCACTCCAATGGGCGACTGAAGCGAGGAACGGTGTACGTCACGCTCGGGCGGATGAGCGAGAAGGGTTACCTCGAGTCGCGGCAAGAGCCTCTTCCCGATGGTGCCATCGGACTGCCCCGCCGGCTCTATCGCCCCACTGGTCACGCGCTGCGGATTCTCGGCGCCTGGAAAGCGGCGGAACACGCGTTCCTCAACGAACCACTCCCACAGGAAGGCTGAGAATGCCAGGAACTCGACTCCTCGCCTTCGCATCGCTCTGGTTCGATGAAGGCACGCTCACAACCGTGTTCGAGCCGCTCGTCGCGGACTGGCAGCGCGAGTGGCTCGACGCCAAGCCATCTCATCGCTCCTTGGTCTCTATGCGCGGCTTGGCCGCCTTCCTTTCGACCCTGGTCGCGCTCAGCCCTCGCATCCTCCTGTCGCCGCCGCCGGCGTCGCTTGTCATTCGCGTCGCGACCCGCGTCGGCGTGCTCGCGTTCGCGCTCACCGTCCCGCTGATCGCGTCGTTCGTGTACGACCTGATCCACTCATGGAACGGGGCTCAGCCGTTGCCGCTGATTGCGTTGCTCAACTTGCTGCCCGGCCAGATAGTCCTCACCTTAGCGCCAGCCATGATGCCCGGCGTCGATGTTCTCCGCCGCCACGCTCCTTTCTCCGGTCATCTGGCGCGGCGCGCCACGGCGCAGCTCGCCCTGCTGGGGATGCTCGCGACGTTGGTTGGAATTGGCTGGGGCAGTCCGTACGCGAACCAGCAGTTCCGCAACCGGATGGCGAGTGCGAGTTCCGGAAGGTCTGTCCAACTATCGCGGGGAATTCACGAACTGTCACTTAGTGAAATCTGGTCCAGTCCCAAAGGCGTTCCGCGAATGATGACCAACGCGCGCCGAACTCAAGAACTCAACCTACGCTTGTCAGTTGTCGCCGCTCCGATTCTCTTCGTGTGGGTGCGCTGGACAATGCTGAGCGTGGTCAGGCGAAAGTGGATCGCCGCAATCCCTGTCTCGCTAGTCGCGATCGTGACGGCCGTGGCGTTCTTCGCGCTGATGTATCCACTAAATGGCGGGTTCGGTCCCTGGCTGCCGCATCTGGTGATGGTCCTTGGCGGGATCGCGACGCTGCGCTGGACACGCAGCACCCAGCAACCCATCACTGGATAGATCACTCGGTCGCATTGCTCAGGCACCCCTGAAGGGGTGCCCTACTTCTTCTTGGGTTTGTAGACGTGCGTGGCCTGCCCGAAGAACATCTCGGCGGCTTCCATCACCGTCTCCGACAGGGTCGGGTGCGCGTGGATCGTCATCTTGACGTCGGTGGCGGTGGCGCCCATCTCGATCGCCAGCGTGCCTTCGGCGATCAACTCCCCGGCGCCTGAGCCGACGATTCCGACGCCCAGGATCCGTTCAGTGGCGGGATCGATCAGCATCTTGGTCATGCCGTCGACGCGATCGATCGCGATGGCGCGGCCGGACGCCGGCCACGGGAAGCGCACCACTTCGACGGTAATGCCCTGCTTCTCCGCGTCCGCCTCGGTCAGGCCGGCCCACGCAATTTCGGGATCGGTGAAGACCACCGCCGGGATCGCCGCGGGCTCGTACACGGCCTTGTGGCCCGCGATCACTTCAACCGCCACGCGGGCTTCGTGGAACGCCTTGTGCGCCAGCATCGGCTCGCCGGCGACGTCGCCGATCGCGAAGATGGTGGGCTCCGCCGTCCGGCGCTGCAGGTCGGTTTCGATGAAGCCCTTCGCGTCCACTTTCACGCGGGTCCTGTCGAGCCCGTCGATCTTCGCGTTGGGACGCCGGCCGATCGACACCAGCACGTAGTCGTAGGTCGCTTGCTGCGGCGCGCCCTCGCCTTCGAAGGAGACGGTCACCTGCTGGTCATCGGCCTTCATCGACGTGACCCTGGTCGCCAGCATCACCTTGTCGAACGTCTTCTCGACGCGCTGGGCGAGGAACCTGACCAGGTCGCGGTCGGCTCCCGGCAGCAGGCCCGGCGTCATTTCCACGACCGAGACTTTGGTCCCGAGCGCGGCATAGACCGAGCCCAACTCGAGGCCGATGTAGCCGCCGCCGATGACCAGCATCGTCTTGGGGATGTCCGGCAGATCGAGCGCCCCGGTGGAATCGATCACGCGGGGCGACTCGATCGACAACGACGGGATCCTGGTGGGCAGCGACCCGAGCGCGAGGATGGTGTAGTCGACACTGATCGTCTCTTCACCGCCACCGGTCTTCGCTACCTTCAGGGTCTTCGCATCGACAATCGAGGCGCGGCCCTGGATGTAGTTGACCTTGCGCATCCTGGCAACCTGGCCGGTGCCGCTCGTCAGCTTTTCGACGACGCTGTTCTTGTAGGCGCGGAGCTTGTTGACATCGATCTTCGGCGCGCCGAACTCGATGCCCCAGTTGGCGGCATGCTTCGATTCGTCCAGCACCTTGGCGACGTGCAACAGCGCCTTGGACGGAATACACCCGCGGTACAGGCACACGCCGCCGGGATTCTTCTCGTTGTCGATCAGCGTGACCTGCATGCCGAGGTCGGCCGCGTAGAACGCGGCGGTGTAGCCTCCGGGGCCACCGCCAATTACTGCTACGTGTGTGGGCATATCTGAATTTGGTGATTTCGCGATGTGGTGATCTGGTGATTTGGGATCTGGCAATTTCGCGATTTCGCGATTTGGTGATTTTGGTGATTTGGCGCCCGTCAAATCACGAGATCGCCAAATCTCCAAATCACCAAATGGATCATCCCCTTAAGGCAAGAGTGAACGGTTGTTCCAGCGCTTCGGCGACCCAGCGCAGGAAGCGAATCGCGTCAGCGCCGTCGATCAGGCGATGGTCGTAGCTGAGCGACAGCGGCAGCATCTGTCGCGGCTCGAAGGCGGTGCCGTTCCAGACCGGTTCGAACACGCCGCGCGAGATGCCGAGAATCGCCACCTCAGGCCAGTTGATGATCGGCGTGAACGAGGTGCCGCCGATGCCGCCGAGGTTCGAGATTGACATCGAGCCGCCCGACATGTCGTCGAGCGTCAGCTTGCGGGCCTTGGCCTTCTCGGCCAGCTGTTGAATCTCCACCGACAATTCCATCAGGTTCTTGCGGTCGGCATTGCGAATCACCGGCACCAGCAGGCCGTTCTCGGTATCCACCGCGATGCCGACGTTGATGTACTTCTTGTAGACGATCGCTTCCCCCGCCGCGTCGACCGAGGCGTTGAATTGCGGGAACGCCTTGAGCGCGCTGGCGATGACCTTGGCGGCGACGGCCGTGACGGTGAGGTTGCCGCCCGCCTTCTCCACCTCGGCGCGATATTTCTTGCGGACCTGTTCGAGGCCGGTGATGTCGGCCTTGTCGAACTGGGTGACGTGGGGAATCGTGTTCCACGCGTGGCTCAGGTGCTCCGCGGTCTTGCGGCGGATCCCCGTCATCGGCTTGCGCTCGACCTCGCCGTACTTCGCGAAGTCCGGCAACGCCGGGCCGGAACCGACCGGCCGCACCGACGCCGCCTGGCCACCCGAGCCCAGGCTGTGCATCACGCGCTTGGCGAATTCCTTGATGTCATCCTGCGTGATGCGTCCGCCCGGTCCCGTGCCGGTGACCTGGCTCACATCCACGCCGATTTCACGGGCGAGACGGCGCACCGAGGGCGCTGCCGGTGCGGAAGTCTGGGCGGTCGCCGGCGGAAGAGGAGCGGCCTGCGGTGCCGCCGGTTGCGGCCTCCCAGCCGCGATATCAACCACCGACGCGCGAGGGCGTTCGGGCGCTGCGGGTGCCGGCGGCTCTTCGGCCGGAACGTCCGGCGCGGCAGCAGGCATCGGCGGCGGCGCAGCCGGAGCGGCAGCAGCCGCGGCAACGGCGCCTGATCCGTTTTCCATCACGAGCACCGCCTGGCCAGGCTTGATCTTGTCGCCGGCCTTGACGCGGATCTCTTTCACGAGTCCGGCGACATCCGACGGCACCTCAATCGTCGCCTTGTCGGTTTCCAGTTCCACTACCGGTTGGTCGATCTTGATGGTGTCGCCGACCTTGACCAGCACTTTCAGCACATCGCCCTGGGCCACACCGTCGCCCAGGTTCGGAAGTATGAATTCAGCCATTCTGCCTTCTGCCTTTTGCCTTTTGCCTTAGCTAATGGCCGGATTGGATTTTTCGGTATCGATGCCAAGGTCCTTGATCGCCTGGGCGACCAGCTTGGCGTCCACCTGCTTCTCCTTCATCAACGCGTAGAGCGTGGCGACGACGATGAAGCGGGAGTCGACTTCGAAGAAGTTGCGCAGCGCCGCGCGCGAGTCGCTGCGGCCGAAGCCGTCGGTGCCGAGTGCATGCAGCTCTCGCGGCAGCCACTTGTCGATCGAATCAGGCAGCACCTTGAGGTAGTCCGAGGCCGCCACGAACACGCCGGGCGCGTCCTTGGTGACCTGCGTCACGTACGGCAGGCGCGGCTTCTCCGCCGGATGCAGCCGGTTCCAGCGCTCGCAGGCGTGACCGTCGCGGTGCAGGTTGACGTAGCTCGTCACGCTCCACACGTCGGCGCCGACGCCGTACTTCGCTTCGAGGATCTGCTGCGCCTTGAGCGTCTCGGTGAGGATGGTGCCGCTGCCGAACAGCTGCGCGCGGAGCTTGGCCTTGGGCGTGCCCGTCGGCTTGCAGACATACATGCCCTTGAGAATGCCGTCCCGCGCATCCGCCGGCATCGGCGGATGCTGGTACTGCTCGTTCATCACCGTGAGGTAGTAGAAGATGTCTTCCTTGTCGGCATACATCCGCTTGATGCCGTCTTCGATGATCACCGCCAGCTCGTAGGCAAACGCGGGGTCGTAGGACTGGCAGTTGGGCACCGGCAGCGCCAGCACGTGGCTCTGGCCGTCTTCGTGCTGCAGGCCTTCGCCGTTGAGCGTGGTGCGGCCCGAGGTGCCGCCGACCACGAAGCCCTTCATCCGCATGTCGGCGCCGGCCCAGATCAGGTCGCCCACCCGCTGGAAGCCGAACATCGAATAGAAGATGAAGAACGGGATCATGTTGATGCCGTGCGTGGCGTAGGCGGTGCCGGCGGCGATGAACGACGACATCGAGCCGGCCTCGTTGATGCCCTCTTCGAGGATCTGGCCGTCCGGCACTTCCTTGTAATAGAGCAGCGTGTCGCGGTCCACCGGCTCGTAGAGCTGGCCGCTGTGGGCGTAGATGCCGACCTGGCGGAACAGCGCTTCCATGCCGAAGGTGCGCGCTTCGTCGGGCACGATCGGCACCACGAACTTGCCGATCTGCTCGTCCTTGAGCAGCTTCGACAACATCTTCACGAACACCATCGTCGTCGACGCGGTGCGGCTCTCGGTGCCCTTGTGGAACTCGTCGAAGGTCTCGGTGAGGTCCACCGTCACGGCGTCGTTGCGGACGTGGCGCTTGGGCACCGAGCCGTGCAGCGCGACGCGGCGCTCCTGGATGTACTTCATCTCGACGCTATCGTCGGCCGGACGATAGAACGGCGCCTGCGCCACTTCGTCATCCGAGATCGGGATGCCGAAGCGCGTGCGGAACGCCTTCACTTCTTCGTCGTTCAGCTTCTTCTGCTGGTGGGTGACGTTCTTGCCCTCACCCGATTCGCCGACGCCGTAGCCCTTGATGGTGCGGGCGAGGACCAGCGTGGGCACGCCCTTGGTTTCGGTGGCGCGCTTGAAGGCGTTGAACACCTTCTCCGGATCGTGGCCGCCGAGGGTGAGCTTCTTGAGCTGCTCGTCGGAGAGGTGCTTGACCATCTCGAGCAGCCGCGGGTCGGTGCCCCAGAAGTGCTTGCGCACGTAGGCGCCGGACTCAACGGCGTATTTCTGGTATTCGCCGTCGACGACTTCGCCCATGCGCCTGACGAGCAGGCCGTCGTGATCCTTCTGCAGCAGCGCATCCCACTCCGAACCCCAGATGCACTTGATGACGTTCCAGCCCGCGCCGCGGAAGATGGCCTCGAGTTCCTGGATGATCTGGCCGTTGCCGCGCACCGGGCCGTCGAGGCGCTGCA
>JBDTMB010000199.1:0-10047 GCA_039934485.1 Vicinamibacterales bacterium
AACGCCTATGAGGTCCGCTGCGAAGACTACCACCCGCACGGCTAGCGGAAAGCGGCGACTGCCGACGCATCGTTCGCCCACGCATCCCGGCGAGATGCTGCTCGAGGAGTTCTTGAAGCCCCTGGGCATCACGCAAGCGGACGCCGCGCAGCGTCTCGGCGTCCCGTTTCAGCGCCTGAACGGGTTGGTGCGCGGCCGCCGCGGGGTCACGGCTCATACGGCGCTGCGCCTGGCCGCCTTGACGGGAATGGACGCCGGCTTCTGGATGGGGCTGCAGGCCGACTATGACCTGTGGCGGGCGCTACGGGCTGTCGATGTCTCGGCGATCGCGCCACTGAAGAAGTCTGCGTGATGCCTGAGCCGATCGACTTCGAGCAGCTCGCGCGCCGAATGTTCCCGGTCGAACACACCGGGCAGGATGCCGTCGGCGCCGAGTTGAGTGCTGACAGCCGCGATCACTTGATCGCCCTTCTTCGTCAGGTCTGGAACGCCCGCGGCGCCGCGGACATCGCGAAGGTTGAAGTGGCGATCGAAGCGGCGCTGCATGGCGAGGCCCCGGTCGATAGCCTCACGACAGAACTAAGAAAGTTGGACCGCTGATGCCTGAGCCGATCGACTTCGCGCAGCTCGCGTTCAAGGTGGCGGTGATGCTCATGCCGGACGCGGAAGCCTACCGCGTGGTGAACGCCGATCACATTGAGGCCGCACTCCGTCAGGTCTGGAACGCCCGCGGCGCCGCGGACATGGAAAAGCTGCAACCGACCATCCGCCATCTCAATGACTTGATTCAAGCGAACATCTCGAACGACCTCCGCAGCTTGGACCAAGGCTGATGCCTGACCCGATCGATCCGGAGGCGCTGGTCTGTTGGGGATGCGGATCGCCGTTGCTCCGACTGTTCGCCGGCGGCGCAGAGAAGTCGTGCACCTGCGCTGGTAGCGTCGTCCTTCCGCGACGAGAGTATGTCCGCCTTAAGCCTGAGCCGATCGACTTCGACGCCGTAGCGCTGCGCATTGCCCACCTGATGAGCGAAACGGTCGAGGAGATAGTGAACGAGGAACTCCGCCGACATGCCGACGCGCTCGACGATCTCAAGGCGATCCTCCGGCAGGTGTGGAACGCTCGCGGCGCCGCGGACATTGACGCGCTCCGACAGTCCGCGTTGACGCGACAGGACGAAGCCACGTTGAAGACGTTGGACCGCTGATGACTGAGCATTCAGGGATCAGGGATCAGGGATCAGGAAGCAACGCGTTGCAACGCGTTGGGGTCACCGGCTAATGCCACGCCGAGGCCAGCGCATCCGTGTGCTCACCGGGGTCTACAAAGACGGCGCCGCCTTTTCGATCTGCCTGAAGCACGACGGGAAACAACTCGAGGAACGCTGGCCGCTCAACACGACGCTCGACACGCTCAGCAAACGTCGGCGCGCCTGGCGCACGGAACTCACCCACCCGGCGACCCAGGACCGGACGCTCGCGGACGACATCGCGGAGTTCCTGACGACGCTCCCGGCGAAAACACCGCGCTATCGAAACGCCCAGAACGATCTCGGTCACTGGGTCACCGCCGGCTTCGGCGACCAGCCGCGCTCCGCGATCACCGCCCTGGCGATCCGGGGCCAGCTCGCTGCGTGGGAGGCCGCGCGGGTGAGTGCCAGTAGTCGCAATCACCGCCGCCAGGAGCTGAGTAACGTCTTCACGGCCCTGGGCGGCCGCTCCGGCGCGAACCCGGTGCGGGACGTGCCGAGAGCCGCCGAACGCCGCGACGAGCCGAGGGGCGTGACGCCGGCCCTCGTGGCGGCCATCCTCGCCCACGTGCCGGACACGATGCGGCGCAAGAAGGGGCCTGCCGTGGTGAGCCTCACGAAACTGCGCCTGCGGGTGATCGCCACGACGGGACTCCCCCACGCGCAACTGCGTCGCCTCCAGCCGCGCGACTTCAACGCCCGGGCGAAGACGATCTTCATCCGCCCCAGACGCAAGGGCGCCGGGACCGCCGCGAAGACGCTGCCGCTCACCTCCGCCGGCGTGGCCGCGCTCACGGCGTTCTTTCGCCAGCACGCGCACGGATCGTTTTCGTCGTCGTCGATGCACCACACCTTCCGGATCGCGGTGACGAAGGCGCGGGACGCCTGGGCCGCGACACACCGCGGCCCGTGGCCGGCGCCGGACAACTTACGGCCCTACGATCTGCGCCATGCGTTCTTGACGGAGGCCTATCGACGCACGAAGGACTTGCGCGCGGTGGCCGAACTCGGGTTACACGCGGATCTCAAGACCACGCAGCGGTACGCCGAAGCGGCCGTCAGCGAGACGGCCAGATCGGCCGTGAACGCGATGGAAGATGGAACGAAAGATGGAACCGTGAAGAAACGCGCCAGAAAACAGCGGGCGGCGTAGCTTCCCAAGCTGTTGGTCGCGGGTTCGATCCCCGTCTCCCGCTCCACTTGTTTTCCTATGACAAAATGGCGCGATTTCCCTCGACGGTGCGACCGGAGCGGCGGGCGCCTCCCACAACGACGTAGGCCAAATCTGACCAAATCGCGCCACGTTCCATCCGCAAAAGATGGAACGCTGTCGATCAGGAGCCATGCCACGGTGACCAGCAACGGCAGGAGCATGAGGCCGAACACGAGCACACAGACACCGATTAGGCTTGTGGGCACATCCGTCTCCTTAGCTAAGGATCCCTTTGCTCAGGAACAGATCGACTGGAATGACTGGAAGTAACCCATGAACAACACCATCGGGACGTGCGCGGAATGTGGCCAGAAGAGCCGGCTCCCGAAGGGACGTTGAACACGATCGCGCCCGCTGGCATCGCACTGCATCAGACGAAAAGCGGGCGCACGATCGTCATCCTGGACGTAGACGGCGGCGATGGCCAGCACAGTGCGCGCGTCTTTGATGACGTCGACTTCGTTGATTGGGATTAGCCATGTTGGCAGAAGTTGAAAACCGGACGCGGCCTACAAATTGATCGAGCGCGTGTCCCCTGGTGGTCCCCTGTTATTCCCTTCCCCCCGCGGCGAACCACGCCATGAAGTCCTGGTAACACTCGTCGCAGAGGATCGCCATATCGCGGCTGGCGCTGGCGTGGTCAACGCCGAAGGTCTTTTTCGCTTCGGCGTTTGCCTCGTCGTCGCTGCTGCCCTTCTTGAATGCGCGGCCGCAGTGCGCGCACCGGAAGATCGGCGCGGGAGTGGGTATACCTATGGCCTAAGAATGCCATTGTTATCGTTGGACATCAGCGGTCCGCTGCGCACGGACCCCCACGGCGAGAATGGTGAGGCTGGTTCGGTTGCGCGCGAACAGCCCTCGCCGTGGTGCGAATGGGATTCACTCGCGCTGATGTGCCAACGAGCGTCGCCGGTGTTCAGGCTTCGTCCTCACTGGGGCCGCCGTCGCGCGCGGTGATCAGAATGGGGCCCGTCTCGCTCACGGCCACGTCGGCCGGCCATCGCATCGCGGTCAGGCGGCTCTTGAGAATCCAGCGCACGGAGACGGCGTTCGCCTGATTCCCGGCGAGCACCAGGTACGCATCGTCCCGTTCACCGAGATAGAAGCCGACGTGATGGCCCTCGGGGCGATCGAAGACGAGAATGGCGCCGAGCGTCGCCGTCGTCAGCGGCACGCCGTAGGTTTCGAACGTCCCCGCGCGGAGCAGCGCGTAGCCGGTGCCGGCCATCGGCTGTTGTACGGCGAGCAAGATGCGGTTGAGGAAGACCGCGCACCAGGCTTTCGCGTCGGAGTCGTACCACGCCGGCGCGCCGATCTCGGTCGCCCAGCGCAGGATCAACGGGTTACTCCCAGGCCCCGGCAGTTCGAGGACGCCGACGAAGGCGCGCGCGACGGAGAGCCAGATCGGTTCATGCATACGGGTTCACCGTGGCGCCTGCGCCGGCGGGGTGGTCGGGAGCAACGTCCCGGCCGGGCTCGGGACATAGATCACGGAGGCCGGCGCGGTGGCCGCCGCCTGCGGGCGCTCGACCCACGCGAACACCAGGCCGCCGATGCCGAGCAGCGCGCCGATCAGCGTCACGGCGCCGAGGAGGAGCCCGACGCCCTGGCTCAGGCCTTCCGTCTTGCCCACGCCCGTCGCTTGACTGCGCGCGAGCGTCTCCACGAGCTGCGTCAACTTCTCCATCTGCGGATCCGAGACGCTCACCTTCCCTTTCCCTTCAGACGACGACAGCTCGAGCGCCGACACGCGCTTGCCGATCTCGGCCATGTCCGCGGAGCGCCGCGTCTCGGCCGCGTTCGCCGTGGTGAGCACTTGATTCTGCAGCGTCGTCGCCAGGTCGGTGGTTTGTTTCGCCAGCGCGGCGACGGCGAGGTTGGCGGCGGCCGCGGTCTTGGCCACCTCTTCGCGGTCCACCTGGCGGATGCTGTTCAGCCGGCCGGACTCGGCCGCGGCGATGTCCTTCGCGTGCTCAGCCCGGAGCGCCATCGTCTCGCGGATGTGTCGAATCTCGGCGGTGAAGACCACCATTCGCAGATCCCCGATGTCATCGATCCGCGCGATCGAACTGTCGACCAGGTCGAGGACGTTCTTCGTCGGGTCCACGACGGCCACGTTATGGCGGTCGGTGGCCGGGCCGACACTGCCGCCGGTCCCGGCGGGTTCTCGGCGCACCCGGCGCGGGCGCTTCGGCGTGTCGGTGAGGTCCGTATCCGACATCCTCACTCCTTGGGCAGCCAGCCGCTCGCCAACGGGGGCGGCGCCTGGTCGGTAAACTTCTGCAGCAGCACCGCGGCCGCGATCGGCGGCGGCAGCGTCGCCACCGGTGTCACTTGCGACGCGGTGATCACGCCGAGGAAGGCCGCCGAGAACGTCATCACGAGCGCGACCTGATCGCCACTGAGCCGCAGGCCGAAGCCGACGAACATCGCCAGCGTCGCCTGGACGAAGGCGAGGATCAACACGGGCTGGCGCCCCCAGAGCGTCTGGAGTCCACCGCTCATGCGCCGCCCGATCCCGCGTCGACGATCGCCTGCTCGTGCGCGATCGCCGCCTGGTAGAGCGCGTGCGTCCGGTCGAGCGCGGCCTGCTGCTCGGCGGCGCTGGCGCCACTGGCCGCGATCATCGCCTGCACGCTGCCGATCCCCGCCACCACGAGCTGTGTCATCTGCGCGCCGACTTGCGCCCAGACGAGGATCTGATTCGGGTCGAGGCTGCGACGCGCGCTCATGGCGTGCCGCCCGGGACGAGGGTGATCGCGCGGGTGACGGCGGTGACGAGCGGGGCGCCCTGGGCCGGCGCGAGGCGGGCGCTCAACTCGCCCTGCAGCGCGCGCAGCGCCGCCACCAGGGACGCCGTCGGGGCCACGGTGCCCGCGGCCAGCGCCCGGTTGACGGCATCGGCGCGCTCGAAGGCGTGGAGCAACGCCGGCGCGATCGCCGTGCGCGTGGCCAGCGGGATCTGCCCCCGCGTCACGAGGTCATCGGCGGCGGCCTGGACGGACGCGAGGATCGTGTAGACGGTGGCGTCGTCCGCCACCGCAATCGGGGACGACTTCCCGGCGCAGCCGACGACGAGCGCGACGACGAGCGTGATCCATAACACCTTCATAGGCATCCTTTCGTGTTCAGAGCGGCGGCAGGCCGAGCACCGCGCGCCACTCGTTCCGGACGCTCCGGATAATCGCCGGGCGGTCCGGCGTCTGCCCCGACAGGTAGGCGTGCAGAATGCGGAAGATCGGCCGCGAGATCCACACCGTGGATCCATCATTGAGGGTTTGCCCCTCGGGATGCAGCGGCGTCTTGATCGCCATGTCCGCCTGCAACGGCACGCCAATCTCGGCGCGCCAGTAGGCATCGCCGCCCAGGTCCTCGTAGCTTGGCAGCGTGAGCGGCCGCGGCGCGGGCACGGGATCGCCCCCCTCGAACGACTGCGCGATCAGCGGGTTGTGCCAGCGATACCACTGCGGATCGATCTCGTAGGGCGTCAGTTGTGCCGGGCCGTGGATCTCCGGGCGCGGGTCGTCGTTCGCCGAACTGTTGGCGATCACCTTGATCTGCCGGTGCGAGGGGCCATGCCAGGCGGCGTCCATGCTCAGGCCGACAATCTGCACCGTCTCGAGCTCGCCATCGGGCCGCTGCAGTCGCATCGCGCGCGGCCGGAAGTCGGGCGGCGTGAACTTCCCGTCGTCCATCGTGTCGGTCTTGCCGACAAAGCCCCAGTCCGGGCCCGCCTTGGCGAGGGTCAGCCGCAGCAGCGCAAAACAGCTCTGCGCCGTGTTGATGGATTTCAGGTCTGGCCGTTCGCGATCGGCGGCTTGCAGGAACGGGAGAATGTTCGGGGTCATCTGGTCCTTTCGGTTAGGTGCCCCAGAGCGTGCCGGCCAACCGACGGAGGAGGTCCTCGACGGAGTTCCGGAGGCTGCTCGCGATCACGGTGAAGCGCGGTTTAGTGCCGCGCGCGAGGTCGATCTGATCGATCGTGACATCCTGAATGGTGAGCGTTTCGTTGATCAACGGGTCCGCCAGGTTGAACGTGATCGGCTTGCCGCTCTTCGTCTTCAGATCCCGGCAGGCATAGCGCACCGTCACGATCGGGTACGCAAACTGCGCGAGGTCCGCGGCGCAGAGCGCGAGGAGCGACGCCTCGCCGCGGCGCTCGTCGGTGATCTGGTGTTCGATGATGCCGTCGCCCTCGCCTTCGCGGGCGATGCAGGCGGCTTGCGCGGCGAGGTCGTCCACCTGGACCCAGATGTGGACGGGCGCGCCTTTGATCAGCGCGCGCGTGAGCCCGGTGACGCCGGTCAACATCGGCGCCGCGGTGAGCGTCGTGCCGTAGGTCAGCGGGGCCAGGAGGGCGCCGAGGCCGGACGCCGGGACGCCCGTGAGGGCGGTGGCGCTCACGCCGGTGTACTGCACGACGAGCCCGCCACTCCCGACCGCCCAGCCCGAGGTGCCGAAGGCGTCGACGTTCGCCACGGGCACGCTAGCCGCGCCCGCATTGACGATCCCGCTGACCAGCGTCAGGCCCGACGTGTCGGTGGTGAGCGCGTTGGCGCCGAGACTCGCATCGGCCAGCGCGTCGGTACCACCGGTGGCGGTGTTGTTCGCGATCGTGGCGGCCAGCTTGAGTTGCGATCCGCCGATCGCCGTGCGGTACAGTTCGCGATAGGTGGTGCCGGTGGGGCCGAGCGCGGCCGTGTACGTGACCTGGTTCTTCGGAGCGGTCGTGTTGGTACCTGGCGGCGACCCTGTCCCAGCACTATCGCTCACCCATTGGGCCCCAGATGCGTTCGCGGCCCACTGCGTATACCCAACCCACGATCCGTTGGTGTTGACGTAGACACGCTTGGCGGTGACGGTCGAATCTGGCGACGTGGGAAAGGTGGGCAGGAGGATGGCCCACACGTAGCCCGAAAATTCCGGATGGGCCACCGCGATGATCGATGCGCTCAGCGTCGCCGTCGTTTCGCCCGTCCCGTCGAGGTACGTCACCCCGACGAAGACCGTATCCCCTGGTGAATAGCCCTCGGTACCGTTCGGGGTGTACTGTCCGGCCGCGAACGTGTAGAGCGTCGCGACCGACGTCGGCGGGGTGACGCCCCCGCCAACGGTGATGGTGGCCAGCGGACTCGGGAGCGACCGCCCGGCCGCCGTGCCGAACACCAGCGCGTAACTGTGGGCGCCGGTCTCCACGCCGCTCCCAGTGGCCAGCGTCAGTGTCGGCGCACTCGACGGCGCGGCGCCAGGCCCAACGAGCGAGCCCGGCCCACCCACCTGCACGCCGGTATAGTCCAGGATCTGCTCGGCCGTGCGCGCCTGGCCGCCGGCCGGGTTGAAGAACGACGTATCCACGAGCGGGATCAAGGTCGCCCCGATTGCCACCTCGCTCAGCGTGTTCTCCGCGTGGCCCTTGCCGACGACGCGCGTCCGGATCTGGGTGTCGTCGCGCGTCACCGTGATCGGCGGGTCATTCAGGAACCGCCCGGGCGTACTGTCAATCGGATCGGGGAGTTCGGTCGTCTCATCCGTGAACAGATGCAGGTCGCGGGACGACCAATAGAAGTACCCGCCGATCAACTTCGCCAGCACGCGGAGCGCGCCATTGAGCCCGCCCTCGGACCCGTCGATCAGCACGGTCACCGCCGGCAGGCCGGCCTGCACATGGACCGCGGTGAAGCCGGGCGCGAACGCGACCAGGTCCTGGGCGACCGTGGTCGCCGACACGTTCTCCCAGTAGCCGCGCGGGAGCCGGCGATTCGCGCGCGGCGTGTCGTCCTGCGCGGCGCACGGGAACACGCGCTGCCCGGGCCGGCCTTCGTAACTTTCCGTGGCGGTCTCGACCGCGCCATCGAAGAGCACCACCGCGCCGTCGTTGAGGGTGATGCGGAGGCGTTGCTCCGATTGCGGCACGCTCGCGCCGTCGAGCGTGATCGCGCACGTGTTCGGGGCATCGTTGACGACGTCGCGAATCGACAGGCCCGCCATCCGGACGCGCGCGGCGACGTCCACGCCGCCCATGGTGATCGCCACCGTCGTCGCGCGCGGCGAGGGCGAGATCGTCGCGGTGGTGGCGACGCGCAGGCTGCTCGCCGCCTCGAAGCGGATCGAGAACTGCGCGGTGGCGGTGACGTGGATCTCCGCGGCGCCGCGCAACGGGGCCGCCGCGGTGAGGGCGGCGCTCGACGCGAGCCGGATCGCCGGCGACGCCAGGAGGGGCCCCGAGCTCGAGAGCGTGGCGGCGGTCGCGAGGGCCACGGCGGCGGCGGCGGTGAAACGCGCGGTCGTCGTGAGCGCGGCCGTGGCGCTCACCGGGACGCTGCTCGCGCCATTCAGGACGATCTCGGTGGCGATCGCGATCGTGAACGACGCGACAACCATCGCGGCGCTCTCCGATCCGGTCCACGCCAGGCCCAGCGACGTCGAGGCCGCCGGCGAGACCGCCGCGTTGGTGTCAAAGATAACCGTCGCGGTGGTGTTGCCCGCGCGGATCGTCGTGCCACCATTCGGCGTAAACGTGTGCGTGTTGTAGTGGCAGCTCACGCCGACCACCCAACATTTGTCCGCGACGGGCGTGATGGCCTTCGCGAGCGTGGTGGCCGCCCCCGTGGTGTTCGTGCCGGAGTTGTCGACGGTGCTGCCGGCCTGCGCGCCGCTGTAGGACGCCGCCACGAGGCCGTACGACTTGGATCCCGTGAACGACGCGACGATGTTGTTCGCACCGCTCGCCGGGTTCGCGAGGCAGTAGAGCCCGATGCCCCGCCCGTTCGCGCCCTGGTCGGCGTACCCCACGAACGTCATGGCGACGCCCGCGTAGGTCACGCCTGAGACGGCGTTCGCGGTGTCATCGACGCGCACGCCGACGAAGAGCAGCCGGCCGGTGCCGGCCCCCACGGTAAACGCGCGCGTGGCCGACGTCCCGCTGCCGGTCGTCGCGGCGAGGGCATTATCGAAGGCAATAGCCATGCGTCGTTACATTCGGCCGACTCGGTTAACTGATCGTGACGGTCAAGGCGTCGATCGCGAACGCCGGCGCCGGGTCGCCGCTGAGGATCGTGCGCGATGCGGTGAGGGCATCCCAGATCAACAAATTGCCGCCGCTCGCGGCATCGAAGATCCCGAAGTGCGTCACGGTGCCCCAATTCGCCGTGGGCGCCGGGAACGTGATCGCCGAGGCGTTGCTCGTGACGCCGCCGGTCCCGGAGCTGGCGCCGGAGGTGCCGCCCTGGGTCGCTTTCCAATTCGCATCGAGCGGCGCCAGGTTGACCCGCGCGTAACTCCCACCGGTGACCTCGGTGCCGCCCGCGGCGTCACTCGGCGCGGCGGTTAACAGCGCGACGTAGAGCCCGGTGGGCTTGGTGAAGGACGCCGTCCGGAACAGATGATCGATCAGTTTGTTTTCGAGATAGTCGCTGGCTTGTGCGGTCCCCATGAGCAGTTCCCTTTATGAGTGGTGGTTACGCCGACGACAGGCGCGTGCCGGCGAGCACGGCGCGCATGAGGTGATCGCTGACCCGGCGCGCGATGTTGGCCTCGGTGTCGATGATGTTGAAGACGAGATTGAAGACCGCGCCCGCGCCGCCCG
>JBDTMB010000200.1:0-10039 GCA_039934485.1 Vicinamibacterales bacterium
ACGCGCGGCGGCGGCAGTTTGCCACGCTCAAGTCGGCGTTGCTGGACGGGAGCCTCGTCGGCGATTTGAAGCCGGACGAAACCTTCGAAGCGCTCAAGGGCGTGTCGTTCGCCGTGCCCAAGGGTTGCACCTACGGCGTAATCGGCAGGAACGGCTCCGGCAAGAGCACGCTGCTCAAGTGCGTGGCGGGCATCACGCGGCCCACGGAAGGCCACATCAAGGTGGACGGACGGATTTCCGCGTTGATTGAGCTGGGCGCCGGCTTCCACCCGGAGATCTCCGGCCGCGAGAATGTCTACATCAACGGCATCATGCTGGGCCTCAGCAAGAAGGAAATCCAGCACCGCTTCGACGAGATCGTCGAGTTCGCCGAGATGCAGGACTTCATCGACGCGCCGGTGAAGACCTATTCGTCCGGCATGTACATGCGATTGGGTTTTGCCGTGGCCATCCACGTCGATCCCGAAGTGCTGCTCGTCGACGAAGTGCTGGCCGTCGGCGACCAGGGCTTCACCCACAAGTGCCTCGACAAGTTTGCCGAGTTCCGCCGCCGCAACAAGGCCACCCTGCTGGTCACGCACTCGCTCGATCTCGTCGAGAAGTTCTGCGACGAAGCGTTGTGGCTCGATCACGGCGCCACCAAGGGCGAAGGCGACCCCAAGCGCGTCGTCGCGGCCTACGTGATCGACGTCGAAGACAGCGAAGAGAACGAGCTGGCCAAGGCCGAGTCCGCGCGCGTGGCCGCGTCCGCCAAGGAAGTGGTTCCAGAGCAGGCTGGCGAAGAGCCTGCCAACACCCCGCAGAATCCTGTGGACGATGCGGAGGGCGTGAAAGACGGCTTCAAGTCCGCGGAAGGCCGCTGGGGGACGAGGGAGATCGAGATTGCCAACGTGACGATCGCCGGCCCCGATGGCGATGCGGGACACGTATTCCAGAGCGGCGATGCGATCCAGGTCCGCATGGACGTCAAGGCCAAGGAGACGATCACCGACTTTGTGTTCGGCCTCGGCCTCTTCAACGCCGACGGCGTCTGCGTCTACGGCACCAACACCAACCTCGAGGAATTTCAGCCCACCGAGATCAGCGGCGACGCCGTGGTCACCTTCGACATCGATCACCTCGACCTCGTCGAAGGCACCTATCGGCTGGATTTGGCGGCCCACAAGGCGGACGGCTATCCCTACGACTACCACCGCTTGCTCTATACGTTCCGCGTGAAATCCAAGATCCGCGACGTGGGCATTTATCGCCCCGATCACCGCTGGCACTTCGCCGGCGGCATCAAGTTCAGGGATCAGTGATCAGGGATCAGGGATCGGGGATCAGGGACCGGGGATCAGCGACCGAGTGGGTAGCTGGCCTTCGCCGTCAGGGCAAGACGATTATCTTTACCAACGGCGTGTTCGACATTCTCCATCCTGGCCACACTCGCTACCTGCGTGATGCTCGGGCGATGGGCGACGTGTTGATTGTCGGGATCAATTCCGATCGTTCAGCACGGGCGCTCGGCAAGGCGCCGGATCGGCCGATCAATCCGGAACACGAACGCGCCGAAGTGCTGGCCGCGCTCGCCGCGGTGGACGCGGTGGTGATTTTCGACGAAGACACGCCGCACGCGATCATCTCGGCGCTGCAGCCCGACATCCTCGTCAAGGGCGCCGACTGGGGCGAGAACGCCATCGTCGGCCGCGACATCGTCGAGGCGCGCGGCGGCAAGGTGGTGCGCATCGAGCTGGCCCGGGGTTATTCCACCACCGCCATTCTCGACAGAGTTCGCCAGTAGGGTCTGGCACCTTAACATCGAAAACGACGCAGTCCCTGCGATCCTCGTGATCGCGCCGGCCGCAGGTTTTGCGACGACGTGCACAGGGTGGAAGAAACTGCGCTGTTTTCGATGTTAAGGTGCCAGACCCTACTGGCGATAGAATCAAACAGTGACGCCAGAAATCATCATCGCCGGACGGAAGATCGGGCCGGCCCACGTTCCACTCGTCGTCGCCGAAATCGGCATCAACCACGAGGGCAGCCTCGCCGTGGCGCGCGAGATGGTGGATGCGGCCAGCCGCGCCGGCGTGGAAGTGGTCAAGCACCAGACCCACATCGTCGCCGACGAGATGAGCGGCGCCGCGAAGAGGGTGGTGCCGGGCAACGCCAGCGTTTCGATCTACGAGATCATGGAACGCTGCGCGCTCTCGGAAGACGACGAGCGCCGGCTCAAGGACTACGTCGAGTCGAAGGGGATGATCTTCATCAGCACGCCCTTCTCACGCGCGGCCGCGGATCGGCTCGGGAAAATGAACGTGCCGGCGTTCAAGATCGGCTCCGGCGAGTGCAACAACTACCCGCTACTGAAACACATCGCCGCGTTCGGCAAGCCGATGATCCTCAGCACCGGGATGAACACCATCGACAGCGTCGGCAAGGCGGTGGAGATTCTCGAAGCGGCGCGCGTGCCCTACGCGTTGATGCACACCACCAACCTCTACCCCACGCCGCCACACCTGGTCCGGCTCGGCGCGATGGTCGAGCTCGCCAAGGCGTTTCCACGCGCGCCGATTGGCCTCTCCGACCACACCACGGACAACCTCGCCTGCCTGGGCGCCATCGCCCTCGGCGCCTCGATTCTCGAGCGCCACTTCACCGACCGCATGGACCGGGTCGGCCCCGACATCGTCTGCTCGATGGACGAGGCGCGGTGCCGCGAACTGATCGCCGCCAGCAAGATCCTCCACCTCGAACTTGGCGGCACCAAAGGCCCGGCCAGGGAAGAACAAGTGACGATGGACTTCGCGTTTGCAACCGTGGTGACGATCAAGGCCATCAAGGCCGGGGAAAAACTGACGAAGGACAACCTGTGGGTAAAGCGCCCGGGAACAGGCCCCATCAAAGCCGATAAATACGAGGAATTGCTCGGAAAAACAGCAAGCAGAGACATTCCAACTGACACGCATTTGACTCTTCAAGACATCAACACATCACCTCAATAGACATCAACGCATCGCCGGCGTATGCTTGGCGCATGCGCACTACCCTCACGCTTGATCCGGATGTGGCCCAGCTGCTCCGCAAGGCCGTGGCTTCTGGGAAGAACAGCTTCAAGGACGTCGTGAATCAGGCGCTCCGCATCGGCCTTACGGCCCACGACGACCCGGCGAAACCCAAGAAACGATTTGTCCAGCGCACGTTTGCGGGAGGCGAGATGCCGCCCTGGGCAGAGATCAAAGAGCGGATGTACCAGGAAGACATAGAGAAGTTCAATGAAGTTGCTCGACGTCAACCTTCTCGTCTACGCGACTAATCGGGACCTGCCCCAGTTCGGGCGCGTGAGCACCTGGTTCGAGGATCTGATGAACAGCGGCGAACGCGTCGGCATGCCCTGGCACTCGCTCGTGGGGTTTGTCAGGGTTTCGACCCAGCCCGCCCTGAAGAATCCACTCGAGATGGACCTCGCCCTGCAGTTCGTCGAGGAATGGCTTGAGTGGGACAGTGTTTGGACGCCTTCGCCAACCACGAGGCACGTGCCGATTCTCGCGGAGCTCCTACGACAAGTTCCCCGCAGTAAGACGGTGCCCGACGCCCACCTTGCTGCTCTCGCGATCGAACATGGCCTTACGCTTTGCTCGGCCGATGCGGACTTCCGGCGGTTCAACGGACTGCAGCTTTTCAATCCGCTCGACCCGTAGGACAATAGAAGACTGTCCACTGCACCATCTCTCGCGCTGAGATCGCTCCTCACCCGGGTCATCAGCCAGAGCGGGTTGTCACAACCCGCCCGACGCATTACCGGGCCGACGGCCCCTGTACGCGCGATGGTGGTGGCTGCCGCGGCGCACAGCCTGTCGGACGGTGTCGTGCTGCACATCGTGCCGTCCGATGCGGACATCGACGCGGCCGTCAGCGACACCCGGTTTTTTCTCAGCGCGCTCGAAGGCCTGGCCGACGCGGCGGCCGAGCAGCAGGTGCTGCCGTTCCCGCACACGCAGGTGGATCCGTATCGCGGCTTCGTGCCCCACTTGAAGGTGGCCTCGGCGCGCGCGCGGGCGCTGCATGCGCTCGCCACCGGCGAGGCGCGCGTGATCGTGGCCTCGGCCACGGCGCTGTTGCCGCGCGTGCCGGATCCGGCGGCGCTGATCCTCGCCTCGTTCGAGCTCAAGCCCGGCATCGATGTCGATCCCGTCCAATTGGCCAACACGCTGGTCACGGGTGGCTACGAACCTGCGGATCCGGTTGACTCGCACGGCGAGTTCTGCCGCCGCGGCGGCATCCTCGACATCTTCCCCGCCGGCGATGAGCTGCCCGTGCGCATCGAGTTCATCGGCGACACGGTGGAAACGATTCGCCGGTTTGATCCGGGGACGCAGCGTTCGGTGGAGACGCTGGATCGTTTTGGCTTGGTGCCGGTTCGCGAAAGTACCTGGAGGGCCGGGGCTTCAGCCCCGGCCGAAGAGGCGACGGCTGAAGCCATCGCCCTCCACTCGTCACTCTTCGACTACATCGACCTCAAGCGCTCGCAGCAGATCATCGTCGCCGAACCCGACGAGGTGAAGAAGAACGTCGAGTCGATGTGGGAGCAGGTGTCGTCGGCCTTCACCGAGCGGACCGCGAAGCCGGACGGCCGCCTGCTTCGTCCGCCAGCCGAACTGTTGATCTCATGGAGTGAGATCTCGTCAGCGCTTGAAGGAGCCAGCCAGATCGAAGAGCTGTCGATCGAAGACGGGATCGGGGATCAGGGATCAGGGATCAGCCTGCAGCTCGCGGTGCAGCCAGTCCAGTCGTTTCACGGCCGCATCCCGGACTGGCTGAAGGACGTCAAACAGGCGCAGCAGCGCGGCGATCTCGTGGTGTTTGTCGCCGGCTCGCACGGGCGCGCCGAGCGCACGGTGGAACTGCTCCACGACTACGAGTTGCGCGCGGTGATGGCCACCGACGCGGGCGATGTCGTCCACGGCGCGGTGCTCGTCGCCGAAGGGTGGCTCTCGAAAGGCTTTCGACTGCTCATGGAGGGCGAGGGCTTTAGCTCTCTGGAGGGCGAGGGCTTTAGCCCTCGCCAGGCGACGGCTAAAGCCGTCGCCCTCCAACCGGAAGCCGTCGCCCTCCAACCGGAGGCCGTCGCCCTCCAACCGGCCCTCCAGGTGTACGCCGAAGCCGACGTCTTCGAGGACGAACGCCGGCCGTCCTCCGGCAAGCGCAAGAAGTCGCACGCGGCCACCTTCCTCTCCGACCTTCGCGACCTCAAGGTTGGCGACCTGATCGTCCACGTCGATCACGGCATCGGCCAGTTTGTCGGGCTCAAGCAGATCTCCGTCGCCCACGGCGACGTCGTGCAGGAATTCCTCGAGCTGGTCTACTTCGGCGACGCCAAGCTGTTTGTTCCCGTCGAACGCCTCGACCTGATCCAGAAATTCACGACCGGCGCCAAGCCGCCGCTCGATCGGCTGGGCGGGGCCTCGTGGGAGAAGGCCAAGACGCGCGTCAAGAAGGCGATGCGCGACATGGCGGAAGAGCTCCTCAAGCTCTACGCCGCGCGCAAGGCGGTTCCCGGACACGCGTTTGGTCCCGACACCCACTGGCAGGAGGAATTCGAGGACGCCTTCGAATTCGACCTCACGCCCGACCAGGCCACGGCCATCGCCGACATCAAGCGCGACATGGAATCGTCCACGCCGATGGACCGCCTGCTCTGCGGCGATGTGGGCTACGGAAAGACCGAAGTGGCGATGCGCGCCGCGTTCAAGGCGGTGATGGAAGGCAAGCAGGTGGCCTTCCTCGCGCCCACTACCGTCCTGGCCGCGCAGCACTTGAAGACGCTCACCGATCGCTTTGCCGCGTTCCCGGCCAAGATCGACATGGTCAGCCGCTTCCGCACCCGCCAGGAGATCAAGGAGACGCTGGAGTCGCTGGCGTCGGGACGTCTCGACGTGATCGTCGGCACCCACCGGCTGCTCTCCAAGGACGTCACCTTCAAGGACCTCGGCCTGCTGGTGGTGGACGAAGAGCAGCGCTTCGGCGTGGCGCACAAGGAGCGCATCAAGCAGATGCGCAAGAAGGTGGACGTCCTCACCATGACGGCCACACCGATCCCGCGCACGCTCAACATGTCGCTGGTCGGCATCCGCGACATGTCGGTGATCGAAACCCCGCCCAAGGATCGGCTGGCGATCCAGACCAACGTCGTGAAGTTTGATTCGAACGTGCTGGCGCGCGCCATCCGCACCGAGATCGCGCGCGGCGGGCAGGTGTTTTTCGTCCACAACCGCGTTGAATCGATCTATTCGATGGCCAACCTGCTGCAGCGCCTCGTCCCCGACGCGCGCGTCGTGGTGGGCCACGGCCAGATGGCGGACGACACGCTCGAGCGCGCCATGCTCGGCTTCATGGCCCACGACTACGACGTCCTGCTCGCCACCACCATCGTCGAAAACGGCCTCGACATCCCGAATGCCAACACCATCATCATCAATCGCGCCGATCGCTACGGCCTGTCGCAGTTGTATCAACTGCGTGGCCGCGTCGGCCGAAGCGATCGAGCGGCGTACGCGTACCTGCTGATTCCGCCGGAAGAATCCCTGTCGCCGGTGGCGCGCAAGCGGCTGGCGGCGATGAAGGAGTTCAGCGATCTTGGCAGCGGCTTCCGCGTGGCGGCGCTCGACCTCGAGATCCGCGGCGCCGGCAACCTCCTGGGCGGCGAGCAGAGCGGCCAGATCGACGCGGTGGGCTTCGAGATGTACATGAAGCTGCTCGAGGAGACCATCCGCGAGTTGAAGGGCGAAGACCTGGAAGACGATCTGCGCGCGACCGTCAACCTCAAGGTGGACTTCCGCCTGGACGAGTCCTACGTGCCCGACATGAACCAGCGGCTGATGATCTACCGCCGCATGGCCAATGCGCGCACCGAAGACGAGATCGGCCGCATCGTGGAGGAAACGCGCGATCGCTACGGCCCGACGCCCACGGCGGTGCTCAACCTGGCGGACTTCGGACGCATCCGCGTCCTCGCCGACGAGCTGGGCATCGAGACCATCGATCGCGAAGGCCCGCTCGTGGTCTTCAAGTTCCGCGACCGGACCAAGGTGGACCCGATGCACATCATTGCGCTGGTGCAACAGCGCGGCGGCGCGCTGCAGCTTATTCCGCCGAATACGGTGAAGCTGGATATGCGAGTTCAGAAGCTGGAGGGCGAGGGCTTTAGCCCTCGCCAGAACCAGGAGAAGTCCGCTCTTCAAAAGCTGGCTGAGAGCCCAAAGGCGGGGGCTAAAGCCCCCGCCCTCCGAGCCAAGAAGCCGTCCCGCCCGCCCGCCTGGTGGGCTGCTCGGGCCACGACGGGCGAGGTGACGCCGGGCTTTAGCAAGGCCGAAATCCTCAAATCCGCCCCGGAAGACCCTCGGGCCCCCGACGGAGTCCTAGCTAAGGTGACGGAATTGCTCGAAGACCTCAGGGCCTGAAAGGCGAGGGCTATAAGGCGAGGGCTAAAGCCCTCGCCCTCCACCGGCCCATGGAGGGCGATGGCTTTAGCCGTCGCCGCTGTAGAATTAGAGATTAGCAATATGAAGAAACAGCTCACAGTTCTCGTGGTGGTCGGGATGGTCGTGGCGGCGATGGCGTCGGTCAACGCCGATATCCTCGAGCAGGTCCTGGTCAAGGTGAACGGGGACATCATCACCAAGACCGAGCTCGAACAGCGGCAGATCGCCGCGCTGCGGCAGAAGAACCCCAACCTGCGCCCCGATAGCGACGCCGAGCTCCAGAAGGCGCTCGCCGACATCACCCCGCTCGTCATCGTGGAGGCGGTGGACGAGATGTTGATGGTCCAGCGCGGCAAGGAACTGGGCTACACGATGTCCACCGAGCAGTTCACCGGCATCGTCGAGAACATCAAGAAGGAAAACAAGATCGAAAGCGACGAAGCGCTGCAGGCGGCCCTCAAGCAGGAGGGCATGACGATGGCGGACCTGCGCAAGCAGCTCGAGAAGAACATGCTCTTCACGCGCGTGCAGCAGAGCGAGATCATGGCCAAGCTCCAGGTCACCGATACCGAGCTCAAGGCCTACTACGACGGGCACAAGGACGAATTTGCCACCACCCCGCAAATCACGCTGCGCGAACTGCTGGTGGCGGTACCCGTCGATCCCAAGGGCCTCAGCGTGGCGGCGGACGATGACGCGAAGGCGAAGGCGGAAGCCATCCGCAAGAAGCTCGTGGCCGGCGAACCGTTCGCGCGGGTCGCGGCGGAGGTCTCCGACTCGCCGTCGAAGGCCAACGGCGGCCTGGTCGGCCCGATGAGCAAGGCCGATCTGTCGCCGGAACTGCAGAAGGCCATCGAGGGACTGAAGAACGGCGCCCTCACCCCGGTGCTGCGCACCCAGCGCGGCTACCAGATCCTCAAGGTCGAAAACGTGAGCGACACCACGCTCAAGAGCTTCGAGGACGCGAAGACCGACATCGCCGACAAGATCGCCAACGACAAGCGCCAGGGCGAGTACGTGAAGTACATCGAGAAGCTGCGCGCCGACGCGATCATCGACTGGAAGAACGACGAGATCAAGAAGGCGTACGAGATCGGCTTGAAGATGCCGCGCGCCTCGGCCCAGTAGGGCACCCCTTTCCAGTAGGGCACCCCTTTAGGGGTGCCAGGGATCCGATGAACTCAAGCTGGTTTGCCATCTGGACGAGGTCCCGGCACGAGAAGCTGGTGCGCGATCAGCTGGAAAAGAAAGACGTCGAAGTCTTCCTCCCGACCATTGGCAAGTGGAGCCACTGGAAAGATCGCAAGAAGAAGATCGACTGGCCGCTGTTCCCCGGCTACTGCTTCGCGCGCTTCGTGGCCGACGAGCGGCTGGGCATCCTCAAGTGCGACGGCGTGGTGACGATCATCAGCAACAACGGCCTGCTGTCGCCGATTCCCGACGAGGAAATCGAAAGCATCCGGACGCTGGTCGAGAGCGAACTGGCCTACGACCCGGTGCCGCTGATCAAGGAAGGCGAGATGGTCAAGGTCACGCACGGCCCGCTCAAGGGCGTGGTGGGCCGGCTGGTCCGCAAAGGCGCCCATGCGCGGCTCGTCCTCTCGGTGGACTTGATCGGCCAGGCCGTCTCGGTTGAAGTCGACGCCTCAGACGTGAAAGCCTATTGACTGTGAAAATTGGCAACGTGAACCTCGATTCCCCCTTCGTCGTCTCGCCCATGGCGGGGATGACCGACACTGCCTTCCGGCGGCTCGTCAAGCGCCAGGGCGGGTGTGGGTTGGTGGTGTCGGAGATGGTGAGCAGCGAAGGCCTGGTCCGCGGGATCGATCGCACGCTCGAGTACGCGGAATACACCGAGGAAGAGCGGCCGGTGTCGATCCAGATCTTCGGCGGCGAGCCCGCGAAGATGGCCGAGGCCGCGCGCGTCGTCGAAAGCATGGGCGCCAACATCGTCGATGTGAACATGGGCTGCCCCGTCCCCAAGATCGCCAGGCACAACGCCGGTTGCAGCCTGATGCGCGAGCCGGCGCATGCGGCGGAGATCATCGCCGCGATGACGCAGGCGGTGAGCATTCCCGTCACCGTGAAGATGCGCAAGGGGTGGGACGACGGCGAGGTGAATGCGCCGGAACTGGCCAGGCACGTCGAGGGCGCGGGCGCGGCGGCGATCGCGGTGCACGGGCGCACGGCGAAGCAGAGCTACAGCGGCAGCGCCGACTGGGACCTGGTGAGCACGGTGGCGCGGGCGGTGTCGATTCCCGTGTTCGGCTCCGGCGATTGCATCGAGCCCGAAGACATCGTCACGCGCATGCGCTCCGGCGTGAGCGGCGTCTTCGTCGGCCGCGGCGTGCTGCGCAACCCCTGGATCCTGGCCCAGGCGCGCGACCTGATGGAAGGACGGCCGGCGCGGATCATCTCGCCCGAGGAACGCGGCCGCTTCCTCCTCGATTACATGGGACTCCTTCTCGCCGAGTGCGTTGACGAGACCCAGGGGTTTCGACACCAAGTCGGGCAGGCATCAAACGTAGGGCACCCCTTTAACGTAGGGCACCCCTTTAACGTAGGGCACCCCTTTA
>JBDTMB010000201.1:0-10037 GCA_039934485.1 Vicinamibacterales bacterium
CGCCGTCAACCGCGGTGCTGTCCGAGCCGGCGCCTTTCGCGGCCACCGGCTGGAAGACGGTGTGGCTCGACCACTTCTCGTTTGGCGTGAGCAACTACAAGAAGAGCGCGTCCTTCTACCAGAACCTGCTCGGGTGGAAGCCCACCTACGACGAGGGCAGCCAGAACGAGCTGATGATTGGCGACATCGGCGACGTCATCATCCGCGGCGGCAATCCGCTCGACCCCAACTTCGGCAAGGGCGAGGCGCGGCGGACCGGCATCGACCACATCTCGGTGGGGATCGCGCCGTGGGACACCGACGGCGTGAAGGCCGAGCTCGAGAAGCGCGGCCTCCGCGCGCAGATCGACACCTCCAGCAAGCACAAGCTGCCCGACGGCACCTGGGCCAACGACGAGATTCACGCCGCGGCGTTCAAGAGCTATCACACCCAAACGCCGAACGGCTACAACCTGCAGATCAGCTACGTCACCCACGACAACCGGCTGGCGCTGGCCAACGCGGTCAATCCGAAAACGCTGGCCGAACGGTACAAGTAGATGATGCTGCTCATTCGTCTCCTGATCAACGCCGCGGCGCTCTATGTCGCCACCCGGCTGGTGCCCGGCGTGGAATTCAGCGGCGACACGCGGCTGTTGCTCCTGGTGGCGCTGGTCTTCGGCGCGCTGAACGTGTCGGTGAAGCCGCTGCTGATCCTGCTGACGCTGCCGGCGTTCCTGCTGACGTTGGGGCTCTTCACGTTCGTGCTGAACGCGTTCATGTTGTGGCTGACCGGCGAATTATCACAGTCGCTCGGCCTGGGCTTTCGCGTCAACGGCTTCGGCGCCGCGTTTCTCGGCGGCCTGGTCGTCAGCATCGTCAGTCTCGTGCTCTCGATGATGGTCAGCCAGCCGGCCGCCCCGGATCAGTCGAAAAAGTAGGGCACCCCTTGAGGGGTGCCGCAAGTTGGGATAGCATCAAAGCATGCGCATTCGAATTCTCACCATCACGATCCTCGCGGCGGTGCTCGGCATCGCCATCGCCACCTCGGCCCAGACCAAGGCGCCCGCCACCCCGACCAAGATGGTGGTCTACAAGACCTCGTCCTGCGGTTGCTGCAGGATGTGGGTCGACTACATGAAGAAGAACGGCTTCGAGGTGGAAGCCAAGGATGTGTCGTCCGACGAAGTGCGCGCCGTCAGCAAGGCGGCCGGCCTCAAGGACGACGGCACCTCATGCCACACCGCGAAGGTCGGCAACTACATCGTCGAAGGCCACGTCCCGGCCGAGGACGTCAGGCGCATGCTGAAAGAGCAGCCCGCCATCGCCGGCATCGCCGCCCCGGGCATGCCCCAGGGATCGCCGGGCATGGAGCAGGGCTCGACAGAACCCTACGACGTGATCACCTTTACGAAGGACGGCAAGACGGCCGTCTACGCCAAGCACCGTTAACGGAATAGTCTGCCCTTCGGGGCAGACTTCCCGTCGCCTCGTTTGTCCCACTAAATAGGTCGCCTCCTCCTCAATTTGAGCGCATCCCGCGCCCGCAACCGTGCGGGGATGCGGGAGCCATTCTTGCAAGTTGGTGAGCAATTGAAGGGTCGAGGAGGCTTGCATGGTGCACGTCACGAAGAGCATTACCGTCAGTTGTCCGCGTCAGCAGCTGTTCCAGGCCTGGCGTCATCTCGAAAACCTGCCGCGCTTCATGGAGCATGCGGAGATCACCGACGAGCAGCCCAACGAGTTTCTTGCCTGGCGCTCGCGCGACGGCAGCGACGTCCAGAACCTCGGCTCGGTCCGCCTCAGGGACGCCCCGGCCGATCGGGGCACCGAGATTGAGGTTGACCTGCAGTGCGAGACGACGGGCGGCAAGATGGCCGCGTGTCTTGCCGATGACCTCCGCCGCATGAAGCAAGTGATCGAAACCGGCGAGGTCACGAGATGAAGGCCACCTGCTGGATGGGGAAGAAGCACGTCGAGGTGCGGGACGTTCCGGATCCGCAGATCCTCAACCAGCGGGACGCCGTCGTGCGCGTCACCTCGACGGCCATCTGCGGCTCAGACCTCCACCTGTACAACGGCTTCATCCCGACGATGAAGCCGGGCGACATCCTGGGGCATGAGTTCATGGGCGAGGTGATGGAAGTGGGCCGCGAGGTGAAGAACCTCAAGCCCGGCGACCGGGTGGTGGTGCCGTTCACGATCGCCTGCGGCAAGTGCTGGCATTGCCGGCACGAGTACTTTTCGCTCTGCGAAAACTCCAACCCCAACGCCGCCCTCGCGGAGAAAATGATGGGGCACGCCGCGTCCGGCGCGTTTGGCTACTCGCACCAGGCCGGCGGCTATGCCGGCGGCCAGGCCGAGTTCGCCCGCGTGCCGTTTGCCGACGTCGGGCCGCTCAAGATCAGCAAGGACCTGTCGGACGATCACGCCCTGTTCCTGTCCGACATCCTGCCCACCGGATACATGGGCGCCGAGATGTGCAACATCCAGCCCGGCGATACCGTGGCGGTGTGGGGTTGCGGGCCGGTGGGGATGTTCGCGATTCAGAGCGCGTTCCTGCTCGGAGCGGAGCGAGTGATCGCGATCGACCGCTTCGGCTACCGCCTGGACCTGGCGCGCGACAAGTGCAGCGCCGAGACGCTGAACTACGAAGAGGTGGACAGCGTCAGCGACGCATTAATCGAAATGACCGCCGGGCGCGGTCCCGACGCCTGCATCGATGCGGTGGGTATGGAGGCGCACAGCCACGGGTTCGAGTACATGTATGACCGGGCCAAGCAGGCCTTGAGCCTCGAGACCGACCGGCCGTTCGCCGTGCGCGAAGCGATCATGGCCTGCCGCAATGGCGGCACCATCGCGATTATCGGCGTCTACGCCGGCGTGGTGGATGCGTTTCCGCTCGGCACGATCATGAATCGCTCGCTGACGATCAAGAGCGGGCAGTGTCACGTGCATCGCTACATGCGTCCGTTGCTGAGCCGCATCGAGAACGGCGAGATCGATCCGACGATGGTGATCACGCATCGCTTGCGGCTTGCAGACGCCGCCAGGGGGTACGAAATGTTCCTCAACAAGGAAGACCACTGCGAAAAGGTCGTGCTGCGCCCGTAGCTCGCGTGGGCATCGGGTTTGCCAAGGAAATGAGTGGAGGTTTACCAATGGCAAAGCAGGACCAGAGCCAGAATCGAGACGAACAGGATCGTCCGCGCCGTTCAGCCAGGCCATGACGCCGTACTGGAGCGAGTCCTCGGTCACGCCGGCATTTCCCAGGCTCAAGACCGACGCGCACGCCGATGTCGTCGTCGTCGGTGGCGGCATCACCGGATTGACCGCGGCATATCTAATCGCCTCCGAGGGCCGATCGGTCATCGTCCTCGAGCGCGGACGTTGCGGGCAGGCGGACAGCGGACACACCAGCGCCCACCTCACGATGGTCACCGATGAGCGTCTCCATCGGCTCGCCAGCCGCCTCGGCGACACGCACGCACAAGCGGCCTGGGATGCCGGGCTTGCCGCGATCGCCCAGATCGAGGCCATCACTCACGACCACCAGATCGCGTGTGACTTCAGTCGGGTCGATGGCTACCTGCATGCGCGCGGCGCCGACCGCAAAGAAGACCACGAATTGAAGACGGAAGCGGCGCTGGCGGCCGGCATGGGTTTCGACGCGGAATTCATCGCCGAGACCCCATTCGTCGGCGGCACCGGCATTCGCTTCGCGAACCAGGCCCGGATTAATCCTGGGAAGTATTTGTCGGGTCTTGCGGCCGCCATTGCCGCCGCGGGCGGCCACATCTACGAGAAGAGCGAGGCGGAAGAGTTCTGCGCCGACCCGTTGTCGATCAAGGTCAACGGCCACACCGTGAAATGCCGCGACCTGATCATTGCCACGCACGATCCGCTGATGGGGGTGCGAAGCCTGGCTGGCGCCACGTTGTTCCAGACCAAACTCGCCCTCTACACCAGCTACGTCATAGCCGGGCGCGCGCCGAAGGGCCGGGTGCCCGACGCGCTGTGGTGGGACACCGGGGACCCGTACCGGTTCCTGCGGATCGAGCCGCACCGCGACCATGACGTGGTGATCTTTGGCGGCGAAGACCACAAGACCGGCCAGGCGGACGATACCGGCGCGCGCTTCGACATACTCGACACTCGGCTGCGCGCGTGGCTGCCAGAGTTTGCGCCGACGCATCGCTGGTCAGGCCAGGTAATCCACACCCCGGATGGCCTGCCGTACATCGGCGAGGCCGCCGCCCACCAGTACCACGCCACCGGTTTCTGCGGGAACGGGATGACGTTTGGCACCCTGGGGGCGATGATGGTGGCCGAGGCGATTGCCGGCCGGCCGAATCCCTGGTCGGAACTGTTCGACACCGGCCGCACCGCGCTCGGACGAGGGCTGTGGGACTACGTGAAGGAGAACGCCGACTATCCTTATTACCTCATCCGCGATCGGTTCGCCGGCGCCGACGGCCGCTCGTTGCGGTCCGTGAAACGCGGAGAGGGCCGGATCATCGAACGGCATGGCAAGAAAGCAGCGGCCTACCGCGACGAGCGCGGCGCCACGACCCTGCGATCCGCCACCTGCACGCACATGGGCTGCATCGTGGCGTGGAATCCCTCCGAGCGGACCTGGGACTGTCCGTGCCACGGCTCGCGCTTCAGCCCCGCCGGCGATGTCATCGCGGGGCCGGCGGAATCCCCGTTGCCCAAAGTCGATTGATCGCGCACGATGGCTGGAGCATATGGCTCTCCCGGAGTGGCTCGGGCCAATGGCCGCGACCCTGACGGCGGAACGCTTCAACGATCCGGCGTGGAGCTTCGAGCGCAAGCTCGATGGCATCCCCGGTCTCGGCGCCATGCACGTGGGCGGAAATCGAACGCCGCGAAGTCGGGCCGCAGACCTTCACGCTGCGGACCATGGCGGCGCGGGTCGCGGCGGTGGGCGACTTGTGGCAGGACCTCAAGCGGCCCCGATAAGGTGGAGATGACATGGCATACCGGCTGAAGGGCCGTTCGATCCCGAAAGATCTGCGGCGGCTGGTGCGCAAGGAGCTGGACGCCACCATCGACGGGCTCCAGGGCGCCGAGGTCACCGAGCGCGCTATCTATGAAGCGCGCAAGCGGATCAAGAAGGCGCGCGCGATCCTGAAGCTGTTGAAGGACGCGCTCGGTGAGAATTACGCCGCCGAGAACAGCCAGCTGCGTTCGGTGGGGCAGGGACTCGGACGGCTGCGGGATCCGGAGGCGATGGTCGAGACCCTCGACGCGATTCGCGGGCGGTGTTCCACCGTGATCAGTTACGCGATCAAGCAGCGGGTGGCGCGCGGCTTGCGCAGCCGCCACTACCAGGCCCGACAGAGCGCGCCCGATGTTGCCAGGCATGCGGTGGGGATCCTGAAGCGCGCGCGCAAGACGCTGCCCGACGAAGTGGCGAAGGCCGGTAACCTGGCCGCGGTGCGCAAGGGATTGGCGTCGGTCTACAAGCAATCACGAGCGGCGCTCGAGGCGCTGACGCTGGATGCCGACGCCGTGGCGTTTCACACGTGGCGGCGGCGGGTGAAAGAGCATTGGTACCACGTCCGCCTGTTTGAGGGGCGGCATCCGGCGCCGCGGTCGCGCGCCCGCAGCCTTCGAGCGCTCGAGAAGGAACTCGGCGAGGAGCACAACCTCGCCATGCTGAACGACGTCCTCCTCAAGAACCCGGGCCGGTTCGGTGACGCTCGCACCACCGACCTGGTCCTCGGCTGCATCCAGAAACGCCAGCGCGTGCTCCGGCAACAGGCCCTCGCCCGCGGCCGGCGGCTGTTTGTCGCGAAGCCAAAGGAGGTGGAGGCCGAGGTGAAGGCGTGGTGGCGGGGCAGGCAGTAACCGTTAACCGTGGTTCGTCTGTGGCCTTAGAGCGGCGTAAGTTTCGGCGGCCGCTTGCCGCGCGGCCGCACTCCGGCGCGCAGCACCGCGTATTCAAGTTCCTCGGCCGCCGCCGCGCTTCTCAGCAGCAGGCCGCCGCGGCTCATGTCGCCGCGGCCGGCGAATGCCACCGGATACCGCACCCGCTCGTCGAGCCATTTGGTCAGGATGTCCGCGTACTTGCCGGTGGCGACACTGCCCAGCAGGACGACCCATTCATCGGTCCCGAGCCGGCCCGCGAGCACTTCCAGATCGCGCTCGAGTGGATCGAGATACTGCGCTCCAGCCGTGGCGATGTCCACCGCCGCGAACTCCTGCAGCAGGTCCAGGGAAACCGGCGTCTCGGCCGGCAGCAACCCGCGCGTCGGGGTGATGACCAGCACCGGATCGCTGGTGTTCCTGTTCGTTCGCGCGAACGCGCGCGCGTAGGCCAGCTTGCCGCGAAAATACAATCCGCTCATGAAGGAGAACGCGTCGCCGAGGCTCAAGGTGCCGTCGTGAAGCCGGCGTGCAATCGGCAACGCCGAGCCCTCGCGCATGAGGATGCCGGCCCGACGGCCACCGCAGTGCGCCGGTGAGAGCAGGAAGATGCGTGCGGGCATGAGGTCAGGCGTTTCCGCTGTGGGCGCGAAGCGCCAGGCCGGTGGCGACGGAGGTCAACTCCTGCCCGCCGGTGATCGCCGCGTTCGGGAACCGCTCTTCGAAGAGGCGCCGGACCGACGGCACGAAGGACGAACCGCCGGTGAGAAACACGGTGTCGATCGCCGCGGCGGCGACGCCCGCGCGCGTCAGTAACCCCTCGACGCAGGAATCGATGACGGCCAGGTCGGGGGCCAGCCATTGCTCGAACTCGTCGCGCGTGCCGTGCCAGTCGATGGACACCGGCGACAGCGCGAAATGGAGATCCGTCTCGAGCGTCGCCGACAGCGCCGTCTTGGCGCCGTTCACGGCTTCGTGCAACTCGTAGCCGAGGTCTTCATCGATCAGGTGGAGCAGCGCCGCAATCGCGTTCCTGGCGGTGGAGGTCTTCTGCACGCGCTCGAGCATCTCGATCGTCGTCGTTGACTTGAGGAACGAGAGGTGATGCCACCGCTCGAGCCTGGAGTAGACCCACTCCGGTGTCGGCAACATCTTGTGGGGCGGCGACAAATACTCCGACCCCTTGCCGAGCTGCGGCGCGACCGCGTGTTGCACGATGAGCCGGTCGAACGCATCGCCGGCGATGGCCACGCCGTCGTTGCCAAGAATCGCGATCCCGTTGCTGCCGGCGGCGATCGCCGGCTCGAGCGCGAGGATCGAGAAGTCGCTGGTGCCGCCGCCGAAGTCGCCGATCAGCACGGTGGCCGGCTTCTGCAATCGCTGCCGGTAGGCGTAGGCCGCGGCCACCGGTTCGTATTCGAAGACCGGTTCGGTGATGCCGGCGTAGCCCAGCGCGGTGCGCAATCGGCCGAGCGCCAGGTCGTCATCTTCTTCGCTTCGTGCCGTCGTGAAATGCACGGGCCGCCCGACCACGGCGCGCGCCGGCAGCGGGCCGAGCGCCGCGGTCCCCGCCGCCAGCAGCCGCTGCAGGATCAATCCGATCAGCTCCTCGAGCGATCGCCGCCGGCCGCCAATCAACGTGCCGGTGAAACTGCTGTCGCCGAGGTAGGTCTTGAGCGACTGGATGAAGCGTCCCTTGTGAATCGCTTCGCGATAGCGGCGAATCGCCTCGGGCCCGGCGACGATGCTATCGCCGCCGTGGCCGCCGCGGATCGGGCCCGGTTCGAAGTAGAGGATCGAGCGGAAGGTATCGGTCGTACCGTGCGCGGTGGCGAAATGCGCCAGCCGGGCCTCGCCCGAGCGGTCGGCGACGGCCAGCGCGCTGTTCGTGGTGCCGAAGTCGATGCCGAGCGCGCGATGGGAGACTGGCAGGGTCATGGGGCCGGAGGCGCGGCCCCCACTGGCATGATAACTCATGGATAATGGCCGCATGTCGACACAACGATTTCTCATCACCGGCGGCAGCCAGGGCATCGGCGCCGCGCTCGTGGCACAGGCGCGCAAGGCCGGCCACAAGGCCGTCTTTTCCGGCCGCAAGGACGCGCAAATCGCGGAGGTGGCAAAGGCTACGGGCGCGCACGGCGTCAAGGCCGACGTCTCCGTGGACGCCGACAACGCGCGTCTCGTCGAGACCTGCCAGCGCGAGATGGGCGGCATCGACGTACTCATCAACAACGCCGGCTTCGGCTACAACGCGGAGATCGGCGATCTCGACATCAACAAGATGCGGGAGCTCTTTGGCACCAACGTCTTCGGCATGGTGGACCTCACCAATCGCGTCGCGCCGTTGATGAAGGCGCAGGGCTCCGGCGACATCGTGACCCTGGCGTCGACGTCGGGCATGAAGGGCGCCAAGGGTGGCACCGCCTACTCCGGCAGCAAATGGGCCGTGCGCGGGATCACCCAGTGCTGGCAGGCCGAGCTGCGGCCGCACGGCATTCGCGTGGTCTGCATCTGCCCGTCCGAAGTGCAAACCAACTGGATGGGAAGGAGCGGCCGCAACAACCCGAACAAGCTCTACGCCGAGGACATCGCGGCGACGATCATGGCCGGTCTCAACCTGCCGCGCCGCGTGCTCTGGCCCGAGGTGCAGGTCTTCGCCAACAATCCGTGGAAAGAAGAATAGGGCCACAGATGAACGCGGATAGGACTGGGCCACAGATGAACGCGGATACGACTGGGGCCCAGAGCGGAGAAAGGTGAAGAGCTCGTCACCCGCTTCGTCGAGGCACTCGACCACGGCCGGACACCGTAGCCGCCATTTCTTGGTCAAGCGCCCGCGCGCGTGCTCGACCAGCGCGCGGGTGTCCGCGTCGATCATGGGACGGTAGTCCTCGGCGAGCTCCTCGCGCAGCCGCTCAAATTGATGCCCAGAATGGCGGCATCCACTTCGTCGCAGCGGCGTTGATCGCGGGGCACCAGCCCACTGCGCCGCTCCGTCGTCGAGCCCGCTGCCGTCCGCACGCGCGCCCGCGGCATCGCAGAGGTCGTCTCGTGGTCCCCGTCCCGCTTTCACCGCTCGATCCGTTCCTGCTTTCCTTTGCCATCGCGTCACCCGCCGCCAAGCGGGCGCGTCAGTTGGTTTGAACTGCGCTGGATGATGACGCAATTTCCACTTTTCCCCACCAGACTCAAGACACTACCTGAACGCAGATAAGTCGTATCTGTGTTTATCTGTGGCTTATACGACAGCCGTATCTGTGTTTATCTGTGGCCTATAAGGCAGCCGTATCCGCGGCTCAGGCGCGGTTGACCAGGCGCTCGATGTCCCGGTACTCGCGCCAATGGCGGTGCGTCACCTGGAGTGCCCCCACGATCGGCACCGCGAGGCACACGCCGACGACGCCGCCGAGCCCCGCGCCCGCCCAGAGTGCAGCCACGACGGCCACCGGATGCAGGTGCAGGACGCGGCTGATCAGGCGCGGATAAATCACGTAATCCTGCAGCACGCGCAGCGAGGCGAGGAACACCAGGATCGGCACCACGTGAGTCGGTGACGTCGCGGTGGCCACCACTGCGAACACGAGAGGGCCGGCCAGCGGCACGGTCTCGAGCAGGCTGGCCGCCAGGCCCAGGGTGCCGGGATACGGTACGCCAATGGCGGCGAGGCCGATCCAGCAGATCACGCCGACGATGGAGCCGGACATGGCCAGCGCCCGCGTGTAGGCGGCCAGCAGGCGATTCAGGTTTCGTAACAATTCGTCGCCGCGCCACCGCAGGTGCGGCGTCGGAAGCACCCGAGTGGTCGAGCGGCGAAAGCGATGCCACCGCGTCAGCAGCACGAACGCCACCACCGGCACGAGCGAGAGCCAAGGCACCAGCCGGCGGATGTGCGCCAGTTCGCCGCCCAGCTTGCGCGCCTCGGCCTCGAGGTTGCGCGTCACCCGGCGGGTGAGGCCGCCCAGGGGTTGGTTGATGGCGATGGGGAGGCCGAGCGCCTCGTTCCATCGCTCGCTTTCATGCAGTTGCCTGACGAAGCGCGCCGTGTGACTGGGCACCAGCACCGTCATGCGCTCCAGCGCCGCGCCGACGCGATGGCCGGTAAAGGTCCACACCGGCAAGATCACCGTCGCGATCAGTCCGTAGATGACGAGCACGGCCAGCCC
>JBDTMB010000202.1:0-9935 GCA_039934485.1 Vicinamibacterales bacterium
GCGCTCGGTGGTCGCCCGCTCCTTGGTCTGGCGATCGCGCACCAGCTCGATGCCGATCATCAAGCCCCGGCCGCGCACATCACCAATGATCGGGTGCTTCTGCTGCAACTCGCGCAGACGATCGATCAGGTAGGCGCCGACCTCCGCGGAGTTCTTGATCAGCGAGTCCTTGAGCAGCTTGATAGTGGCCATCGCCGCCGCGCACGACACCGGGTTGCCGCCAAACGTGCTGGCGTGAGCGCCGGGCGGCCAGCTCATCACGTCCGCGCGCGCGGTGGTCACGCCCAGCGGCAGGCCCGAGGCCACCCCCTTGGCGACGGCAATGATGTCCGGCTCGACGCCGAAATGCTCGATGCCAAACATCTTGCCGGTGCGGCCCATGCCCGACTGGACCTCGTCGACGACGAGCAGCATGCCATGCCTGGTGGTGAGCTCACGCAGCCGCTGATGGAACTGCGGCGCCGGCACTACGTAACCGCCCTCGCCCTGGATCGCTTCCACGACGACCGCCGCCACGTCGTCGGGCGAGACGAGGTTCATGAGAATCTGATCTTCCAGGTAGTCCAGGCATTCCGCCGCGCAGGATTCCGGGCGCTTGCCCACCGGGCAGCGATAGCACGTCGCGTACGGCGTGTGATACGCGCCGGCCATCGGCGGGCCAAAGCCCTTGCGCTGGATCGCCCGGCTCGAGGTCAGCGACAGCGCGCCGGCCGTGCGGCCATGGAAGCTGCCGAGAAACGCGATGATGCCGTGCCGCCTGGTCGAATAGCGGGCCAGCTTCATGGCCGTTTCCACCGCTTCGGCGCCGGAGTTGGAGAAGAAGCTCCGCGTCGGGCCCGCAATCGGCGCAATTTCGTCGAACGCCTCAGCCAACAGCACCTGCGGCTCGTAGTAGAAGTCGGTGCCCGACATGTGCAGGAACTTCTGCGCCTGGTCGACGATCGCCGCCACCACGTCGGGATGCGAATGCCCGGTGGAGGTCACGGCAATGCCGGCGGCGCAATCGAGGAAGAGGTTCCCGTCCACGTCCTCGACCACCGCCCCGCTGCCGCGGGCCATCACGAACGGATAACCGCGCGTGTAGGAGGTCGAGACCACCTTCGCATCGCGGGCAATGATCGCTTGGGCTTTGGGACCGGGCAGCGGTGTCTTGATGAGCGGAACGTCCATTCCCTCATCGTAGTCCGAAGCACCCTATGCCGTGTCGTCTGTTCGATTGACGTACTCGAAGCCGAAACGCCCCTTGACGCACAGGTTACCCCGGGTGATCTCGTTGTCGAGGGGCGACATCACCTTGACGATCTGTGCATCCTGAACGTGCACGCTCAACGTGCAGCCCACGCCGCAGTACGGGCAGATGGTGTCGGTCACGGTCTGGGTCTCGGGCTTCCACTGCCCCGCCGCTCGCAACGCGAATTCCGGCTTGGCCATCAGCGCGCCGGTCGGGCAGACCTGGATGCAGTTGCCGCAATAGACACAGGCGGAATCCGGCAGCGGCACGTCCAGCTCGGTGGAAATGTGCGCGTCGAAGCCGCGGCCGGCCACCGCGATGGCAAACGTGTTCTGCGCGTCGGTACCGCAGGCTTCCACGCATTTGTAGCAGAGCACGCACTTCGAATAGTCGCGGACGTAGAGATCGTTGTCGTCTTTCACCGGCTGGGCCACGGTTTCGACATGGCCGAAGCGGTGGGCATCGGCGCCGTACTCGCGCAGCATCGGCTCGAGCGTCGGCGCGGTTGACAGGTCAACGGAGGACGCCAGCAGCTCCAGCACCAGCTTGCGCGACAGGTCGACGCGCGGCGACCGCGAGCGCACCTTCATGCCGGCTTCGACCTTGCGCGAGCACGCCGGCGCGAGCACCCGGGCGCCTTCCACTTCGACGACGCAGACGCGGCAGGCGTTCACCGGCGTGAGGGTCTCGAGGTAACACAGCGTGGGGATCTCGATGCCAAGCGACTTGCAGGCATCGAGGATCGTGGCACCCTCAGGGACTTCCACGCTTCGCCCGTCAATCGAGAGCGGCACGCCCTCGCGCTCGACGTCCGGCGGAGGCGCCGGCAGCTTCGAGGCTGGGGGCGGCAGGTGAAACGAAATGGCATCGTTGCTCACAGTGCGCTCCGAAACAGCTGCAGGTTGGCCATCGCCGATTCGATCGCCACCGACGCCGTCTGTCCCAGGCCGCAGATCGACGCGTCCTTCATCGCCTGCGCCAGCTCGTTGAAGGTGTGAAGGTCGACAGCGGCGGAGGCTGCGGCCGGGGCTGAAGCCCCGGCCCTCCAGCGGCCGAGAATCTCCGCCTGGCGTACCGTGCCGACCCGGCAGGGCACGCACTGTCCGCACGACTCGTGGCGGAAGAACTCGGCGATGCGCGCCAGCGCGTCCACCAGGTCCGCCGTCTCGTCGAACACCATGATCACGCCGGAGCCGAGCGTGGCGTTGGCGGCCCGCGCGCCCTCGAACGACAGCGGCATGTCGAGTGCCTCCGGCCCCACGAACGTGCCGGCCGCGCCGCCGAGGAGAATGGCCCGAAGGTTCCTGCCGCCGGCGACGCCGCCGGCCATCGCGATCGCGTCACGCAGGGTCGCGCCGCACGTCAGCTCATACAGGCCCGGCTTCTCGACATGGCCCGAGAGGCAGAACAGCCGCGTTCCCGTGGACCCCGCCGTCCCCGTCTTCGCCCACGTCGCGCCGCCCTCGACGACGATGTCGATCACGTTGACCAGGGTTTCGACGTTGTTGACGACGGTGGGCTGGCCGAAGAGGCCGGCTTGCGCCGGATACGGCGGCTTCGATCGCGGCTCGCCGCGCTTGCCCTCGATGGAATTGAACAGCGCCGTCTCTTCGCCGCAGATGTAGGCGCCGCCGCCGCGGCGGATCTCGATGTCGAAGCGGAAGCCGGCACCAAAGACATTGCTGCCCAGCAGCCCGGCCGCCAGCGCCTGGCCAATCGCGTCGATCATGCGCGATTCCGCCAGCGGGTATTCGCCGCGGATGTAGAGAAATCCGCGTTCGCTCCCGGTGGCGAAGCCGCAGATCGTCATCGCCTCGACCAGCGCGAACGGGTCGCCGGTCATGAGCACGCGGTCCTTGAAGGTGCCCGGCTCCGATTCGTCGGCGTTGCACACCACGTAGTGGGGAAAGGACGGTTCGCGCGCCACCGCGTCCCACTTGCGGCCGGTGGGAAACGCCGCGCCGCCGCGGCCGAGGAGCTTCGACGCCGAGACTTCCGCGATCACCTTCGTGGGGCCCATCGCGATGGCGTCTCTCAACGCCACATAACCGCCGTGCCGGCGATAGCTTTCGAGATCCTCTGGATCGGCATGACCGATGCGACGCAGGAGGCTCTTGCCAAACGCGGCGACCTTGGGCTCCGCGGGCGCCTTCGCCAGCGCGAGCGCGTCGAGCACATCGCCAGCCGTTTTGGGATGAATGACGAAGCGGAACGGTGCCTTGCCGGCGTGGGTGATCAACGCGGCGGCGCCGTGCTCGCATTGGCCCAGGCACGGCGATCGCTGCACCGCATCGCGGCCCTCGAGGTCGCGGCACAACGCTTCCGCGCCGTGCAGCCGGCAGGCGATGTCGTCGCAGACATGCGCCACGGCGCGCGGCCGCGGATCGGTGGCGAGCAGGTGATAAAAAGTCACCACGCCCCACGCCTCGGCCGGCGGCACGCTCAAGCGCCTGCAGATGTAGTTGAGCGCACCCTGGCTGATCCAGCCGAGCCGATCCTGCACGGCGTGAAACGCCGGCAGCAGCAAATCCCGTTGGCCGCTGATGGCGCGGCCACCCGCGGCCGTTCGCCCCTCGGCCCCAATCGCCCGCACGCCACCTTCCCAACCGGTTTCCGCAGGACCCAGCAGCGCGTCAACCGCGGCGCGTTCTTCGTCGGTTGGTTCGGCCCCGACGATATGGAGGTCCATGGGCTACGCCTCGATCCTGATCGCGGTGGCCTTGAACTCCGCGGTGCCGACCTTGGGATCGGTGGCGTCATTGGTCAGCATATTGGTCGCCACATCGTCCGGGAAATGGAACGTCATGAACGTCAGCCCGGGCCGCAGCGCCGGGTCGATGTGCACCGGCGCGACGACGACGCCGCGGCGCGAGTGGACGCGAACCTGCTGCCCCTCGGCGAGGCCCATGTTCGTCGCATCTTCGGGGCAGACGTCGATGGTCTCGCCGCGCCGCGTCGGCGACGCGTAGGAACCGGTCTGCACGCCGGTGTTGTATTCGGCCAGCCGTCGGCCGGTGGTGAGCCGCAGGGGAAAGTCCAGGCTCAATTCGTCGAGCGGGAGTTCGTGCTTGACCAGCGAGAACGGGGCGCGCGGCCCCTTCACCGGACGCTCCCACAGGCGGCCATGCAGGAACAGTTCACCGGGATGCTGATCGTCGTAGCAAGGCCAGCGAAGACCGTCGTGCTGTTCGAGGCGCGCGTAGCTCATCCCGGCGTGCATGGGCGAGAGCGATCGCACCTCGTTCCACACCAGCTCGGCATCGGGCATGCCCCAATCGTGGCCGAGGGCGCGCGCGAGATCCATGATGATGGCCAGGTCCTCGCGGGCCTCGCCCGGCGGCGCGATGGTGCGGCGGACGCGTTGCACCCGGCGCTCGCTGTTGGTCACCGTGCCCTCCGACTCGAACGCGCCGGCCGCCGCAGGGAACACCACATCGGCGCGCAACGCCGTTTCGGTGAGGAAGATATCCTGCACGACGAGGAAGTCGAGGCCCTCGAGCAGGCGCGTGGCGCGGTGCTGATCGGCTTCGGACTGCACGGGGTTCTCGCCGATGACATAGAGCGCGCGCAGCTCGCGGCGTTGCATCGCGTCGAACATCTGCGCGAGGTGCCAGCCCTTCTTCGGCGGAATGGTCACGCCCCACGCCTCGTCGAACGGCTTGCGGACCTCGTCGTTCTCGACATGCTGGAACCCCGGCAGCCGATCCGGCAGCGCCCCCATGTCGCCGCCGCCCTGCACGTTGTTCTGGCCGCGCAACGGGTTCAGTCCCGACCCCCACCGGCCGACATGGCCGGTGAGCAGCGACAGGTTGATCAGCGACAGCACGTTATCCACGGCGGTGTGGTGTTCGGTGATGCCGAGCGTCCAGCAGATGATCGCGCGCCTGGCCGTGGCATAGGTGTGCGCCATCTCGCGAATCACCGCTGCGGGAACGCCGGTCTCGGCTTCCCCGCGCTCCAGCGTCCACGGCGCCACCATCGCCTCGTAGGTCTCGAAGCCCGAGGTGGCGTGGTCGATGAACTCCCGGTTCGCCAGGCCGGCGTGGATGATCTCGCGGCCCACGGTGTTGGCGAGCGCGATGTCGGTGCCGACATCGAGGCCGGCCCACACCTCGGCCCACTGGGCGGAAGCGGTCCGCCGCGGATCGATCGCATAGAGCTTCGCCCCACGCTTCACGCCCTTGAGCAAGTGGTGAAAGAAGATCGGATGCGTGTCCCGCGCGTTCGAACCCCACAGCAGGATGCAGTCGGTCTCTTCAATCTCCCGGTAGGAACTGGTCCCACCGCCCATGCCGAATACCGCCGCCAGACCGGCGACGCTAGGCGCGTGTCACGTACGGTTGCAGCTATCCAGGTTGTTCGAGCCCATCACCACGCGGCCAAACTTCTGCGCCGCGAAGTTCATCTCGTTCGTGCTCTTGGAGCAGCTGAAAAGGCCGAAGGCCTGTCCGCCGTGCGTGTCTCGCACGGCCTTGAGGCCCGTCGCGGCCCGTTCCAGCGCTTCAGCCCAGGTCGCCCGGCGAAGATCGGCGCCTCGAGCCTCACGCACGAGAGGATGGACGATGCGTGTCATTCTTCCCATTACGGGCTAGCGTAGCAAACCGGACGGCAAATGGCACAAGGCAAAAGGCACACGGCAAAAAACCCAGGGGGCCTAGCCCGTCCACTGTGCGGTGGGGATCGAGAGGAGAAGATAACGCTGGCGCAGCTCCACCACGCGCGTGGGCAACTCCCGCGTGGTGAATTCACCGGCGCGGCACCGATCGCGGAGCTTGCGGATCTCGAAGCGATACAAGTCGTTGATCTGCTCCCGCAACCGTTCCGGCGGCGTGTCCGGGCGCGGGCAGAGCCCGTGCCGCGCCAGTTCGTCGAGCACTTCGGGACGGTAGGTCATCGCGGCGAGCAGGCGGCCGAGCCGACGATCGTCTCGGCTTCCGTCTGCCAGTCGGGCATCAATTGCGTTTGCAGCGCGCGACGGTAAGCGGTGCAAGCGTTGGCGTTGTCACCAAGCCTCGTGTACGCCCGCGCGAGGCCGATCCAGGCCCGCGGGCTGTTGGTGGCCTCGGCAGCGCGGGTGTAGGCGTCACGCGATTCAGCGTAGCGGTCCACCTCAAACCACAACTCGCCGTCCACTTCGTCGATCGGCAGCGGCCAGCGCGCCGCCCCGCCCAGCAGGTCCAACTGCCTGGACAGGTCGCGCGCGTGCATCAGGTAAACGCCCATTTCATCGCGCTCGTCCAACGCCGCGTCGATGGCCGCGTGCAGCGTGGCGTCGGCATATTGGAGTTCCAGCGCGCGCATGGCGTCGCGCGGGGTGGTCCCGCCCGCGGCGTCCGCGCGCCAGCGCTCAATCCGCTCGAGCGCGCGGCTGACGGTGTTCATCACGTCCGCCTGGCCGCCGCTCGCCGCTGCCGCCCGCGCCGTCACCCATCCGCTCAAGATCCAGGTCGACGCATCCGGATCGAGGACCGACACCGGCACCTGCGCCGTTGACGCGAGCAGGACGAGAAGGGCGGCGGCAATCACGCGTTCCCTCCCGTTGGCGTGAACGCAACAACGACGCCGGTGGCGGCGTCAACCACCTCCCGCGGCGCCAGATCGCGGGCCTGGACGATGAATCGCCGCAATCCCACCGCATCCCCGGGAGGAGGCGGTACGCCGACGCCGGCCCACGTGTTCAAGCCGACATGATGGTGGTAGCCGCCGGCGGCCACGAACAGCGCGCCGGGATAGCGCCGCAACATCGGCGTGAAGCCGCCGCCCTGACAATAGAACGACTCGGCGGTGTCCAGGTGCGGCACTTGCAGGTGCACGTGGCCGATCACCGTGCCCGCATCGAGGCCGTTCCACGGCAGTTCCGCGCCGGGCTCGCGCGCCAGCTCTTCGATGTCGAGCGGGTCGGTGCCCATGATGATCTCGGGGCCATGGCGCTGCCAGCTGTCGCGCGGACGATCGCGATAGATTTCCAGCCCGAGCCCGTCGGGGTCGTCAAGATAGAGGGCTTCGCTGACGAGATGGTCGGCCACCCCCGACAGCGGCCATCCCCGATCGACCAGCCGGCGCAGTGAACGGCCGAGCGCAGCGCGCGAGGGCGTGAGGATGGCCACGTGAAACAGGCCGGCCGATCGGCGAGGGCGAAATACGGCGCCTGGATGCTCTTCCAGGGCAATGAGGGTGTGCTCGTTTGCGGTTCCCAGCGAAGCGACGCGCCCGGATCGATGGAGTTCGCGAAAGCCAAGCACCTCCTGGTAGAACGCTGATGATCGATCGAGGTCGCGGACCCGGAGCGTGACCGCGCCGATGTGGGCGTCGTCTGGAAGCAGCGCCATCGGATCAAGGGTACACCCACTCGTACGTAAAGAGGCCGGCCCCGGATGTGGGTCCAGGGCCGGCCAAGAGCGGCGAGGGCTAAAGCCCTCGCCCTCCATCAAACGGCTTAGAAGCCGACCACCAGGCCGACTCGGGCGATGCGCGGGCTGAGGTTCTGCGCCAGCGCGTTGAACGAGGTCGAGGTGATGTCGTTGACGCGGACGAGCGCGGTGTTCGCGTTCATGATGTTGAACACGTCGAAGATGGCGCGGAGGTGGGCGCCGTTCATGTTGAACTGGCGCGCGACGCGGATGTCGGTGTTCCACAGGCTCGGGAAACGGAAGGCGTCGATCTCGGGGCTCAGCAGCACGGTGATCCCCGAGTCGGCGCCGAGCGCTGCCGCCGTGCCCGAACGCACGATCGGGAACGGATAGCCCTGGCGGCCGAACACATTGGCGCTGACTTCGATGCCATACGGCGCCTGGTACATCGCGTTGGCGTTCATCTGCCACTTGGCGTTGATGTAGATGGTGCCCGATCCGCTGCCGCCGCTCTGGGGCGCGAACTGGCCGCCGTTGACGAGCGGTTCGGTGACGGTCGGCGTCGGGTTGCCGTTGGTGTCGTACATCCCGTTGGGATCGTCGAAGTGCTCGGTGGCGTCGTTGAAGGAGACGCCGATGCGGCCCATCCAGCGGTTCGAGAGGCGCTTGTTGAGCGACACCTCGACGCCGGAGTAGCCGGTGTGGAAACCGGGCACGTTCGTCGTCAGGAAGCCGTTGCCGCCGGCGGTGATCGCCGCGGTGTTCGGGATGAACGTCGGCACGTTGAACGCGGTGCCATCGGGCAGCGTGCCGGTGAAGCCGGAGCCGGGCGCGTAGTCACCGCGGCCGACACCCACGCGCGGCGTAATCGTGCCGGTGAAGTTGCCGAACAGATCCGACGTGCGCGTGTAGCTGTAGTTCACCGTCACCGCGAGGTTGTTCATCAGTTCGTGATCCACCCCCACCACGACACTGGTGGTCTTGGGTGCCTTCAGGTCGGGATCGAGCTGGTTCGCCGAGGTCACCGCCGTCGGGTTGGCGGGGTTGAAGCCGCCGGCCGCCGTGATGAACTGATCGAGCAGCACTTCATTCGCCTGCGCGAAGTGATCGCTGTTGGTGTCCACCCAGCGATAGGTCGCCGACCCGGCCGTCGAGCTCGGGTTGCGCACGCCCACCGTGCCGGTGTTGAGCTGCCCCGCGTAGCGGCTGTAGCTGGCGCGCGCCACCGTCTTGCGGTTCTCGTCCACCGCGTAGGTCAGGCCGGCGCGGGGCGAGATGTTGTTCCACGTGAACGGCGTCTTGTAGCCGTCGAACTTGATGCCGGGGAGGATTGTCGGGAACGCCGCGTTGGCCGCCGTCTCGCTCGGCAGCGCCTCGCCGTTCTGGCGATCGTAGCGAACACCCAGGTCCACCGTCATCCGGTTCCTGGTGATGGTGTCGCCGACGTAGAAGTTCACGTAGTTGGCGCGGTTGCCGCCGTAGCCCTGGCGGAAGAGCTGCGCCTGGAGGTTGCCGGCGCGCTCGTTGGCCAGGATCATGTTGCCGGGCCACATCGTCCCGGAGACGGCGTCGGTGGTGCGCCAGCCGAAGCCCACCTTGAGGTCGTGCCCGGCACCCATGCGGTTGACGAACGACTGCAGGTCAACGTTGGCCATCTTCTGCGGGCGGACATTCAGGCTCTGGCTCACCGAGCCGTACGACTGGGCGGTGACGAAGTTGCGGCCGGCCTGCTGCTCGAGGCCGCCCACCGGATCGAGGACAAAGCCGGTGTTGTAGTAGCCGTACTTCGCCGACAGGAACATGTTGCTGCCGATGATGCGATCGTCACCCACCTTCCACAGCCCGTGCAGCGGGAAGTCGGTGTAGGCGTTGTCCTGGTGATAGGTCGCCGTCGGCGCATCGAAGAGGATGCCCGAGACGCCGGGGCTGCGGCCGTCCTTGATCTTGAAGCCGTCGAAGTAGAGGAAGCTCAGCATGTCCTTCTTCGTCGCCTGCCAGTTCAGCTTCACCGTGGGGTTCTTCAGCTGGGTGCGGTCGACCAGCGCGCCGGCGCGGCGCACGAGGCGCACGTCCTGGATCGAATAGGAACCGAAGAACCACGCCTTGTCCTTGAGGATCGGTCCGCCGATGTCGAAGCCGTAGTCGGAGATCTGCTTGTTGTGATCCGCCGTATCGGGAGTGACGCCGGTGGCCTTGAGCTCGTCGGGGATGTTCGAGGCTTCCATCGCATCGTTGTCGAAGTAGCCGCGCACGCCGCCGTGGAACGCGTTGGTGCCGCGCTTGACGACGAGGTTGAGGCCCATGCCGCCGGTGCGCGACTTGATGTCGTTGCCCGCGGTCGAGACCTGGATTTC
>JBDTMB010000203.1:0-9906 GCA_039934485.1 Vicinamibacterales bacterium
GGGCGCGGGTCTCGAGCCCCGCTTCGCGCTCGCCGACCAACGTCGGCACCAGGACGTTCTCCAGCACGGTGCACTGCGGCAGCAGGCAATGATCCTGGAACACGAAGCCGATCTCGCGGTTGCGATAGGCCGCCAGCTCGGTGGGCGACAGCGCGTAGGGATCGCGGCCGTCGAGCCGAACCGTGCCCGACGTCGGCGGCTCGAGGCCCCCCAGCACGTAGAGCAGCGTGCTCTTGCCGGAACCGGAGGGTCCCATCACGCAGGCCGCGTCGCCAGGCGCGAGCGTGAGCGAGACATCGCGCAACACCGTGAGGGTGCCGGCGGCGGTGGTGTAGGACTTCGACAGGTTAGTGGCTTCGAGCACGCGCATCCTCGTAGGCGGCGAGCATGGCCTCGGCCATGTGGCCCACAGTGTACTGCGCGCGCACGCCGGCGGCGCCGCGGCGGCCCAGTTCGGCCGCGCGTGCGGGATCGCGCCACAACTCGGCCAGCGCATCGGCGATATCGCTTCCGGATTCCGAGTTCGCCAGCAGGCCGCCTCCCGTGCGTTCGATCAACTCCGGAAATGCGCCGTGCGCCGGTTGCACGACCGGCACGCCGCAGGACATCGCCTCGAGCAGGTACAAGCCCTTCGGCTCGTGATAGCCGCTCGGTACCGACAACACGTCAAGCCCGTGGAGGAACTTCACCTTCGCCGCGCGGTCCAGCGTGCCCTGGTATTCGAACTCCCCGGCCAGTCCCCACGAGGCGAGCTGCCTGGTGATGCCCTCCAGGTACGGCCGATGCTCCGGGGCGAGGTAGCCGGCCACCAGCAGGCGGGACTTCGGCATGCCCTTCTCCAAGCGAAGCACCCGGTACGCGTCGGCGAGGTTGTGCAGGCCTTTTTCCGGCGCGACGCGCGCGAAGTAGCCGATGGTGAAGGGATCCTCCCGCGTGCGCGTGCGCGCCGTGAGGTCGTTGACGTTCACGCCCAGCCGCGCCACGCGGATCTTCTCGGCCGGAATATCGAGATAGCCGCGCATGAACGCGGCGTAGTAATCGCTCACCGCCACGAACAGGTCGACGTCCGCCACTTGCGCTCGCACCAGGTTGCGCGCATCTGTGCGATACGGCTCCGGTAATCCCTCGAGGAACAGATCTTCGCCTTGCAACGTGACGACGATAGGTTTCCCAAAGACCTTCTTGAGCGGCGCGGCCAGTGAAATCAGCAGCGTGTAGGGGATGTTGACCACATCGGGCGTCGGCTCGTCCTTGAGCCACTCGAGCAGCTTGTCGAACTCCTTGCGCTGGCGCCCGTCGGTGCCATGCAGCGTGGACACGGTCAATGCGCCCAGCTGCTTCGGATCGACTGCGATCGAGCCCTTGGTGAAGGCCGTGATCACGGCCGGCGCATCCCACAGGCGATCGAGAAAGCGCGGCGTGTGCCTGAAGAGCGACAGGTGCTGCTCGAGATACACGCTGATGCCGCCGAAGAACACGCGCCCCTTGCGACTGACGTTGGCTTCGTCGCTGAGCGTCGGCGTGTAGAAGGGCAGGAGCGTCACGTCATGGCCCTGGCGCATCAGCTCGGCCGCCAGCGCGTTGTCGCGCAGGCAACTACCGCAGTACATCGACGCGGCGCCGGCGGTGAGCGAGAGGATCTTCACGCCAGCTTTTGAATGGCGCGCCGCGCGTAGAGGTGTTCGAACAGGTTCCCCTCGTGCGGCTGATCCCAGCCGATCTGGGTGGTCGGGATGGGCCCGAAGTTCAAGCGATCGACCTGCGGCGAGGCGACGAACCGGGCGCGGAACGCCGGGTCGTTCGAGATGCACGTCACCACCAGCGAGGGGCCCAGGCAATCCGGCAGCGCCGGCGCCGGCACTTCCACCACGCTGGCAAAGGGAAACAGGAACTCGCGATTCGCCAGCGGGTGGCCGGCATCGCAGCGCACGATCGACGGCAGCAGGTAGGTGCCGCCGTACTCGGTGACCACGCCGACCGGCGCCGACACGCCGTCGCCGTCGGCGTCGATCATCGCCGCGATCCGCCGCGCCACCTCGGGATCGGCGAACGGCGCCAACACGGCCGCGGGGTCATCGGACGCGCGCGGGATGACGCGGGCAAGGCGCTGGCTGAGCGCCTCGGCGATCGCGTCGCCGTGCTTGGTGACCCACACGCCCGAGGCGTTGACGCACGATCGGCCGCCGTTGTTGCTGATCGATTCGACGATCACGTCGAGATACTTCTCCCAGTCGTCGGCGACATCCGGTCCGATCACGACCTTGCTGTAGCCGGGGCCGTGCACCTCGACCCGTGGATCCGCCTTCCATCGCTTCGTCGAGCCGACGTCGCCGAACACCATGCCGCGTCCGCAGGACAGGAGGATCTCGTTGCCGCCCGCGTGATCGGTCGGGTAGTACGCAAACGCTTCCGCCGGGGCCCCGGCCCTGGTCCAGGCCTGGATGATCCGGAGCGGTGTCCACGGCTCGGCGCTTCCGGGCTTGAGCACGAGCGGCATCTTCAGCACCGTGGCCGGCGCCCACAAGGAATGCACGCCAGGCGAGTTGCTCGGCAGGACCACGCCCAGCGCGTCGGTGCGCGGAAAATAGCTGACGATCTGTCCGCGGGTCTGCCCGATGCCCTCGTCGAGCACCGACAGGTCCATGCCGCGCGTGAGCCCGAGCAGGACTTCCTGCACCTTGCTCAACACCCCGTGGACCTTCGCCATGTTGCGGCGCACGTTGCTCCACGGCATGCCAGTGGTCGCCGACACCTGTTCGACGTATTGCTGCGGCGATTGGGTGCTGCCGCCCTCGGGATCGAGCGGCAGCGTGCCGTTCAGGAAGTGATCGGCCGCCTGCGCGGCCATCGCGACGAGGTCGGCGATGGGAATCTTCTGCAACCTGGCGCGCGCGTCGGCCTGGCGCAACAAGTCGCGGCTGATCAGCCCGACGTTGGCCTGGCTCATCGTCACCAACGGCTCGCGCGTGCGGAAGTGCGGTGTCACCACCTGCGTCACGCTGCGATACGGCTGGCCCCATCGCAAGATTGGTAAATGCAGCATCGTCCGACTCCCGACTAGTGACGCCCTCCCGACGGAAGGCTCTTCCCGACCAGGATGGCCTCCCGGCCGGATTCAGTAAACCCCTTCGACCACGGCCTTCTGGAATCGCGAGAAGGGCCGGACGTTCCTGACGCCGTCCCACGGATACAGCTCGCACGGCGGTTCGCGCTCGGCCTCGTCGCGCTCGAGGAAGCGCGGCATGAAGAACTCCTTCGAGAGCGTCGTCAGCCGCACGCGTCCGGTCTTGCCGTACTCAACGAGGCGCGCCGGGTGGTCGGGGTCGACGACCTCGATCATCGCCTTCGGCAGCGGCGGGTAGTAGATCACCGCCCAGTCATCTTCCGGGAGCGCCGGCTTGTGCGTGGCCAGCCCCATCAGCGTGTTGCCGTAGGTCGGCGCGAAATACGCGCCTTCCATCAGTTCCTGCACCGCGAAGCGGTGAAACTGCGGCGTCATCTCGGTGCCGCCGCAAAACACGCCGGTGATGCCGGCCTTCTTCAGCGAGATCCGCTCGCACAGCGCCTCGAGCAGCTTCGGTGTGGTGAAGAGGCACTTGATGCCGTCGTGGGCCTTCAGCAGCGTCAGCGCCTGGTCGATGACGTGGCGCTTGTAGAGCTCCATCATCTCCATCTCGCCCATCTTGATCAGCTTGATCACCCACCGCGGATCGAGGTCGAGCATGAAGCAGATGCCGCCGCGATACTGCGCGAGGTGTTCGATGGCCAGGCGGAGGCGGCGAGGACCGCTCGGGCCGACCATCAGCCAATCGGCGCCCTTCGGGAAGTGCTGGTCGGAGAGCGTGGCGCTGAAGCGCTCGTAGTCCGTGCGGAAATCGGTGATGTTGATCCGCGACTTCGGGACGCCCGTGCTGCCGCCGGTTTCGAAGGTGTAGATCGGCTGGCCGGCGAAGCCCTTGGGCACCCATCGGCGCACCGGGCCGCCCCGCAGCCACTCGTCCTGGAACTCGCCGAACCGATCGAGATCGGTGTAGCAGGTGATCTCCTTGCGCGGGTCCCAGGAGATCTTGCTGGCCCAGTCCAGCCAGAACGGGCAGCCGGTGTCGGGGCTGAAATGCCACTGCATGAGCTCGCGCACCCAGGCGTCGAGTTCGGTACGGGCCTTCTCCTGAGCATTCGGCATAGACCGACGATTGTAATTCCTATCGATCGCGCTTCAGCCCCAGCAAACCGTAGCCGCCGGCGGCGTCGAAGGACTCGACGGCACCGTTCTGGCGGGTCCGCGCCCGGTCGCAGACCGCCTTGAAGCTGGCGTGATCGCGCAGGGGCGACAGCCACGCGTCTCGTTCGAACGCCGATGCGGGGAAGAATCCATGCGTAACGGCACGCTCCATTGCGGCGATGGCCGGGTTGGTCTCGCCGCTTCGCGCCAACAGGCGCGCGACATAGAAATGAAATTCGCCATCCGGCATCCACGCGCTGACCTCGGCGAGCACCGCCGCTTCGCGGCGAGCGGCCTCGATGTGGCCGCTAAATGCCGCCAGCAGAGCCGTGCAGAATTGGCCGGCGACCGTGCCTTGGCCGAATCGCTCGTGCTCGGTCGTTAACAGCTGGCGCGCTTCGTCGACGCCGCCGACCTCGAACAAGGCGATGCCCTGCAGTGGATCGGCGACGCCGCGCGCAGCTTGCAGCATCGACTGATGGTCGCCCACCAGCAAGTGAGTGTTGACGACGCTGGTCCGGACGTGCGCGTCGAGTCGACTCGCCTGCGCATTCGCCGCGAGCGAGACATCCAGGAGTCCGCAGTAGCGAGCGACGTGACAGAGGGCCGCGAACAGCTCCGCCTGGTTGGGCCGCTCCCGCAGTTGCGTGGCCAGACGGACCATCGAGCGATCGGCATGCCCTTGCTCAACTTCGAGATAGACGAACTGATGGTGGGCCATCGCCAGCGCCGGATGGAGACTGAACGCCCGCGCGAACGATCGCGCGGCATCGTCGTAGTACGTCTTGGCGTCGAGGTCGAGATACTTCCCGATCAGGCGCTGCAGGCGGCCGAGCCGCGCCCAGGCCGGCGCGAAGTGCGGATCTTCCGCAAGGCATTGCTCATAGAGGTGGCGGGCCGTGTGCCAGTGCGCGTGGGCGTGCGCCACCTGGTTCGCGCGCAAGTAGAGCTCGTAGGCCAGCGGACTGGCCGGCACGTCGGCGTCTTGGGGATCGGGACGCGCGCCGTCGAGCGGCAGCGAGTCGACGATATGCCGGCAGATATCGTCTTGCAGCTGAAAGAGGTCGCCGAGCGGCATGTCCTTGTTGCCGGACCACATCACACGGCCTCCCGGCACTTCCACGAGCTGGCACGAGACGCGCAGCCGGGCGTCGGCGCGGAGAATCGTTCCGGTCAGCACGTGACTGACGTCGAGCGCGGCACCCACCATGTCGGGCGCGGCCGTCGCCCCGAGGCGTGCCGCCGAGAGGTGGGATCGCACGATTAACGTGCGCACGTTTGAGAGCGAACTCGTGATCGCCTCCGGCAGCGCGCCTTCCAGGAAGCCGATTTCGTCGTCCTGGCGGAGCAGGCGGAATGGCAACACGACGAGCCGAATCGTGGCCGAGTGCGCCTGCTGGCCGCCGGCTCGCGCCGCTGACAAGTCAGCGGCCATCGCTTCGGCGTTGGGATACCGCGCATCGGGGCGTTTCTGCAACGCGCGCCGCAAGACCGGCGCCAACGCTGGAAAGGCATCGAGTCCCACCGGTTCGTCCCGCAGGATCGACTGCAACACGCCGAGCGCCGAATCACCCGCAAAGGGCGTGCGGCCCGTCAGAATCTCGCAGAGCACCACGCCGCTGGCGAAGAGATCGGCACGGCCGTCCACCGGGTCGCCGGTCAGTTGTTCCGGTGCCATGTAACGCGGTGTTCCTGCGAGTTCGCCGCGAAGGCTGACGGCCGACTCGGTGGCGTCCGTGGTCGCCGTGGCCTGCGTGCGGCGCGCCAGGCCGAAGTCGAGCAGCTTCACGCCGTGGGGAGAGAGAAAGACGTTCGACGGCTTCAAGTCACGGTGGATCAACCCGCATGCGTGCAACTCGCCGAGCGCGCGCAACACCGCGAGCATGGTGTCCACGGCTTCGTCCTGGTGCAGCGGTCCGCGACGCAGGCGGGCCGACAACGGTTCGCCGGTGAGCAGCTCCATGACCAGGAACGGATGCCCATCGCATTCGCCAATCTCGTGGAGCTGGCACGCGTTGGGATGCGACACCGCGGCCGCCGCGCGCGCTTCGCGCAGGAAGCGTGCGCGCGCCACCGGATCGCTGCCGGCATCGCGAATCATCTTGATGGCGACGCGGCGCCCGAGTTGCAGGTCTTCGGCTTCGTGCACGACGCCCATGCCGCCTTCACCGATCATCCGCAGCAGGCGGTAGCGTCCAGCGAGGTCGGTCACCTCGCGGCCTTCGGCAGCATCGGCACGAACGACGAGGTGCTGGTGATGTACTCGGCGTAACCGGGCTTGGTGGTCGTCAACGTCTTCTCCAGCAGCGAGACACCAGAGACGCGGACCAGGAAGAAATTGATCAGGGCCGCGCCGATGATGCCGGGGTAGCCGCCAGGAGTGCCAGCGGCAATGATGGCCAGGCCCCACCACAACACCGCCTCGCCGAAATAATTCGGGTGACGGGTGTAGCGCCAGAGGCCGGTGTTCATCACCTTGCCTTTGTTTTCCGGCCTGGCCTTGAAGCGGCGGAGCTGTTCGTCGCCGATCGCCTCGAACCCGAAGCCCACAGTGAAGAGAAACGAACCAGCCAGGTCCCACGCCGTCAGGCGATTGGGTTCAGGCGCGCTAATCGCGAAGTACAGCGGCAACGCCACGATCCAGGCAATCACCGCTTGCAGGACGAACACCCTCAGGTAGCTGACCCACCACCAGCGCGCGCCGTATTGTGTGCGCCACGCCACGTAGCGGAAATCCTCGCCGTGGCCGATGTTGCGGCTGCCGATGTGCCACGCCAGCCGAACCGCCCACAGGCCGACACAGATGAGGACCAGCGCGCGGCGCAGCTCCGCGCCGTTGGTGGTCAGGAAATAGGTGAGGCCGATCAGGAAAATCCCCGGCCCCCACCACATGTCGACGATGCTGGCGTTCTTGAGGGCGAGGGAGGCGAGCCAGAGGAGCGTGAATAGCGCAACGATGGCATCGAGGCCGAGCAGCATCGCTGTCGGCGAGGGCTAAAGCCCTCGCCCTCCAGGGCGGTAGTTGCCGGCGAGGAAATCGACGAGCGGATCCTTGTCGGCGTCAGGCACGGCCGCGCCCCAACGCATCATCTTCTCAACTTCGCGGACCCAGCCGGCGCGGGTCAGGCGCTGCGCCTCGACGAGGTCCGCGCCATGACAGCCGAGGCACGCGCGGGCGAACACCGCCTCTCCACCGGGTGCCGCGGCATGCGAGGCTGCAGGTGTCGGGCCGAAATTGGCGGCGAGGTAGGCTTGGAGCGGGTCGCGCTCGCCGGCTTCTATCGTCGCGCCCCATCCGGCCATCTTGTTCACTTCACGCGTCCATCCGGCGAGCGATAGCCGTTGCGCGCTGACGAGGTCGGTCTGGTGACAGCTGACGCAGCGCGCCTTGAGCACGGTAGCGCCAGGACCTTCCGGCAACGCCTGTGCAACCAACGCGCCGGCACCCAGCACCATGGCACCGAGCACCGTAAAGATGACGTTACGCATTCTTGACTTCCACGCGGACCGAGTCGTATTGATTCCAGAGATAGCCCGCGGGATTCCAGTGCGACACCGCCGGCTGCACCTGTCCCTTGGAATCAGTCGCGCGCGAGAGAATGAGGTACGACCCAGGCTTGGCGGCGGTGAATTCAAACTCGAACCGCCGCCACGTGTAGCGGGCCTGCTCGCCGACGAGCTTCGCCGGCTGCCAGGTCGCGCCGCTGTCACTCGAGACTTCGACCCTGGTGATGTCGTTCTCGCCGGCCCAGGCGAACCCGGCCACCGCGACCTTTCCCGGCGCAATCGTCGCGCCGGGCGCGGGCTGGAGGATGAGCGATTTCACCGCGAGGCCGGTGAGCGGCGCCATGTCCTTCGCATCGACGGCGGCTCCCGGCGCCACGCGCCTCACCGGGTAGCGATACGCCGTCGCCACCCAGAAGTTGTCGGAGTCCTTGTCGATCACCGTGAGTGCGGTCAGCCACTTCACGCTGTAGGCGCCTTCCCATCCGGGCACGATCGCGCGAAGCGGAAAGCCATGCACCGGCGGAATCGGCTGGCCGTTCATCTCGTAGGCGAGGATGGTGTCGGCGTTCATCGCCTTGGCGATGGGCACCTGCCGCACGAACGCGGGCATCGTCCCCAGCGGCCGATCGGCCGGGGTCATCAGCACGTTCCTGGCGCCGGGCTTCGCGCCGGCGCGCTTCAGCAGTTCCGACATCCGCACGCCGGTCCATCGCGCGGTGCCGACGGCGCCCTTTTCCCACTGCACGCCGGCGACCGGTGGATCGAAAAACGAACGGCCGTTGCCGGCGCACTCGAGCGTGGCCGTCAAGGTGGTGGACGGCAGTTTCTTGATCTCGGCGAGCGAGAGGGAGAGCGGCGTGGTGACTTCGCCATCCAGCTTCAACGTCCACGTGGCCGCGTCGAGTGACGGCGGCACCGGAAGGTGAGAGCGGACGTAAAAATGCTCGACCGGGGTGATGAACGAATCAAGCAGCGAAATTGGGGTCTCGTAGTCGGGCGGCCGCAACGAGCGGCGAATCAACTGGTCCTTGCCCCAGTTTGGCGCCGCACCCGTCTGCGCGAGGGCGCGATCTTCGGCGGCGAGATTAGTGATGGCGCCAATCACGGAGAATTGGCCGGCGAGGGCGAGCAGGTCGCGGCGAGAAATCATTCGTGGGAATTATACCGGGCTAATGTTGGAGGGCGACGGCTTTAGCCTTGTTGGAGGGCGACGGCTGTAGCCTTGTTGGAGGGCGACGGCTGTAGCCTTGTTGGAGGGCGACGGCTTTAGCCGTCGCCATGGCGGGGGCTGAAGCCCCCGCCCTCCAAGCGCTGAGCCCCCGCCCTCCAAATCACGCCTCCAGCCTTTCCAGTAACGCGCGCCAGCGCCGGCGCGCCACCGCCATCGTCTGGCCGTTGGCGAGGATGATCTCGCCCGTGCCGTCGGCGAACGGCTTGGCTTCGCGCACACCGTCGAGGCGGATGATGGCCGACCGCGACACCTGGAAGAACTCCGAGGCGTCGAGCCGGCGCGCCAGGGCGGCCAGCGTCGGCTGCATCGAGAGCTGCTCGGTGGCGGTGAGCAGGTGCGTGACGCCGTCGACGAAGGTGAAGGCCACCACTTCCTGGATGGGGACCACGCGGAAGCGGGCGCCGCGGCGGGCCAGGAAGCGCGTGGGAGATAGTCCCTTGGCCCGCGTGACCGTATCGAGCGCGCGGTCGCGCAGGCGCGGCGCCGACGCCTGGCGCACGCGATCCAGCGCGGCTGCGAGTCGCGCGCGATTGACGGGCTTCAACAGGTAGTCGATGGCGGAGAGCTCAAACGCATCGACGGCGTATTGATCGTAGGCCGTGCAGAAGATCACCGCCGGCCGCGGACTTCCGAGCGACGCCGCCACGTCGAGGCCGCTGGCGCCGGGCATCTGGATGTCGAGCAACAGCAAGTCCGGCGTGAGCTCGGCAACCTTCTCGGCGGCCTGGATGCCGTCTTCCGCTTCGCCGACGATCGCTACGTCCTCGTGCGCCGCGAGCAACTGGCGCAACCGCTCGCGCGCGGGCTGCTCGTCGTCGATCAGCAGCGTTCGAATCATCGCGCCCTCACCACCAGCACGGTCACATCATCCTGGTCCTGCCGCGCGCCGCGAAACTGCCGTACCGTATCGAGGATCCGCGCGCACAGGGCGGCGGCGGGGAGTTCG
>JBDTMB010000204.1:0-9872 GCA_039934485.1 Vicinamibacterales bacterium
CGTGATGCCGAGGCCGTTGCGCACCAGCGCCTTGATGATCTCGACGTTCTCGGTTTCCATGACGATTTGCGGCTCGATGCGCGCGCTCATGAAGAATTCGTCCACCGCCCGGCGGGTGTTCGAGCCCGACTCGAACAGGACGAAAGGCTGGCCCGCCAGGTCCTGGGGCACGACCTTCCGCTTGCGCGACAGCGGATGCTTGGCAGCGGTCACCACCAGCAGTTCCTCCTGCAGGACCGGCACCGTCACCAGGTCGGGCTGGTCCACCGGCAGCGTGAGCAGCGCCAGGTCGCCGGCGCCCGATCGCAGTTGCTGGAGGCATCGCTCGGAGCTGCCGGACATCAGCTTGAGGTCGATTTCCGGATGCTGCCGCTTGAGCTCGGTGAGCAGGGGCGGGAAGACGTAGAGGCACACCGTCATGCCGCCGAGCAACCGCACCGTGCCGCGCAGGGATTCCTGGCTGTCGGTGATGCCGGCGATGGTGTCCTTGAGATCCTGGAACACCCGGTGGCTCAACTGCAGCAGCGACTCGCCGGCCGCGGTGATCCGGATGCGGCGGCCAACGCGCAGGAACACCGGCTCCTTCAGTTCGTCTTCAAGCAGCAGGATCTGCCGGCTGATGGCCGACTGCGACACGTGCAGCTTGTGACCGGCGGCCGTGAACGATCCGGTCTCGGCAATCGCCCGGATGATTTCGAGTTGACGAAGGTCCACGCTCCCCTCCAAGATGCCCCCGAATATATATCAGGAGCAGATGGATTCAAGCAAAACTATTTCAGATGCTTCTCAACAGAAAAACGCGTTCGTGCCACGGCTTCATCGAGATAGTGCTGGTCGAGTTCGACGCCGATGAAGTTGACGCCGAGTTCGGCGCAGGCCACCGCCGTACTGCCGAGGCCGAGAAACGGATCCGCCACCAGCCGCAGGCGCGACAACCCGTGGAGGCGGAGGCAGTAGGCGGGCAACCGAACGGGGAACGTCGCCGGATGCGGCCGCTCCTTGTCGCGGCTCTGGATCGTGTCGTAAGGGAGGAACCAGGTGTTGCCGCGGCAGCGCAACCCCGAGCCGGCCTCTTTCCACCGCTTGATGTTTGACGGGTCCTGGTACTTGACGCCGACGGCGCGCCGATCGAGCGGCGTATGGCCGTGCGGGGTGAAGTGAAAGACGAACTCATGGCAGTCGTTGAGGAACCGATCGCTGTTGATCGGCTTGTAATGGCCCACCGCCAGGTCGCCGGCCAGGCCCGATCGGGCGCCCGCCAGATCCTTCTCGATGGCGATGGATTTGACCCAATGGATGATGTTCTGTAATTCGAGGTGGGGCCGCACGGCCTGCGCCACGTCAAGGGCGGTCCAGGGGTCCTTGGGCTTGGCGCCGACATTCAGGAAGAGCGAGCCCGCGGCGCGGAGCGTCCTGGCGACCTCCTGGACCCAGCCAGAGGTCCACTTCAGGTATTCATCGCGCGGCATCCCATCGTCGTAGGAGCGGTACTTAATCCCGAGGTTGTACGGCGGGGAGGTGACCACCGCGTCGATCGAGGCGCTTTTGAGGGACTTGAAAATCTCCACGGAATCGCCGTGGAAGAACCGCAGGCGGGAACGCCCGTGACGGAGGTCCGCGTAGGGCTTGGGGAGGCGAGGCACGTAGGCGCGATTGTAACCGCCTTGGCGCGGGGCGCTTCGGCGGGCACGCTGGTACTGCTGTCGGGCAGGCGAGAGTGGCGGAGCGACTAAGACGCCCGGGCGGCCAGCGTGGGGCTTACGGCAGCGAAGCGTTCGCGTTCGGGGGAAACCGTGTGGTTCCGGCGATGCGCGTGGCTTTCACAGGCCAGGCCCTTTTCTTCCACGTAGACCACTTCGTGCGTGCTGGCAATGTCGCGATACCGACCGACCACACACCCGCAAGACAGCGTGGCAAACCCGATGATACGAACCACGCTCATATGATCACTTCCTCTTACCCATAATCGGCTAGCAAGTCCCATGCCGCAGGGCAATAAACCTCTTCGCTAGGAGAATCGGTGATCGTCATCAAAGTTCGCGTGACGTAACGTGTCACTTTCTACACAGTAAGTGGCACTGCTCCTACACGGTCGTACGCGGCGCGCGCGCGAGGGCGCGCGTGATCCTTGGATTGAACTTCAGCGAATTGGATGACCCAGCGTCGCCGCGAGACCGTCGCGAGCGGTCGTGGAGTTCGGATCGACCGTGAGGGCCTCCGCGAAATATCGGATCGCCCTGTCGCGATTGCCCGACTGCAACTCGAGTGTGGCGAGGTTCGTGTAAGTTCCCGGCTCATGGGGGTCGACCTTGAGTGAGGCCTGAAAGGCCTGCCGGGCTTCATCCCCCTGACCCATGCTGGCCAGGCAGGCGCCGACGAGGTTGAGCGCCTTGGCGTTATTGCGGTCGAGAGAGACGGCGGCCCTCGCTTCACGAAGTGCTTGATCGGGGCGCTGTTGCAGGAAAAACAAGGTGGCGGCGTAGTAGTGGGCCCACGGGTCCGATGGGGCCTCGGTCATCAGCCGGGCGGCGACCGGCGCCAGGCGTTCGGCGTCGCCCAGGTCGGCGAGCACCGACGCGAGTTGAATCAGGGCGGGGACGTTCCGGTTGTCGGCCTGCAGCAGGCCGAAGGGAATCCGCACGGCTTCATCGACATTGCCTTCCGAGGCCAGGAGGCGGGAGAGCGAGAGCTTGGCGGGCACGTTCCCGGCATTCGAGGCGAGCCGCGTCAGCAATCCCTTGGCGTCGGCCAGGAGGCCGGCTGACGCCGCCGAACGGATGAGTCCGTCGAGCGACTCGGCATCGGTTGGGGCTTGCTCGAGCGAGCGGGCGAAATCCTCGTACGCCGGGCGATGGGCTTCGGCGCGGAGCAACATCGCCCCCCGATCGCGCCAATCCGCGGGGCTCGCAGCGGCCAGGGCCGCGGCCACGGCAGCTGGCGGCGGCGATTGGCGCGCCAGGCTGCGGAGCGCCAGGGCATTGTCGTCACGCGCGACGCCGAAGATGCTCCGTGGGCCGGAGAACTCCAGCCTGGTCCTATCGTCGGTTTGCCAGGGCGCGTTCGCCGTCCAGCCCGCCAGCGCCGGCCCTTGCGCCACGAACAAGGACACGACCGAGAACGGATTGCGCACGCCGACGCCGGCGAGGTCGGCCGCCACGCCGGGCCGCTGCCAGGCCGTGGCGATGTTGGCAATGCGCGCATCGAGCGGTTCGGTGGAACCGATCAGGAGCACGTCGGCATCACCCACCAGCCACAGCGAGCCGTCGGGGAACACCGACAGGAACGTCGAGACGATCGATCGCAGGTCGTCGTTGCTGATGTCGTAGGTGTGCGCCCACTGGCAGAGCACACCGCCCGGCGCCAGCCGGGCGCGCGCCGCGGTGAAGAACTCGCGTGTGAAGAGTGACGCGATCCCGGCCATCCACGGGTTGGACGGCTCCGAGACGATCACGTCGTACTGCTGACGGCTCATCAGCAGGTGCGTCCGGCCGTCGCCGACCACCAGGCGCGTGCGCGGGTCGGCGAGCGCGCGATGGTTCTCTTCCTCGAAGAACCGCGACGCCTCGACGACCTCGGGAGAGATTTCGAGCACGACGGCTTCCTTGAGCGGATGCGTGAGCGCGGACCCGAGCGTCACCCCGCTCCCCAGCCCAATGATGGCGGCGCGCTGAGGATTGGGATGCAGCAAGAGCGGCACGTGCGCGAGGAGCCGCTGCGTGAGCATGTCCCCCGCATTCGAGGCGTCGACCTTGCCATCGATGGCCATCGACAGGGTGCCCGCGAGGCGCCGCACGGCGACCGTGCCGGTTGCGCCTTCGCGATAGGACAACAACTCACCCGCGGTCAGCGCCGTCTCGAGCCCAGGTCCCCGCAGCGCGGGCGCATATTTGTAGGCGCCGCTCGACAGCAGCATGTGGTCCCACTGCGGCAGCCACGCCGCGGCGGCGAGCACGAACCCGCCGACGATCAGCGCCACCGCGCGCGGGCGCCCGCGGCCCGTCGCGACCAGGATTCCCGCCGCGGCAATCGCCACCAGCCCGGTGACGACGCGAATGGTCGTGTGCAGGCCGAGGGCCGGCACCAGCAGGAATCCCGACACCAACGCGCCGAGGATGGCGCCGATCGTATTCACCGCGTAGATGCGCCCGAGGTCCTCCGTCACCGTGGCATCACGGCCCGAGGCCACCGCCACCGCCAACGGAAACGCGGCGCCAAACCCGAGCGTCATCGGCAGCAGCAACCCGGCGACCAGAACGGCCTCGCGCAACAGCACGTCGCCAAAATGGATGTCGGGCCGCGCAATGAAGTGCGCCATCGACAGCAGCGCCCAATCCACCGCGCTGGCCGCCGCAATCGCGAGCCCGACGCTGACGAGCAGGCACGCGGCCAGGCCCACCGCGGGTTGCTTCATGCCGGCCAGTCGCGTGCCGATCGCCGCGCCGCCGGCGAGACCGACGATGAAGATGGCGACGACGAGGCTGAAGGCAAACGTGGTCGGCCCGAGGATGAGGACGAGCAAACGTGTCGACACGACCTGCAGCGTCAACGACGCGAATCCGGAAATGCCAAGGGCGATCGCCGCGAGCCACGGCCTCGCCTCCGGCGGATTGGCGTGGAGGTGCTGGTGGAGGGCGGGGGCTTTAGCCCCCGCCTTGGATCCCTTCTTTCGAGACGCAGAAACTCGTTCGACCGGTGTTTCTTCAACCGCCGATCCCGAACGCGCAATTGCTAGGGCTCCCGCCGCAGCGATCGCGTTGAGGGCCACGCCGATCCACGTCGAGCCTCGCAGGCCGAGCGCCGGAATCAGGACGAACCCGGCGAGCACGGCGCCCGCGGCCGCGCCGAGGGTGTTGGCCGCGTACAAGCCGCCCGCATCCTGCGCCGCGCGCGCCGCGTGCCGCACCATCCATCGCGAGGCGATCGGAAAGGTGGCGCCCATGGCGGTGGCCGGCGCCGCCAATAGCAGGATGCTCGACGTGAGCCGCAACAGGGCAAACCCGCTGCCGCCGGCGCCTTCCGCGTAGGCGCTCGCCAGCAGCGGGCGAAGCGCGGCGAGGCCGAAGGGAAGAATCAGTGCGAGTGCGGCAATCGCCACTTCGAGCCCCGCATACACGCGAAGCGCGCGCGCCGGGTCGAGCCGCCCGCCCACGCGTCCGGCAATGGCCGACCCGAGGGCCAGCCCGCCCATGAACGCCGCCAGCACCGTGCTCGCGGCCGCAATGCCGTGGCCCATCTGCAGGGTGAGGAGGCGGGTCCAGACGACTTCGTAAATCAGGGCGGCGGCGCCGGAAACGGCAAAGAGGGCGAGGAACGGGCCGCGGCGCATTGGCAAGAGCGTATCAAAGAAAAGGACCCGCTCCGCCCTTGCGAGCGAAGCGAGTCCCCTATTCCCAAGCGCCGCTGTCAGGCGGCGCCCCCACGCGCGTCGAAGACGCGCGTCCTACCTAAAAGTCGTACCGAACGCCGAAGCGGATGATGCGCGGGTCAAGGATGCTGATCACTTCCTTGAAGGTCGCGCCGGTCGTCGAACGGAAGGTGGTCACCGTGCCCGCGTTCATCAGGTTGAAGATATCCATCTGCGCCGTGAGCTTGCCGATCTTGCCGAAGCGGAAGGATTTGTCGAGGCGGAAGTCCGCGATGCCGACGTTCGGCGCCCGGTTCGAGGTCACCGGCTCCATGCGGATGTTCTGCGCGCCGTCACCGGGGAAGTTGACGCTCGTCACACGGCCCCACTGGTACCCGCTCTGGAACTTCCACGAACCCGACAGGCCGATGTCGTAGGGCATCACGTAGCGGCCGATGACCTTGTAGTTGAAGGTCGTCGTGCTTTCGTAGCCGTTGTCGCCGAACATCAGCTGCGACGGACGGTAGAAGTACGAACGCAGGTTGCCTGCCACGCCGGTGGTGCTGGTGGACGAGGTCATGCCGTTGATCTGATCCAGCCAGGTATAGCCGAACGACGTCAGCAGCAACCACTTGCCCGAGAAGCGGCGGTTGAGCGCCACTTCGACGGTGTTGAAGTTCGAGTAACCATTGGACGGGTTGGTAAACATGCGGTTCGACGGCGCGGTCGCCGGACGGTCGAGGAGCTGCACCGTCTTGTCGTCGGACGTGCCGGCGACGCCGTCGTTGCCGATGTCGTTGAAGGGGAACGCCACGGTGTAGAGCGGCAGGCGCGCCGTATCCACTTCGTTCCACTCGTTGCGGATGTTCTTGTAGACATACGAAACCCGGCCCGACAGGCCCTGGCGGATTTCGCGCTCGACGCTGGTCGAGAATTCCGTGGACGAGGGGCGAATCAGGTTGGGATCCACCGTCACGAAGCCGGCGCCACCGACCGTCTGAACGAGGCCGTTCAGTTCCTGCGGACCATCGAGCAGGCGATTGCCGTTCAGGTCGTTGAACCGATAGCGCAGCTGCGCCTTGCCCACGGGGTTCTGCTGGTCTGCGATCGTGTCGGCCGAGTTGAAGCGGAACTGTCCGAAGAAGGCCTTGAGGACCGTCCGGTTGTCGCCGGTCAGGTCATACGCCATGCCCACGCGCGGCGAGAAGTTGGTGCTGCGCGAGACGACCTTGGCCGACACCGTCTGCGGCTTGATGAACGCCTGGTAGACCGGGTCGTTCCAGCCGGCCAGGGCCGGGACGCCGTTGGGCGCCACGGTCTGGTCTGGCCAACCGTCGGTGTAGTGCTCGAGACGGCCGCCGTAGTTGACGGTCATCCGTTCGTTGAACTTCCAGGTGTCGCTGAACCAGCCGGACTGGTATTTCACGTCGTTGTAGGGCGACACCGGCGTGTTGTAGATGTCGACCTGGTTCACGGCGCCCGCCTGATCGCGGTAGAAGATGTCGAACGGCTGGTCCTGGATGAAGTTGCGGCGGTCGAGCTTGTTGTCGTAGCCGAACTTGAAGTCGTGGCTGCCGTGCCAACCCTCTTTGAAGTAAGACAAGGAGGCATAGAACTGGGGCTTGAAGCGGCGCTGGTTCTGGTAGGCGCTGTTGCCGCCGCCATCGAAGAACTGGCTGTTGGCGAGGTCCTGCCGGCCCGGGCCGATCGGCCCCTCATAAATCCCGACTTCGGCGGTCGGACGCAGCGGGAAGAAGTTGCCCCAGTAGCCATACAGCACGTCGAGGAACATCTTGTTGTTGAGGACACTGGTCCACTCGATCTTGCCCGGGTAGTTGGTGGAGGCCTGGTAACGGGCCGCGCTGAGCGGGGTGGTCGGACCGAAGTCGCGACGATCCTGGAGCTTGTTGCGCTTGTTGTAGAACCCGATGATCTGGTTGCTCTGGTTCAACTGGAACGTACCCTTGAGGGTGTAGTCGTTGGTCAGCTTCGAGCGCGAGAGCGCGTCGGAACCGATGATGAACTTGTACTGGTCGTCGAGGCGGTAGCTGTAGAACCACCACGCCTTCTTCTTCCACAGCGGGCCGCCGACATTGAAGTTGATGTCGTACTGCTTGCTGATCGGATTGCCGCGCGTGAGCGGCGTGCGGATGAAGAAGCCGTTGCTGTCCTTGGTATTGGCCGACTTGAGGTTGTCGGGGACGTTGTCGCTGATGGTCGCGTCGCCTTGCCAATCGCTGTACCAGTTGCCCGTAAACTTGTCGCCGCCGGACTTGACGCTGATGGCGATCGAGGCGCCCGGGGCGAAGCTGCCGGCGTCGCTGCCGGCGCCGCCCAACTGGAATTCTTCGAACGAACCGAAGTCGAAGTAGCCGGCGTTGGCGCTGGTGCCTTCGGTGGTATCGACGCCTTCGATCTTGGTCTGGTTCTGGACGTCGAGACCGTAGGTCACGTAGCCGGTGGACGTGCCGGCGTGCGAGCCGCCCACGTCAAAACCCTGCATCTGGATGCCGGGCGCCTGCGACATGGCCGCCCAGATGTCGCGGGCGTTCGGAATTTCGGTGAGCAGTTCCTTCGTGAAGTTGGTGCCCATCGTCGTCGTCGAGGTATCGACCACCGGCGACGCGCCAGTCACCGTGACCGTTTCCTGGAGCGTCGCCACCTGCAGTTGCTGGTCGACGGTCAGGGTCTGGCCGATAACGATGCGGATGCCTTCGCGCTTGACGCCCTGGAAGCCCGCGAGATCGAAGCCGACCTCATAGACGCCCGGAGGCAGCGCGAGAAAACGAAAGCCACCGTCCGCCGAGGTCACCTGGACCTGTGCCTGGATCAGGGCCGGACTGCTGACGGTCACGGTCACACCCGGCAGCACCGCGCCAGTGTTATCGGTCACCGTGCCGTTCATTCGGCCACGGAAATCCTGTGCGTGGGTAGGCGCCGCTACAAACAGCAACGCCAAGCACAGGCAAATTACAGATAGCCTGTTCAGCCTCATCATTGTTCCTCCAACAAAAACACACGAAAGTTACGACAAACCATCTGCGCGCTTACCTCAAAAGATCACGGATTCAACGAAAACGGCGGAACGGCTGTATAGATTGGCTCGAAATGGTAGCGCCACTGGGACGTGAAAGGCAAGGCGGACCACGCAATAGGCAGGGACGACATGGATATACTCAACCGCATGATTCGACTCGTTGTCCTCGGCATTTTCGTGCTCTCGCTGGCCGCCCGGGCCACAGCCCAACAGGACCCAGGCAACCTCGGCACCCGGCTCATGATGGACACGGCCATCACGGCCGGACTCGACGGCATTCGAGCCGCTGAACCGCAAACGATCGAGGCACAGATCAGCATCTGCGAAATCGAAGCGCCGCCCTTCAAGGAAGCGAAGCGCGCCGAGGTCCTGGCGAGGCGGTTTCGCGAGGCCGGCCTGCTGAATGTGCGGATCGACAAGGCCGGCAACGTCCTCGGCGATCGCCCCGGGGCGCAGCCGCGGCCGCACCTGGTGTTCACGGCGCACCTCGATACGGTGTTTCCCGAGGGCACCGACGTCCACGTCAAGCGCGACGGCCAGATCCTCCGCGGTCCCGGCATCGGCGACGACTGCCGCGGGCTGGCGGTGCTGCTGGCGGTGATCAGGGAGATGAACCAGGCGAAGATCCAGACGCCCGGCAGCATCACCTTCGTCGCCACGGTGGGCGAGGAGGGCCTGGGCGATCTGCGCGGCGTCAAGCAGCTGTTCAACGACACGCTGAAGGGCACGATTGACCGCTTCGTCTCGATCGACGGAACCGGACTCGGCATCACGCACGTCGCGGTGGGCAGCCTTCGCTATCGCGTGACGTTCAAGGGCCCGGGCGGGCATAGCTATGGTGCCTTTGGCCTGTCGAATCCGATTCACGCGCTTGGACGCGCGATGGCGGCCATCGCCGACTTCCAGGTGCCGAAAGAACCGAAGACCACCTTCAACGTGGGGCGAATCGGCGGCGGCACGTCGGTGAACGCGATTCCGTTCGAGGCGTGGATGGAAGTGGACATGCGCTCGGCGGATCCCGCTTCGCTCAAGGCGGTGGACCTGAAATTCAACAAGGCGGTCGATGACGCCGCGCGAGCGGAAGATGCGCGATGGGGCAAGAACGTGTTGAAGGTGGACAAGGTGCTCGTTGGCAACCGGCCCGCGGGCGAGACCGCGCCGGAGTCGCCGATTGTCCGGGCCGCCATCTCGGTGACGCGGGCGCTCAGTTTCCCGGTGTCACTGGACGAAGGATCGACCGACTCGAACATCGCGATGAGCCTGGGCATCCCGGCGATCACGATCGATGGCGGTGGTCGCGGCACCGGTGCGCATGCGCTGGATGAAGCGTTCGACCCGACCGATTCGTGGAAGGGAAGTCAGCGTGCCTTGCTGCTCTGCATCGCGCTGGCGCAAAAATAAAGGGATTAGGCGCCGGGTGCTGGGGGCTGGGTGCCAGGTGCCAGGTGCTGGGTGCCGGGTGCTGGGTGCCGGGTGCTGGGTGCTGGGTGC
>JBDTMB010000205.1:0-9829 GCA_039934485.1 Vicinamibacterales bacterium
GCGCAGCCAGTCGCGAACGATGCTGATGGCTTGGTCAGGTTGGTTGCCGTGCGCGCGGACGTCCTGGCCGCCGATGTCGGACAGGAAAGTCTTGTAGCGATACGGTTTGGCGTCGAGCACCAGCAAGCGTTTGCGGCGATTGCGCGGTTGCCCGAATTTTTTGCAGCCCAGGTCCAGCCCCAATTCGAACGGCATGTTAAAACGCGGGAGGCCGGTTTCGTTTCCAGATGCCGGCCGCCGGCTGGCAGGTCATCTCCGGCGGGTCGATGGCGCTGATGACGCTGGCGCACGACAGCGGCGCGGCCGCGATGGTGGTCGAACGCGCGCCCCGCGACCTCAAGCTGTCCACCATCATCTCGTCCGAGACATTTGTGGTGTCGGAGCGTGACATTGTGCGCAGTCAACAACCGGAAGCCGAAGCGATCGACGCCCGCGCCGTCACCCTCGAAGGTCGGCGGTTGGTTATAGTCAACTATTCGCGACCCGGTGTTCGCGGTGCAGAGCGTGCCCGGCAGTACTCGTATGCCGAAGGGGCCGGTGTGTACCGGCTGACGTGCAGCGCCGAGGCCTCCCGGTTCGCCGACTTTGAGCCCGTGTTCGCCCAGGTGGCGGCCACGTTCGACACTGAAACGCCGTCATGAGCACCGCCGCGCCGTTGCCGGAAAAGATCGGACGCTACCAGATCCTCGAAGTGGTCGGTCGCGGCGGCATGGGCGTGCTCTATCGCGGCTTCGATCCCGTGCTCGATCGCGAGGTGGCCGTGAAGGTCATGCTCGCCGAATTTTCACTCGACAACGAGCACCTGCGGACGCGGTTCTACCGCGAGGCCAAGGCCGCGGCCAAGCTTCAGCACCGCAACATCGTCACCGTCTTCGAGTTCGCCGAGGAAGCCAACCAGCCGCACATCGTGATGGAGTACCTGCGCGGCATTCCGCTCAGCTCGCGGATGGACCAGGCGCCGGAGCTGACGCTCGACGCCAAGCTCGATATCGTCGCGCAACTGTGCGCCGGGCTGGGCTACGCGCATTCACAAGGCGTCGTCCACCGCGACGTCAAGCCGGCCAACGTCTTCCTGCTCGACGATGGCAGCGTGAAGCTGCTCGACTTCGGCATCGCGAAGTTGACCAGTTCCACGCTCACGCAGCAAGGCGATGTGCTCGGCAGCGCGCAATACATGTCGCCCGAACAGGTGGCGGGCAGCGAAAACGTCGATCGGCGCGCCGATGTGTGGTCCACCGGCGTGTTGCTCTACGAATTGTTGTCGGGCCGCAAGCCCTTCGACGCCGATGGCCTGGCCACCATCATCGTCAAGATCCTGAAAGAGGAACCCAAGCCAATCGAGACGCTGGTGCAGGGCATCCCGCAGGAACTGGCGGCCACGGTGATGCGCGCGCTCGAGAAGGATCCCGCCAAGCGCACGCCGAAGGCGGAGGAGCTGGGCCGCGAGCTGCAGTCGATCCGGAAATCGATGCAGGCCTCCGGCGCATTGGCGCCGATGGACGAAACGCGATTCGCGAGCACCAACGTCCTCAAGGCGCTTCACGAGGATCGCCAGAACGAAGGGGCCGGCGGCGTCGCGGCCCGCACCCTCGACAAGTCGCGCCAGCGCACCGGAACCGAGGTTCAGCCGGCCGGCGCCGGCTCGAAGACCTGGATGGTGGCCGCGGGGATAGCGCTCCTGGTGGTAGGGGGTGGCGGTGGGTGGTTGTTGTTCGGTCGGTCCGGGACCAAGCCAGACGCGGCCCAGGCCTCCGCGCCGGCACAGACGACCGAACCGGTCGCCAGGGCCGTCGAGCCGCAAGCACCGCCACCAGTTCCCGCTCCAGATCCGGCTCCGGCCAAGACCAAGATCAAGATCGACAAGCCGCCCGCATCCGCGCCGCCCGCCCCGGCTGTGCCCGCGGCGACGGTGGCGGTCACGATGTCGGCGGCGTACGAGTTCGAGGTGTTCGACGGCGCCCGATCGATCTCCGGCTCGAGCAGCACGCACGAACTGCCGCCGCAGCCAAACGGCAAGATGCTGCGAGTGGTGGCGCCACAAAAGTTTCTCGATCAACAGGTGCGCGTGGATGGCGGCGCCGCTCGGAAGTTCGAGTACTCACCGCCCGCGCTCGGCAAGCTCGACGTCCGCACCGCCCGTGGCGACTGCAAGTTGATGGTCGGGAAGCGCGACCTCGGCTACGCCCCCTGGCCGCCGTTCGACGCCGTGGCCGGCGATTATCAGCTGAGCCTGTCGTGCCCGGACGGCCAGAACCCCCAGATGGCCATCACGGTGATGCAGGGGCGCTCGGCGCGAGTGAATTTCACCAAATGATTGTCATGCGCCTTCTCGTCCTGGTCCTCGCGCTCGGTGCCGCCTTGACGGCGCAGCAACCCGTCAACGAGGACCTGCCGCGCCGCCAGTACGAAAGCGGTCTCTCCTTCATGCAGGGGCAGCGCTATTCCGAGGCGCTCAAGGACTTCCAGGCCATCATCGACTCGTTCCCGCAAAGCCAGGTCGCCGACAACGCGCTCCTGCAGATCGCCCTCTATCACCTCGATGTCGCGCACGATCTCGCGGCCACGCAGTCGTCGATCGATCAATTGCTCAAGGTCTATCCCGATTCCGACTCGGCGCCGATGGCCTACGTCGTCGGCGGACGCGTGGCGATGTCGAAGGGCCGCGCGCCGGCGGAAGTGGACGCGGCGCTCGCCAGTTTCGAGCGCGTGGAGCGGCTGTTTCCCGGCAACGAGGCCGTGCCCGCCGCCGGATTTTTTGCGGGCGAGGCGTTGCGGCTGGTCCGTCGTCACGACGAGGCGCTCGACCGGTTCCGTCGCGTGACGGCGTCCTATCCCAACTCGCAGTGGGCGGCCCGGGCCAACCTCGCCGCGGGCTATTGTCTCGTCCAGGCCGAGCGGGCCGCGTCGGCCCTGCCCGAGGTGCAGCGCGTGCGGCAGATGATGCCGCAGGGCGCCGTGGCCACCGAGGCCTTGAACATCAACACCATCCTGTATCGTCTTTATGTGCGTGCCCCAGGCCTGCCGGCCTACGCCTTCACCGGCCGCGCCATCGGCGACGAACGCGCGAATTTTGACGATGTGATTGGCGTCGCCTTCGATCAGCAGAACCGCTTGCTGTTTGGCCACAAGAACGGCATCGCGATCTTCGACCCCGCCAAGGGCGCTCTGACCACCAGTGTGGGCTCGAATTCGCCGTCGGCGTTCTTCCTCGATCCTGCCGGCCGCATCTTCATCGCGCGGGACGGTGTCATCCTCGGCGAGAAGGGCGAGTCGACGACGATTGCCGTGCCGCAACCGGCGCCCAAGCAACCGCGTCGCGTCGAAGAGATCCCGTCGGCCGTGGCGTTGTCATCGGGCCAGCGCATCCTCGTCGACAAGAAAGAACACAGTGTCATCCGCGTTGGCGCCGACGGCCAGTACATCGGGCCGTTCATTACGACGATGAACACCGAGAAGCTGGCGGTCAACCGGTTGGACGATGTGGCGATGATCGAGAAGGACAGCAAGGCGATCACCATCGTCGATCGCGACGGCAAGCCGCTGGCGAAGATTGCCGCCAAGGGCGCCAACTACCAGTTCGACGAGCCCGTCGATCTGGCGTTCGACCAGCTTGGCCACCTGTACGTTCTCGATCGTGGCAAGGGATCGATCTACGTGTTTGGCCCCAAGAGCAAGCTGATTACCACTTTCACCATCGCGGACAAGCAGCCCGGGGCGTTTACCAAGGCGCGCGCCTTCGGCCTCGACGCGGCCGGCCGCATCTACATTTTCGACGAGCGCGCCAAGCGCATCCAGGTGTACCAATGACGCCCGCCCGCTGTTCGATCGCGGCGGCGTGGTTGTGCGGGCTGTTGATGGCGGTGCCTTCGGCCGCGATCGCGCAGACCGACCAGTTGTCCAACGTCAAGGTGCTGGTCGACCAGGCGCGGGTGTCGTTCGATCAACTGGATTACGAAAACACGGTGAAGGCCCTCGATTCCGCGATCGGCGCGATCGAGGCGCGGCCCACCGAGGAAGTCCGGCGACTGCTGCCGGCGGCCTACGAGATGCGGGCGCGTTCGCAATTTGGCCTTGGCAAGGAAGCCGAAGCCAGGGCGGACTTCGTGTCGCTGCTCAAGGCCGATCCCGGCTACACGCTCACCGGGCAGATCTCGCCGCGCATCCTCACGCTGTTCGACGAGGTGACGAAGGAGACGGTCACCGAGTTGCGCCTGGCGATCGTGCCGCCCGACGCCGAGGTGCTCCTCGACGGCGCCAGGGTGCCTGCCGCCGGCACGATGAAGATCGCGGTTGGCGATCACGTGCTGAACGTGTCGCGCATCGGCTACAAGGCGGCGACGCAGCCGTTCAGCGCCGCGGCCGAAACGCCCCTGGTGATCGATCAACTGGCGCTCGAGCGCGTGGCGTCGGTGCTGCGGTTCGTGACCGCGCCCGCGGGCGTTGAATTGTTGATCGACGGCATCTCGCACGGCGTGACCAAGCCGGGACCGCCGCCGGCGGAGTACGCCGAGCAGGCGGCGCGCGCCGGGATTCCGGCGGCGGAATTGTCGTCCGTGTTGATCGTCACGGAGATTCCGATCGGCACGCACCGCATCGAGTTCCGCAAGGACTGCTTCGTGCGGTCGGAACGCCGGCAAACCGTGGATCAGCTGAACGACTACGTGATCGATCCAGTGAAGCTCGAACCGGCCGTGGCCACGCTGGCGGTGACGGCGAACCAGGCCGGCACGGTGGTGCTCGTGGACGGCCAGCAGCGGGGCGTCGCGCCGATCACGATCAGCGATGTGTGCGAAGGCGAACACCTCGTCGAGTTGAAGTCGGCGTCGGGCCGTTACTTTCGCCGCGTCGACGCGCGCACGGGACAGAAGATTCCGATCGAGGGTACGTTGCGCCCGGCGTTCGCGATCGTGTCGTCCAGCGGGCCCGCCGCCCTCAACACCGACCTCCGCCTGACGATCGAGAAGCAATTGCAGTCGTCGCAATCGGTGACGCTGTTTGCGCCGGCCATCGCCGATGCGAGCAGGGCGCTGGGTGCGGAGAAACTGCCGGCCGACTGGCTGGCGTTCGATCTCAACAAGCGCGCGCTTGGCACCGCCGCCGAAGTCGCGCCGGCGATGCGGAGCGAACTGTCGCAGAAGCTCGCGCGGACGTTCGACGCGCAGGGCATCGCCTCGGTCACCGTGCCATCACCCTCGAGCCGCAATCGCCTGGTGGTCACGCTGCTGGCGTCGGGCAGCGGCGAGCCCGACGTGCTCGACGTGAATCTCGACAACACCGAGTCGGTGAACCTGGCGGTGGGACGGCTCGACCGCGCGCTCTCGTTCTTCCGCCCCTCCATCGGCCTCTCCGTCGTTGACGTCGCCGACATCGACGGTGCGGTGGTGGTGGCCGTCGAGCCCAACGGGCCCGCGTCCAAGTCCAGCATCCAGGCGGGTGACGTCGTGATCAAGGCCAACGGGCAGGACGTGAAGGATGCCGGCGCGCTGGCGGTGCTGCTGTCGGGGCGCAAGGCGGACGAGGACCTGACGCTGGACTTGAAGGACAAGGCCGGCGCCGCCAAGCGGGCCGACGTCAAGGTGTTCATGACGCCGCGCGTGATCGGCCTCAACGATCAGTCGTTGATGATCAACCGCATCCTGGTGGACCTGCGCGCGCGGCTGCAGGCGCCCGGGGAGCCGATCGCCGATTCGGTGATGCGCCTCAATCTCGCCGTCGCGCTCGCCCGCGTGGGGGCGTGGAGCGAAGCGCGCCTCGAGCTGCAGCGCGTGAAATTGAACGACGCGCCGGGCGTGTCGAACGGCACCGTGCTGTATCTGCTCGGCCTGGCCGCGGACCGCATGGGCAACCTCGCCGAGGCCGAGGCGTCGTGGCGCGCCGCCGCCGCGACCACGGCGCTCCTCACCGAGGACGGCCCGCCGGTGAAAGAGCTGGCGGAAGCGCGAATTCAAGAGCTCCAACGGCGCCCGCGCGGCCTGCACTAGCGGCTATACTTTGCGGCGATGGCACCCCTGAAGGGGTGCCCTACGATACGGCACCGATGAAGGGGTGCCCTACGATACGGCACCCCTGAAGGGGTGCCCTACGATACGGCACCGATGAAGGGGTGCCCTACGATCACAATTGCCATGAAACGCATTCTTGCGACGGCGCTGGTGTTAGGCAGCTTCGGACTGTCGGTGACGGCCCGGGCGCAACGTCCCGCGCCGGTTGCGTCACACCCGGTCGGCATGACCGAAGCGGCGCAGACCGAACTCGTCGGCCAGTATTGCGCCACCTGCCACAGCGACCGCGGCAAGGCCGGCCAGCTCTCGCTGGCGGCGTGGACGCCGCAGCGCGCCGACGGCATGCGCGGCACTTCCGAGAAGATGATCAAGAAGCTGCGGGCGGGAATGATGCCGCCTCCCGGCGCGCGCCGGCCCGACGACAAGACGCTGTCGACGTTCGCCGCGGCGCTCGAAGCGCGAATGGATCAACTCGCGGCGGCGAATCCCGATCCCGGCTGGCGCCCGTTCCAGCGCTTGAACCGCGCCGAGTACGCGCGCGAGGTCAAGCAGCTCCTCGACCTCGACATCGACGTCACCGCTTTTCTGCCCGCCGACACCATCAGCAACGGCTTCGACAACGTCGCCGACGTGCAGACCTTCTCGCCGACGCTGATGGAGGGCTACCTGCGCGCCGCTAGCCGCATCGCCATGCTCGCGGTGGGCGATCCGGAAAGTTCGGCGAGCCAGGCCACCTTCAAGCTGCCGAAGACCGCCTCGCAGCTCGAACGCGCCGAGGGTGCGCCGCTCGGCACGCGCGGCGGCATTTCCGTGGAGCACACGTTCCCGGCCGACGGCGACTACGTGTTCAGCATGGACTTCTTCGCCGAGCCGCTCGGGCTGCTCTTCGGCAACACCGCCAGCGGCGAGCAGATCGAAGTGTCGCTCGACGGCGCGCGCGTGGCGCTCTTCGACATCAATCCGCGGATGAGCGAGGAGAAGACCGGGCTGTCGATCAAGACGCCGCTCACGCACATGCAGGCCGGCACGCACCGCGTCACGGCGGCGTTCCTGCGGCGCTTCGAGGGGTTGATCAACGACCTGATCGCGCCGATCGATCACACGATGGCCGACACCGAAATCGGCACCGCCTTCGGCATCACCACGCTGCCGCACCTGCGCAGCCTCAACATCATCGGCCCGCGCAACGTCACCGGCGTCTCCGACACCTCGAGCCGCCGCCGGATCTTCACGTGCCGGGCGTTGTCGCAGGCTGAAGAGCTGACGTGTGCAGGGCAGATCGTCCGGGGCCTGGCGACGCAAGCGTTCCGCCGCCCGGTGAGCGACCAGGATCTCACGCGACTGATGACGTTCTTCGAGCGCGGGCGCAAGGAGCGCAGCTTCGAGTACGGAGTCACCAAGGCGCTCGAGGCGATTCTCGCGAGCCCGCAGTTCCTCTTCCGTGTGGAGGAGCAACCCTCCCGGCTGACCAATGCCGCCTACCGGCTGGGCGACTACGAGCTGGCCTCGCGGCTGTCGTTCTTCCTGTGGGGTTCAGGACCCGACGCCGAACTGCTGAAAGCGGCCGGCCAGGGACGCTTGAGCGCACCCGGAGGTTTGGCGCTGCAGACCAGGCGGATGCTCGCGAGCCCGCGCGCCGATGCCCTGTCCACGCGCTTTGCCTCGCAGTGGCTTCGCCTGCAGGACCTCGAGCGCGTGATTCCCGATCCCATCGTCTTCCCGTATTCCGATCAGACCCTGTCGATCGCGCTCAAGAAGGAGACCGAGCTCTTCTTCGACGCCCTGGTCCGCGAGGACCGGAGCCTGTTCGACCTGCTCAACGCCGACTTCACCTTCGTCAACGAGCGAACGGCGCGCCACTACGGCATCCCCAACGTGACCGGCAACGAGTTCCGCCGCGTCACCGTACCGGAGTACCGGCGCGGCATCCTCGGCCACGGCAGTGTCCTCACGCTGACGTCGATTGCCACCCGCACCTCTCCGGTGATGCGCGGCAAGTGGGTGATGGAAGTGCTGCTCGGCACGTCACCACCGCCGCCGCCCCCCAACGTGCCGGCGCTCGAGGAGACCAAGGGCACCGCCGACAGCGGCCGGAGCCTGTCGGTGAGGCAGCGAATGGAGCAGCACCGGAGCAATCCGGCCTGCACGTCGTGCCACCGCGTGATCGATCCACTCGGCCTGGCGCTCGACAACTTCGACGTCACCGGCAAGTGGCGCATCAACGACGGCGACACGCCGGTCGACGCATCAGGCACCCTGTTTGACGGCACCACGGTCGAGGGCCCCGCCGGCCTGCGCGCCGCGATCCTCCGTCACAAGGACGCGTTCCTCACCAGCTTCACCGAGAGCCTCATGACTTACGCGCTCGGCCGCCGCGTCGAGCCCGCCGATATGCCGGCGGTGCGCCGCATCATTCGAAACGCCGCGGCCCGGGACTACAAGATGTCGGCCTTCATCAACGGCGTGATCGACAGCGCGGCCTTCCAGATGGCGCGCTCGCCGCAAAAAGACGCCAACACCACGACGGAAGCAGGGCACCCCTTCTAGAAGTAGGGCACCCCTTTAGGGGTGCCAGACCACACTATGTTCATAACCAACCATCGCCTCAACCGCCGCACCATCCTCCGGGGACTGGGCGCCACCATCGCCTTGCCGTTCCTCGACGCGATGTCGCCATCGGGCCTGCTGCGCGCCCAGTCGGCTCGCAAGCCGGTCCGGCTAATCGCCATGGAAATGGTGCACGGCGCCGCCGGCAGCACCGCGTTCGGCATCAAGCAGAACATGTGGTCGCCGGCCGCGACGGGCACCGCTTTCGACCTGTCGCCCACGAGCCTGCGCTCGCTCGAGCCCTACCGCGACTCCCTCACCATCGTCAGCAACACCGACGTCCGCAACGCCGATGCGTTTGCCGCGCCGGAGATTGGCGCCGATCACTTCCGCACCGCGGCGGTGTTTCTCACCCAGTCGAAGCCCAAGCAGACGCAGGGCTCCGACGTGTTCGCCGGGACCTCGTTCGACCAGATCTACGCGTCGAAGTTCGGGCAGGAGACGCCGATTCCGTCGATGCAGTTGTGCATCGAGAATGTCGACCAGGCCGGCGGCTGTTCCTACAACTACTCCTGCGTCTACACCGACACCATCAGCTGGGCGTCGCCCACCGATCCGCTGCCGATGATCCGCGACCCGCGCGTGGTGTTCGATCAGCTCTTCGGCGTCGGCACCACGCCCGAGGCCAGGCGGGCGCGCCGGCGCGACGACCAGAGCATCCTCGACTGGGTCACCGAGTCGGTGGGCAATCTCAAGCGCAGCCTGGGCGCTGTTGACCAGGCGCGGCTGGCAGACTACCTGGACGATGTGCGGGAGATCGAGCGGCGCATCCAGAAGATCGAGGCTTCGAACAAGACCGGCGAACCGCGCGAGCTGCCGGGCGCGCCGGTGGGCGTGCCGGATTCATTCGAGGAGCACGTCAAGCTGATGTTCGATCTGCAGGCCGTGGCGTTTGCCTCGGACCTGACGCGCATCTTCTCGTTCAAGCTGGGCCGCGACGTCTCCAACCGCGTCTACGCGCCGAGCGGCTCGACGATGGCCTTCCATACCGCGTCGCATCACCTCGATCGCGAAGATCGCATCACCGACTTCCAGAAGATCAACACCTACCACGTGAGCATGGTGCCTTACCTGCTCGACAAGCTGAAGAAGACGCCCGACGGCGACGGCAACATGCTCGACAACACGCTGGTGATGTACGGCTCGGGCATGGGCAATTCGAACGTGCACAACCACAAGCGCTGCCCGCTGTTCTTCGCCGGCCACGCCGGCGGCGCGCT
>JBDTMB010000206.1:0-9828 GCA_039934485.1 Vicinamibacterales bacterium
CGGCCGGGGTATCGGTGGTGTTGATCTCGATCAGTTGCTTGAAGATCTCGCGCGCAAGCGCATCGTTGGGACCGGACTGGGCGACGACGGACGCAGACGACGCAAGGGCGAGCGAAGCCACGATGGGGGCGAGCATTCGGAAGTGCATCCGGTGATTATAGGGCCACAGATAAACGCAGATGCTCCAACTGCCGAGCGAGGCGACGCGACGCCACCAGTTCGCTGGCGTCGCTTCGCGACGCTGGTCATATCCGTGTTAATCCTCTTAATCTGTGGATGCCTTTCAAGACACCGCGCGCGCGGTCTCCTGCCCGCCCGCGATCTGCGCGATACGCTGCGCGGTGGTGTTGATCACCCGCTCCATCTGCGCCTTCCCGATCTCGACCGGCGCGTAAACAATCACCAGCGCATCCCTCGTCGCCCTCGTCACCATCGTCCGCGCCGAATCCGACGTGGGGTTACCGAATGGCCCGGCAGCATCGGCCACCGTGATGCGTCCCGCCACATGGACCGCGTCCTTGCGGATGCCCGCGTACTCTTCACCCTCGCGGCCCAGCCGCAGCGTCACATCGCCTGAGATATGGGACACATCGTAGAGGCCGTACGGCAACTGGAACTCGACGGAACACCAGTTGATGATGTCGACCAGGGAATTGATGCGCGGCAGCGCATCGCCCTTCCTGACGCGCCGCAACAAAGCCTCATTGGACGGCCGCGTCTTGGTCGGATCGAGCCCGACCCGTTTGTACATCGACCGCACCGCCGCGGACTCGGCCGGCGGCGCGGCGCGCACCTTCGCCTCGGCGGCGGCCAGCAGCGGATCGAGTGCCGGGTCGCGATCGATCACGGTCGCCCCCGCCCACCACAACACGCCGGGTCGAATGATGCTTGCGAGCTCTGGGGCCAGCGTGAACGTCACGCCGCGCATGGTACACTGCCTGGCGATGCTTGATTGGATTCTTCACGTCGACGATCGACTCACCGAGCTTGTCGCCGCCTACGGCCCCACGTCCTACTTCGTCCTCTTCGCCATCATCTTCGCGGAAACCGGCCTGGTGGTGACGCCGTTCCTACCAGGCGATTCACTGCTGTTTGCGGCCGGCGCGCTCGCCGCGACCGGCGCGCTGCGGATCGATCTCCTGCTGGTCATCACCGGCCTGGCGGCGATCGTCGGCAACACCGTCAACTATTCGATCGGCCGCCGGGTGGCGCATCGCTTCCTGGACGATTCGCAGGGGCCGACGCCCTTCGACAAGTACATCAAGCGGGAGTACGTCCTCAAGGCCCACGAGTTCTTCGTGAAGCACGGCGGCAAGGCCGTGGTGCTCGCGCGGTTCGTGCCGATCGTCCGCACCTTCCTGCCGTTTGTCGCCGGCGGCGCGGGCATGCCCTACGGCGCCTTCATGCTCTACAACGTCACTGGCTGCGTGCTGTGGGTGGGCATCTGCACGATGGCGGGATACCTCTTCGGCAACATCCCGATGGTCAAGGACAACTTCGAAATCGTCGCGCTCGCCATCATCGGCGTGTCGGTGCTGCCGATGGTGTATGAGTACTATCGCGCGCGAACGCCGCGGCACCCCTGAACGGGCGCGCTACGTGCCGGCTTCGGCTTCGACGGGTGGCGCGATCACGCTCCGCGCGCGATCCGCCAGGGCTCTCACCTCGGCGGTCGACGGCTCCGGATTGGACGCCGTCACGATCGGGTCGTGCACCACCACCGTCACGTGGCCCGGCCTGGTGGTGAGCTGGCCCTTCTTCATCACGTGACGGCTCCCCACCACCGAGATCGGCACGATCGGCAACCCCGCCTGCATCGCCAGCAGGATGCTGCCGCCCTTGAACTTGCCGAGATGGCCGTCGCGGCTGCGCGTGCCCTCGGGAAAGACGATCAGCGACAGCCCCTTCGCGGTGAGCGCGCTCGCCCATCCGAAGATGCCGGCCCGGTCCGGGCGGCTGCGATCGACCAGCATGTGGCCGGTCCGCTTCAAGTGCGGGCCGAGCACCGGGAAGCGGCCCAGCGATTCCTTGGCGATGATGCGCAACTGGAACGGCAGCGACCAGAACAACACCGGGATGTCGTAAATGCTCTGGTGGTTCGCCACGAACACGTAGGTCTTCCCCGGCACGATGCGGTCGAGGCCGCTCACCGTCACCTCAACGCGCGTCGTGGCCAGGATCAGCCACGACCACGCCCGCGCGCATCGATGGGCGAAGTAACCGCGGCGATCGATGACGCTCGAGGTCACCGACAGCAGCCCGAGAACGATCGTGTAGACCGCGATGGCTGGGATAAGAAAGAAGACGGTCCGAAACCAATGAAACGACAATGACCCCGATCCCTACCGCTCTTTGGCGGGCGCGGCGACGATCGGCGCCGGCGCGGCGGCCGGGGCGGCGGATTGCGCCGAGGCGCGCGGCGCCGGCGCCTGGGCGCCGCCGGGTTCCAGGTAGCGGCCGAAGATCATCTTGCCGGCGGTGGTCTGCAGGACGCTGGTGACCACGATGTCGATGGTCTTGCTGATCATCTTGCGCGCGTTGTCCACCACCACCATCGTGCCGTCGTCGAGATAGGCCACGCCCTGGTTGTATTCCTTGCCTTCCTTGAGGATGAAGACCTTCATGATCTCGCCGGGCAGGACCACGGGCTTGAGCGCGTTGGCAAGCTCGTTGATATTGAGCACGGCCACGCCGCGTAGCTGCGCCACCTTGTTGAGGTTGAAGTCGTTGGTGACGATCTTGCCGCCAAGCGTGCGCGCCAGCTCGATCAGCTTAAGGTCGACCTCACGCACGTCGGGAAAGTCGACGTCCGAGATCAGCACTTCGGCTCCCGACATCTTCTGGATCTTCTGCAGGATGTCGAGGCCGCGCCGGCCGCGGTTGCGCTTCATTGAATCCGAGGAGTCGGCCACCAGCTGCAGTTCCTTGAGCACGAACTGCGGAATCACCAGCGTGCCGTCCATGAACCCGGTGTCGCAGATGTCGGCGATGCGGCCGTCGATGATCACCGAGGTGTCGAGAATCTTGTAATGGCGCTCGGGCCCGGCGGAGCGGAACAGGGTCATCAGGCGGGCCGGCTCCAGCCATTCGCCCTTCCGGCCGCCGATCACCAGCCCGAGGTACGGGAACAACAGCAGGACGAAGCTGTGAAGGAAGGCGACGCGCTGGTCGCCGGGGTCCACCCAGAAGAGCGCCGCGCCGATGCCCTTGGCCAGCACGAGGCCCACCGCGCCGCCGATCAGCGCGCCGAGCATGTGCGTCACCGAGGTGCGGCGAAGCTGCCACTCGAAGGCCACCGCCAGGACGGCGAGCCCGAGGCCAAAGGCCAGGTTGATGAAGAGGTCAGGACCGACCGGCCTCAGCAGGTACGCCGAGTACGACACTGCCCCGATAAATAAGAGCCGAGCAAGAATGAACCACGCCATGAAGGAACGCCCCACGATCTATGAAGCCGAAAGTATCCGGCAACCTTAGAACGCCGGGACGGAGAGGTCAAGCAAGGAGCATGTCGAGCGCTTCGCCTACGGAACGGACCCCGACCAGTTCGGCCTTGCCCACTTCGTCACTGGCATCGACGTTTGAGAGGGGCAGGACGATGCGGGTGAAGCCCATTTGCTCGGCCTCGCGGATGCGCAGGGGGGCCTGGGCCACACCGCGGATCTCGCCGCCGAGCCCGACTTCCCCGAACACCGCCGTGCCCGCCGTGATCGGCCGGTTGCGAAGGCTCGACGCCACCGCCGCGACGATGGCCAGGTCCACCGCGGGCTCGTCGATGCTCATGCCACCGGCGATGTTGACGAAGACATCGTCGGCGACCAGGTGCAACCCGGCGCGCTTTTCGAGCACCGCCAGCAGCAGCGAGAGGCGATTCTGGTCGATGCCCACGGCCATCCGCCGTGACGTGCCGTAGCTGCTCGTGCTGACGAGCGCCTGGACCTCGACCAGGAGCGGCCGCATGCCTTCGAGGCAGCAGAGCACGGCCGACCCGGGCGTGGCGGTGGGCCGTTCGGACAGGAACAGCGCCGACGGGTTGGGCACCGGACGCAGGCCCGCGCCCGTCATCTCGAACACGCCCAGCTCGCTCACCGCGCCGAAGCGGTTCTTCACGGCGCGCACCACCCGGTGCGAGTGATGACGCTCGCCCTCGAAATAAAGGACGGTGTCCACCACGTGCTCGAGCGCCTTGGGGCCGGCGAGGTTGCCGTCCTTGGTGACGTGGCCGACGAGGAACGTCGGGATGTTGTGGCCCTTGGCGGCAAAGAGAAACTGTGTGGCCGCTTCGCGCACCTGGCCGATGCTGCCTGGCGCGGATTGAAACTTGAGCGAGAACACGGTCTGGATCGAGTCGATCACCATCAGCGCCGGCTTCACGCGGCCGGCTTCTTCGAGGATCCGCTCGATGCAGGTTTCGGCCAGCAGGTAGAGTGGCGCGTCGCCCACGCCGAGGCGATCGCCGCGCGACTTGATCTGATGCTCGGATTCTTCGCCAGACGCGTAGAGCACCGGCCCCACGGTGTGCGCGAAGTTCGCCGCCGCCTGCAGCAACAGCGTCGACTTGCCGATGCCGGGCTCGCCGCCGAGCAGCACGAGCGAACCGGGGACGATGCCGCCGCCGAGCACCCGATCGAACTCGTTGATGCCGGTGGAGATCCGATCCGCCTTCGAGGCTTCGATCTCGGAATACTTCTTGGCGCCCGACGCGGCGAGGCCGGCGACCGAGTAGCGATGCACCTGCGGCCCCGCGCCCGCCGCCGGATCCACCGCGCGCTCCTCGACAAAAGAGTTCCACGCCCCGCAGTCGTCGCAGCGCCCCATCCACTTGGGCTGCTGAGAGCCGCATTCCTGGCACACAAAGACGGGCTTAGGCTGTTTCATGGATCACGGACGTCAACCACGTCCCATTGTCTCATCGTCTTCAACAGATTGCTCCGTGTTCTCCGTGCCCTCCGTGGTTAACGTTCGTATTGCCGTTCCACACGCGAACCAAGGCGGCAGAGAATCTCGTAGGGGAGCGTGCCGATCCAGGCGGCCATTTCTCTCGCGTCGATCGATTGATGGGGCTCGGCGCCTTGCGAACCGAGAAAGACCGCTTGATCGCCTGGACCGACGGCCTCGATGTCGGTGACGTCGGCGGTGAGCATGTCCATGCTCACGGCGCCGACGATCGGGGCGCGGCGCCCCCGAATCAGGACGAAGCCGGTGCCTTCCAGGCGGCGATCGAGCCCGTCGGCGTAACCCGCGGGGATCACCGCGATGGTGGTCGGGCGCGCGGCGGCGAAGCGGCCGCCGTAACCCACGGACTCTCCCACCCGCACGCCCTTGACGGCGACGACGCGGCTGGTGAGCGACATCACCGGTGTAATCGCGAGATTCGACCCGAGCGGTGGCGGTACCAGGCCGTAGAGCAACAGGCCGGGCCGCACGAAGTCGTACCACACGCGCGAGTCGCGTAACAGCGCGGCCGAATTGGCGGCGTGGCGCAGGCGCGGACCGGCGCCGAGTTCGTCCAGCTCGCGGCACGCCGCGTCGAATCGCTTGCGCTGCTCGTCGAACAACGGGCTGGCCGGTTCGTCCGCGGTTCCAAAATGCGTGTGCACGGCATCGATTGCCAGGTTCGGGCTTGCCAGCAGCGCCGGCACGGTGCGGCGGAGGTTGTCGTGGCGAAACCCGAGCCGGTTCATCCCGGTGTCGATCTTCAGGTGATAGTGCAGCGTCGCACCGCGGGCGGCCGCCGCGGCCTGCAACGCCTGCCCCGCCGCCGGGCTGGAGATCGTCGGCGTGAGCGCGTGGGCGAAGACGCCGTCGACGTCGCTGACGCTGAGCGCGCCGAACACGAGGATCGGGACGCGCACGCCGGCCTCGCGCAGGTCCACGCCCTCTTCGATGTCGGCCACCGCCAGCATCGTCGCGCCCGCCGCCTCGAGCGCGCGCGCCACGCGCAGCGCGCCGTGTCCATAGGCGTTGGCCTTGACCACGGCGATGATGCCGGGCGCGAGGACGGCGCCGCGGCCGGCACGGCGATTGAGCGTGGCTTCGCTGGACAGGTACGCGGCAATCGCGCGGTAATTCGCTTCGAGAACGGACAGGTCAACCCGCGCCGCGGTACAACGCATCACGGCCACAGATGAACACAGATGGGCGCCACTTGCCTAGGAGCGTGTCTGCGGAATCTGCGTCATCTGCGGCCTAGGAGCGTGTCTGCGGAATCTGCGTCATCTGCGGCCTAGGAGCGCGTCTGCGTAATCTGCGTCATCTGCGGCCTAGACGCCTGCCGCGAGATTCGCAAACCGCGTCTGCTCGCGGAGGAACGCGAGCTTCACGGTGCCGGTGGGGCCGTTGCGCTGCTTGGCGAGGATCAGCTCGGCGATGCCGTCGGTGTCGCTCGGCTGGTCGTCGGTCTTGTACATGTCTTCGCGGAAGATCAGGATGACGACGTCGGCGTCCTGTTCGAGGGCGCCGGATTCACGCAGGTCCGAGAGCATCGGCCGCTTGTCGGAGCGCGCTTCCGGCGCGCGCGACAGCTGCGACAGCAGGACGATCGGCACGCTGAGTTCTTTCGCCAGGCCCTTGAGCGAGCGCGAGATCGACGCCAATTCGAGGGTGCGGTTCTCAAAACGGCCGCGGCCGGTCATCAACTGGACGTAATCGATCGCCAGCATGCTGAGGCCATGTTCGGCCTTCAACCGCCGCGCCTTGGCACGCATCTCGAGCACGCCCATGTTGGCGGTGTCGTCCACGTACAACTGCGCTTCGCTCAACGTCTCGAGCGCGTGCGTGATCTGGCCGTATTCCTTCTGGCCGATCTGTCCGCTCAGGAGGCGGTAGTTGTCGATCTTCGCCTCCGACGCGAGCATGCGCATGAAGAGCGATTCCTTCGACATTTCGAGGCTGAAGAACCCGGCGACGCCGCCGTGGGTGGCCACGTGCTGGCACATGTTGAGCACCAGGCTGGTCTTGCCCATTGACGGACGGGCGGCGACGATCACCAGGTCGCCCGGCTGCAGGCCGCGCGTCTTGCGGTCGATCTCGTCGAAGCCGGTCGGCACGCCGGTGATGAACGTCTTGTGCTCGAACAGCTTCTCGATCTTGGGGAAGCTCTCCTTCACCAGGTCGCGCATCGAGACGAAGCCGGCCTTGATGCGGTCTTCGGCGACGGCAAAAATCGCGCTTTCGGCTTCATCCAGGATCAGGTCGGCTTCCTGGTCCGCCTCGTAGGCGTTGCCGAGAATCTTGTTGGCCGAGAAGATCAGGTTCCGCAGCGTCGCCTTTTCCTTGACGATCTGCGCGTAGTACTCGACGTTGGTCGAGCGCGGCACGCCGTCGACCAGCGAGGCGATGTAGGCCGGCCCGCCGACTTCATCGAGGTCGCCCGACCGCTCGAGCTCTTCTTTCAGCGTGACCAGATCGATCGGCTGGCTGCGCTCCGACAGCGCCACCATCTGCTCAAAAATGCGCCGGTGCGCGTCGCGGAAAAATGACGCGGGCGTGATCGTGGCGGCCGCCACGTTGAACGCCTCGTTGTCGATCAGGATTGCGCCGAGCACCGAGCGTTCGGCTTCGAGGTTGTGCGGGAGGGTGCGCGTGGCGGCGGCGGTTGCCGTGATCGTTTCGGCCATTGGGGTGGGAGCCGAATTATAAACCGAATGGACGTGGAGAGCGGGGGCTTTAGCCGCCGCTGTCAGGCGACGGCTAAAGCCGTCGCCCTCCAGCCTTCTTTTTCTTACGCGTCCTTGACGACCGTGACCTTGAGCTGCGCCGTGACGTCGCGATGCAACTTGACCGGCACCAGCGTTTCGCCGAGTGTGCGGATCGGATCGGGCAGCAAGATCTTGCGGCGATCGACGTCGAAGCCCTTTTCCTTCAAGAGATCCGCGATGTCGCCGTTGGTCACCGACCCGTAGAGCGTGTCGTTGTCGCCAACCTTGCGGGCGATGGTGAGATCGAGCGCCACCAGGCGATCGGCCAGGGCCTCCGAGGCGCCTCGTTCTTCGCCCTCGCGGGCCTCGGCAATCTTGCGCTCGCGCGCAATCCATTTCTTGTTGGCCTCGGTCGCCGGCAACGCCAGCTTCCGCGGCAACAGGTAGTTGCGGGCATACCCGTCCGCGACCTTCACGAGGTCGCCGCGGTTGCCCACGTGCTCGACGTGTTCCCGGAGAATCAGTTCCATGTTCGTGCTCCCTTAGTCGGCCGCGTACGGGAGCAGCGCCAGCTGGCGCGCCCGCACGATGGCCACTCGCAACCCGCGCTGATGCTTCGCGCAGGTGCCGGAAATGCGGCGCGGCAAGACCTTGCCGCGCTCGGGGACGAAGCCGCTCAGGAGCTTGACGTCCTTGTAGTTGATGTCGTCGATCTTGTCCGCGCAGAACTTGCAGACCTTGCGCCGGCGGAAGAAACCGCCGCCACGCCGCTGCCCGCCCTTGGCGTCCTTGTCCTTTGCGTCCTTGCCACGGGCGCCGCCCGGGCCGCCCCTCTTGGGTCCGCCAAATGCCATGACCTAATTCTCCATGTCCGCGACGTCGAACATCATGTCGCCTGAATCGTCGCCATCTTCGCCCTGTGGTCCCTCGCCCGGCTGACGGTCGGGCGGGAGGCCGCGCGCAATCCGGCGGCGGCGCGATTCTTCGGTCCGCTTGGACCGCATCCGCTCGGCCTTGATCGTCGACTCGTCGACGCGGACGATCAGGTGGCGCAGCAACCCTTCGGTGACCTTCAACCGGCGATCGATTTCCTTCATCATCTCGCCCGAGCCGGAGATCACTTCGAGGACGTAGAAGCCCTCTTTCTGATGCCCGATCTCGTAGGCCAGCTTGCGCCGGCCCCAGGTGTCGGTCTTGTCGAGCGTGCCGCCCATGCGTTCGACGATGTCGGCGACCTGCTTGTGCATCTCGGCGACCTCCGTCTCCGGCGCGTCCGGCTTCATGACGTAAATCAACTCGTAGGTACGCTTGCTCATTACTGCTGTCTCCTTGTGGATACCCGGCAATGCAAAAGGCAAAATGCAAAAGGCAAAACGGTTTAGCCTTCTGCCTTGTGCCTTCTGCCTTATCCAGGCAGCACACATACGTGGCAAGGAGAACCGGCTGCGACTTATTCCGCAGGATCCGGGTCTTGCTTTTCCGCTGCGTTGAACACGTTCATCACGCGTTCGATGCCGTCCCGGAGAAACGTCTCCGCGGCATCGGCGGCCCGCAGCACCGCCGCCGAAACTGTCTCGCGCTCGTCGGCTTCGAACCGGCCGAGCACGTGGTCCGCGAGATCGCGGCGCTGGTCGCCGCGGCCCACTCCCACTCGCAACCGCGGAAACCCTTCGGTCCCCAGTTGCGCAATCACCGACTTCAACCCGTTGTGCCCGCCGGCCCCACCCTCGCGACGCGCCCGCAATCGCCCCAGGGGCAGCGCCACATCGTCGGCGATCACCAGCAGGTCGGCGGGCTCGACCTTGTAGTACCCCGCCAGCGCCGACACCGCGTGCCCGCTCAGGTTCATGAACGTCAGCGGCTTGGCCAGCATCACCGGCGTGCCTTCCGCCACCGTCCTGACCATCAACGCGTCGAACTGTTCGCGCGAGCCCTCGGTCTTCCAGCGCCGCGCGAGTTCGTCGATCACCAGGAAGCCGATGTTGTGCCGCGTCTCGCGGTACTCGGAACCCGGATTGCCAAGGCCGACGATCAGCTTCACTACTTCTTCTTGTCGTCCTTCGCGCCGGCCTTCGCGTCGCCTTCCTTGTCGGTCTTGCCCTTCTTGATGACTTCAGGCTCCGAGCCGCCGCCGCCAGCCACCGGGGCTGCCGCCGTCGCCACGGCGCCTTCAGCACCGGCCGCCGGCACC
>JBDTMB010000207.1:0-9763 GCA_039934485.1 Vicinamibacterales bacterium
CTCGCATGCGCATCGTCCACCATCATGATCGCGCCGTACTCCTCGGCGAGCGCGCACAGGCCGGGCAGCGGGCCGAGGTCGCCTTCCATCGAGAAGACGCCGTCGGTAATCAGGATCTTGCGCTGCGAGGGCGGCAGTCCCTGGAGGATCGTCTTCGCGGCGTCGAGGTCCTTGTGGGGGAACACCTTGATCGCGGCGCGGCTCAACCGGCAGCCGTCGATGATGCTGGCGTGATTGAGTTCGTCGGAAATGACGACGTCTTCCTTGGTGAGGACCGCGGCGACGGTGCCGGCGTTGGCGGCGAAGCCGCTCTGGAACACCACGACGGCTTCGACATGCTTGAACTCGGCGAGCCGCCGCTCGAGCTCCAGGTGCATCTCCATCGTCCCGGAGATGGTGCGCACGGCGCCCGAGCCGACGCCGTACTTGGCCACCGCGTCGAGCGCCGCCTGCCGCAGCCTGGGGTGCGTCGCCAGCCCGAGATAGTTGTTCGACGACAGGTTGACCACGGACTTGTGGTCGAAGGTGGCGTGGGCCTTGGCCTCGCCTTCGAGCACGCGCAGCTTGCGATAGAGGCCTTGCTGCTTGAGGTTGTCGAGCTCAACCGAGAGGAATGCCAGTGGGTCGTTACGCATGATGATCAATGAAGAATAACGAATAACGAATTAACAATTAACAAGGAGCAGTGAGGTGGGGGCAACCCTTCAGGGTTGCCCGGATCCACCTAGCGTATCGCGTAGAGCACGTCACCGTCTGCAAACGTTTCAATGACCGAGGCGTTGTGGGCCGTGAGCCACGCTTCAATCGTGGCGGCGTCCTCCGGTTTGGCGAACGCCTGGCGATGCACGACGGCGTGCGTCGAGCCGGAATCGATGAGGCTCTGCCACGAGGCGTCCGGATCCTTCGTCACATTCTGCAGGCGCGCCTGGCGCACCTTGTAGCCGGGTGGAAAGGATCCGCTGTAGCCGTTGGTAATCGGCTTCCAGTGCGCGGTCGAGTAATAGACATAGCGGATTTCCCACGCGGCGTCGCCGAAGGGGAACTCGGTGAGGGCGGTGCCGGCGGGCAGCGATTTGACGCGGGCGTACACCGGCGGCGCGCCCGACGCCGGAAACACCCGTGACGGCGGCATGGCCTCGTTCACCGACCAGGCGTGATTAATCGTCATCGGGATCGCGGCGCCTTCCGCCAGGGCGAGCACGCCGGCGAGGGCGAGGATCGCGAGGCCGGCCTTGCGCTTCCACTTAATCAACTCCGCCGCGCCGAAACCCGCAACGACGGCGAGGAACAAGCCGGCGATCATCGCGTAGCGCGCGGGGACCCGCACGCCGCGGAAGCCGGGCACGTAGTCGTAGAGCACGCCGTAGAGGCCGAAGCCCGAGACGAACTGGGTGCCGGCCTTCGGCTCCGGCCCAAGCGAGAACCACATCGCGAGCACGGTGAGGGCCAGGAAGAACACCGCCGGCGCGCGCGCCAGGCGCGCCGCCACGCCGCGACTGCGCGGCGCCACCACGAGGAGCAGCCCGACGGCGAGGGCCAGCTGCCACAGCAACCGCTGCGGCGTCCGCGCCCGCAGCGCGATGCCGAACACGGAGGTATCGAAGCCGCCGAAGATCACGGCGCTCGCCACGGCGATGAACTGGGTGACGACGGCGAAGATGAGGATCGCGGTGAGGATGCGTCTGGGCCACCCTCCGGGCAAACCTCCGGGCAAACCTGAAGGTTTGCCCCCACCAGCTTGTGGAGGCAACCCTTCAGGGTTGCCTGTCTCGGCACCGGCTTGTGGAGGCAACCCTTTAGGGTTGCCTGTCTCGGCAATCGCCGCTCGGACCACGGCGATCAGCGCGACCAGCGCGAGGAGCGCGGGCACGAAACCGAGAAACGTTTCCCCTTCGCCATGCGGGTAGTAGCGCAGGATCCGGCCCCACATCCGCACCGGCTCCGCGGCGGTGATGTACGACCAGACGTTGGCCGAGAAGAGCACCACTTCGCCGAAGGGCCGCTGGAAGCCGAAGCGCCGCTGCGCATCGAGATACGGCAACAGGAATGGAATGGTGAGCAGCACCGTGACGGTGGCCGCGCCGGTCATCGCGATCCACACGCGCAGGTCGCGGAGCCGCCCGGTGATCCACATGCGATAGACGACAAACAGCGGCGCGAACGGCGCGAAGTAGAGGAGGTAGTAGCCGCAGGACCAGTTCTGCATCACCAGCGCGGCGGTCCCGCCAACCAGCGCCCTGTACGAACCCGAGGTGATATAGCGGTTCAGGCCGTAGAGCGCAAAGGGCATCCACTGCGAGCTCATCACCTGCACGTGCGGAACCGAGGCGATGCGATAAGGCAGGAACCCATAGATCAGGCCGGCGAAGAACGCAGCCCACCGGTTCCCCGTGAGATCGCGCACCAGCAGGTAGGTGCCCAACCCGGACAGCGCGAAGGTCGAGAGGAAGATCAGGTTGTAGCAAAGGATGGCGTTGCCGGTGATCCAGTAGACCGGGAGGATCTGCAGTGCCTGCCCAAAGAGGTGTTCGGAGAAGGTGAGCGCCAACGGATCCGGATGGAAGATGTTGGCGTTCCAGAAATCCTGCCAGCTGATGGCGCCGACGAGCAGGCGCGGGATGTGATCCGCGCCCCAGGCGAGGATCCACATGTTCAGCAGCGAATCGCCGAGATCGCCGGGCACGTCGCGCCAGAGTCCGGGCGCCAGCGGCCAGGTGAGCACCAGCGACAGCAGGGCGTACGCGGCAGCCGCCGAATACGGACCGGGTTGATGCTTCAACCGGCGACGTCCTCGCGCAGCATCACTTCTTCGATCAGGACCTGGAGGATTCCCGCGGTTGGCACCGCGAGCAGGGCGCCGACGATCCCCAGCAATTCGGTGCCGATGGCCAGAGCGATGATCACGGTGACCGCGCTCAGCCCGACCTGTTTGCCAAGGACCTTTGGCACGAGGAGGTTGTTCTCGAGCGCCTGCTGCGCCATGAAGAACGCCGCTACCGCCAGCGCCAGGCCGGGCGACACCGTCAAGGCGACGGCGATTGCGGGCACCGCTGCGACCAGCGGGCCGACCATCGGAATCATTTCGCCAATGCCGCAGATCACCGCCAGCACGTAGAAGTAGGGCACGCCAAGCAGCGCGAGTCCGATCGCGGAGGTGATGCCGATGATCAAGCCGAGGAACATCTGCCCGCCGAGCCACGCACTCACCTTCAAGGACACGCGCGCGGACAATTCCTTGACGCGCTCGCGCTGTCGCCGATCGAACAGGCGCAGGAACACGTCAAACATCGCCTGCGATTCCACCAGCATGTAGAACGTCAGCAGCAGGATGCTGACGAACCCGAACAGGCCGCCGGCCACACTCCAAAGCGCCAGCAGAATCGTGGTCACCGCATTGGTGCCGCCGGCCGTCGGCGCCCGCTGGATGAATTCTCCCAACGTCACCGTCTTCGGGAGCACGCCCCAGGTGATCAACTGTTGTTGCAGCTGATCGATCTTGCTTGGCAGATCCGTCCACAGTTGCTGACCCTGCTCGATGAGCGGCGGCAGCATCGCGGCGACGACCGCGGCGGCGAGCGCGAGCACCGTCACGTAGATCACGAGGATGGCCGCCAGGCGCGGCAGATGACGCTTGCCGATGCGCAGCAGCCGCTGCCGCTCGATCATGCGCACGAGCGGCGCGAGCCCGGTGGCGAAGAGGCCGCTGACGTAGACCAGCAGCAGTTGCTCGCGGACCAGGTACAGCGTCCACAGCAGCAACACCGCTGCCGCGGTCGCGCCGATGGCAAAGAGAACAATTCTGCGAGGGTCCTGGTTGGCCACGTAGCAAGAACTGCAACAAAAACAGGGGGTTGAGGGTCAGACCCTACTGTAGGAAAGTCTTCGTAAAATCTGCCAGGTCGTCGTAGATCGTGCCGAGTTCCGTCGGCGAAGCGAGGAAGACCACGCGGAAGAAGCCGTCTTCGGGAGCGGTACCGAAGCCCGATCCGTAGACGACGAGGATGCCCTTCGTACGCAGCAGGCCGAGCACGTAGTCCACGTCGGTCTTGCCCCTGGGCAGTTCCACCTTCGGCATCGCGTAGAACGCGCCCTTCGGCGCCACGCACGACATCCCCGGAATCTGGTTGAGCCTCGTCGTCGTCAACTCCGCCCGCTCGCGGAGCGCCTTGCGGAAGCCCACCTGATGCGACCGATCGCCGGTGAGCGCCGCAGTCACGGCGTATTGCATCGGCCCGGGACTGCACAGCCGTCCATCCGCCAGCTTCTTGATGGCGGCCAGCGCCGGATCGAGCCGCGGCGAAGAGCCGACGGCCATCCAACCGGCGCGCCAGCCCGGCGCGAGGTAGGCCTTCGACAGGCTCGAATACGAAATGATCGGCGCTTCGTTATCGAGCGCCGCCATCGGCGGCACCGAGCCGTCGTAGGACAGATCGCCGTAGACCTCGTCGGCCAGGATGACCAGGCCGTGCGCTTCGGCCAGCTCGATGAGCGCCCGCCGCATCGAGTCGGGATAGATCGCGCCCGTCGGATTGTTCGGGTCGATGACCACGAGGGCGCGCGTCTTCGGATTGATCAGGCTCCGGATGTGATCGAGATCGGGCAGCCAGCCATTGGTGTGATCGGTACGGTAGTAGGCCGGCAGCGCGCCGATCTTCGCCAGCACCGCCGTGTAGAGCGGATACGTCGGCGCCGGCACCAGCACCTCTTCGCCTTCGTCGACGATGCCGGTGAGCGCCAGTTCGATGCCTTCGGAGGTGCCCGACGTGATCAGCACGCGATCGGCCGAGACGTTGACGCCGCGCGCGACAAAATCCGCCGCCGCGGCTTCGCGCGCCTCGGCGATTCCCGGCGACGGCGTGTAGCCGTTGTGCCCGTCACGCATCGCCTTGGCCACCGCCTCGATCAAATGCGGCGGGGTGAGGAAGCCAAACTGGTTCGGGTCGCCGATGTTGAGGTACCGCACCCGCATGCCGGCCTGCTCCACCTTCCTGGCCTCGACCACGATGTTGCGGATGGCGTAGGTGAAGCGGTCCACCCGCTTGGCGGTCCGGATAGGAGCGGAAATGACAGGCATGACGGACGATCTTACCAGTGCAATGCCATGTAATTGCTACACTCATACACGCCAACCACGGCCTTCTCAAGCTGAGCTGCTTTTGCTAAACTCTTTGTCATCAATGTCTTACGAGTTTGGCAAGACATTTGGTTATAGAGGCTGCATGCGGCGGTCCCTCCTGCCCTTGTTTGTAGCCTTGCTGACCTGTCAGCCGGCTTCCACTTGGGCCCAGGAAACCGCGGATCCGCAGGCTACGTTCCGCTCCGGCGTTGACCTCGTGACGGTCAGCGCCACGGTACGCGATGCGAAGGGGCGACTCGTCAGGGACCTCACCAAGCGCGACTTCGAAGTGCTGGATCGCGGTGAACGCCGGACGATCACCGAATTTCGATCCGACACGGCGCCGGTCAGCCTCGCGATCCTCTTCGATGTCAGCGGCAGCATGGACGTGGCCGCGCGATCGACCGCCGCCAAGTTTGCGGCCTATCACCTGCTCTCCTGGTTGCAGGACGGCCGCGACGAAGCCGCGCTGTTTGCGTTTGACAGCCGGTTGCACGAAGTGGCCCCGTTTACGGTCGATACGCGTTCCCTACAGGGAGCGCTGGGGGAGGTCGATCCGTTCGGGGCCACCTCGTTGCACGACGCGATTGCGGAGGCGGCCGCGCGAGTGGCGCTCCGCCCGATGGGACGCCGCGCCGTCGTGGTGATTACCGACGGCGTCGACACCTCGAGCCGGCTGTCGCCGGCCGAAGTCTCGAGCAAGGCGGCGGCGATCGACGTGCCGGTGTACGTGATTGCGGTGGTGCAGTCGATCGACAACCCGGACTCGGATCGCGCCACGCCGCAGGCGTCGCGCAAGGCGCCGGTCAGCGTCGGCACCATCGAGGACCTGGCGCGGTGGACCGGCGGGTCGCTCTTTTACAGCAGCACCTCGGCATCGGCCAGCAAGGCGGCCCGCGACGTGATCGACGAGTTGAGGCAGTTGTACTTGATTGGATTCGAGCCAGGCGCGGCTGCCGGTTGGCATCCGCTGGAAATTCGCGTGAAGGAAAAGGTGGTTCGTGCGCGGGGAGGCTACGTTTCTGGCGGTCGCGCACGCTGAATTTGGTGATCTGGTGATTTGGTGATTTGGTGATTTGGTGATTTGGTGATTTGGTGAAGGAGAACATTATGCGGAAGTCATTGTTCGTGGTGGGTGTGTTCGCGGTGGCCCTCAGCGTCGCGCCGGCGTGCGCCTCGAAGAAGTTCGTGCGGACGTCGGTCGGCGAAGTCAACGAGAAGGTCGGCACCCTCTCGAAGTCGCTTGAAGCCACGCAGGAGCGGGTCAAGGCGAACGAGCAGAAAATCGGTGAAGTGGACCAGAAGGCCGTCGCGGCCAACGCCGCCGCCAGCACCGCGCAGCAGGCGGCCAACTCGGCCAACAGCGCCGCCGCCGTCGCCGCGGACCTCGGCGAGCAGGCCGATGCCCACGCCGCCGCCGTCGAGACCGAGACCCGCAAGCTGATCTTCACGACCGTGATCAGCGAAGACAAGGGCAAGTTCAAGAACGGCAAGGCCGAACTGCCCGAGGACGCGATGGCCGCCATCGACGCGATGGTTGCCCAGCTCAAGACCGACACCAAGGCCGTGTGGGTGGAGATCGAAGGCCACACCGACAACGTCGGCGACGCGAAGTACAACGAGACGCTCGGCCTGGCGCGCGCCGAAGCGGTGAAGCGTTACTTGTATGAGCACCACCAGGTGCCGCTGCACAAGATCAACGTGATCAGCTACGGCGAAGAAAAGCCGGTGGCGCCGAACACGACCAAGGACGGCCGCGCGCAGAACCGTCGCGTCGTCATTAAAGTGTTGGCGTAGGGCTCAGGGCTCAGGGCTTAGGGCTTAGGAGTCCAGCCCCAGAAGCGAATGATGGTGAAGACGGCCTTGAAGGCATCTTTGAGGCCGATCTTCTTCCCCTCTTCATACGTCCGCCCGTTGTACGAGATCGGCACCTCGTAAATCCTCGCCTTCATCGCCGCCACCTTCTGCGTAATCTCCGGCTCGATGCCGAAGTCACTCGACTGCAGATCCAGCCGGTCCGCCACTTTCCTGACCATCACCTTGTAGCAGGTCTCCATGTCGGTGAGGTTCAGGTCGCTGAACATGTTCGACAGCATCGTCAGGAGCTTGTTGCCGACTGAGTGCCAGAAGTAGAGCACGCGGTGGCCGCGCGGCGAGCCGAGGAAGCGGGAGCCGTAGACGACGTCGGCCTCGCCGTCGATGATCGGGCGGATCAACTGGGCGTATTCACGCGGGTCGTATTCGAGGTCGGCGTCCTGAATCACCACCATGTCGCCGGTGGATTCGCGGATGCCGCGCCACACCGCCGCGCCCTTGCCCAGGTTGTGGGGCTGGAAGAAGACGCGCACCGCGCCCTGCGCCTCGAGCTCCTTCAGGATGTCGCGGGTGCCGTCGGTGGAACCATCGTCGACGATGACCAGTTCCTTGGTGACCGCGCCAAGATCCACGGCCAGCACACGCGAGACAATTTCCCTGATGGTGGCCCGCTCGTTGTAGGCGGGCATGATCACAGACAGCTTCATGGGCGAAGACAAGTCTAGCCCATGGGTGATGCTTGTCGGGAGGTGATGCTTGTCGGGAGGGAGAAGTGCCTTCCCGACAAGCAGCGCCGCCTCCCGACCGGGACGCGCGAAGTTATGGCACTCGAACGACCTGGCCGCGAATTTCGCCGCCGGGGTTCGCCGTGCTGTGCACGTTCACGTAGACGTTGCCAAGGACCAGCGCCTGGATGAAGTCCTCCCAGGAGTTGATGCCCTGCGCCGCGCGCGGGATCAGATCAGTGGCGGTCGCCGTGCTGTTGATCACGTAGTCGTTGGAAATGCCGGCCGGGACGGTGAAATTCACCACCACCGGACCCCCGACGCCGGCCGCGCCAACGTGGAAGTGCGACTGCGTGGTGCCGACCGGCATGTTGTAGACCGTGATGGCGGTGGTGACGACATTGGTCACGGTGTTCAGCGAGATCGTGGCTGTTCCGACCGAGCCCGTGACCACGCCGGGCACCTCGTTGCCTCCGCTCAAGGCGGCCGTGAAGTTCATGGTGTTGGCCTGGGCCTGGGCCTGGACGGCCGTCACGAGAAGAACCAGGACACCGGCTGTTACAAGGGAAATCACACGTCGCATTGGACTGCTCCTTTTATCGCCCCAAAATTCGCAAGTGGCGCGGGGAGCAGTGAAGCACAAGCCGCGCCAAGCCGGCAGCGCTTCTCGCCAACGAGTTACGGTTGTTGTGCAAGCGGCGGCGATACGAAACCCGTAAGCCCTTTCGGCCGCCGTAACCGACCTCAGCCGTGCACACGGTGTATTCTCTCCTGAGCAAATTGAGGCATATCCTTTTTGTCGGACCTTTTCCCTGGGAAGAACTGAAGATTTCGGCCACGGATTGGCCGAATTGCCAGGTGAGCGAGGCTGCCGGTGAAGCGGCCGCGCTCCGCCTTCTGCGGACACGGGCGTTTGATGTGCTCGTCACCAACCCAGCCACGACCGCGCGCAAGGACCTGTCGGTGGCGCACGAGGCCAGGGTGCTGCAACCCGGCCTGCGGACCGTGGTGCTGGCGCCGGCGCTGACGCCGGAGGACATCATCACGGCACTGCGCGACGAAGTCTATGCCAGCCTGTCCCTGCCCGTTGAACCGCACGAATTGCAGACGGCGATCGGCGATGCGCTCAACGAGAAGGAGTGGGAGAACGGCATCGACGTCCTCTCGGCCGTCCCGCATTGGATCTCGCTGCGCGTCGCGTGCCGGCGGGTGAACGCGGAGCGGCTCACCCGCTTCATGTCGGAACTGGCCGGCGACCTCGAGGAATCGGAACGCTTCAACCTGATCACGGCGTTCCGCGAAATCCTGTTGAATGCCATGGAGCACGGCGCCGGCTTCGACGAAGAGAAGGTGGTGGACGTATCCGCGGTCCGCACGGATCGGGCCATCGTCTACTACTTCAAGGATCCGGGACCGGGCTTCGATCCCGCGGCGCCGCCGAAGGCGGTGGCCACGCCAGACGATCCGATGAGCCACATGCTCGAGCGCGAGGAACAGGGTGTCCGCCCCGGCGGATTCGGCCTGCTGCTCACGCGCAAGCTGGTGGATGAGATCCACTACAACGAGGCGGGCAACGAGGTGATCCTCGTCAAGCACCTCGATTAGTGCGACCCGGCCCACGGTTTCTTCGCGAACCTTACGTTAATGGGTGACTGATGGATCTCAACGGCAAAGTCTCTCTGATCACCGGCGGGAAGCGCATCGGCGCCGTGGTCGCGACGGCGCTGGCGAAGGCCGGCTCCGATGTGGCGCTGGTCTATAACCGCTCGCGCGAAGAGGCCGACGAAACCGCGTCGGCGGTCCGCGCCCTTGGCCGGCGGGCCAGCGTCATCAAGGCCGACGTGTCGCACGCCGCGGACTGCGCCAACGCGGTGGCGAGCGCCGCCGCCGAGTTCGGCCGGCTCGACGTGCTCGTCAACATGGCCTCGCTCTATGTGGCGAAACCGTTTGACCAGCTTACCGAGGCCGACTGGGACCGGCAACTCGCGATCGATCTGCGAGCGACGTTCCTGTGCTCCCACGCCGCGGCGCCGGCGATGCGGAAGTCCGGCGGCGGCCGCATCATCAATTTCTCCGACTGGGTGGTGGCCAGTGGACGGCCCCGCTA
>JBDTMB010000208.1:0-9749 GCA_039934485.1 Vicinamibacterales bacterium
GGCGCCCTTGCGCGCGGACATGAAGGCGGGATCGATGAAGCTGCCGAACGTGAAGACGACATCGTCGGCGGTCAGCTCGTGGCCGTCGTGAAAGCGGACACCGTGGCGGAGATGGACGATGTAGGTGAGCGGGTCGGGCTGGACCCAGTCGGTGGCCAGCCCTGCCGACACGCGCAAGTGATCGTCGAGCGTCAGCAGGTTGTCGTAGACGAGTTGCGAGACCTTCTGCGACACCTCATCGGTGCCGATGCGCGGGTCGAAGCTGTTGGGTGAACTCAGCACGGCGAGCGTGATCACGCCGGGCGGCGACGCCGGCGCCGAGCACCCGGCACCGAGCACCGCGGCACCGAGCACCCCGGCCCCCAGCACCCTGGCACCTAGCACCCCGGCCCCCAGCACCCCGGCACCTAGCACCCTAATTCTCGACATCTTTCTTCAGTTCCTGGAGCAGTTGCAGTGCTTCGAGCGGCGTCATCCGATTGATGTCCACTTCGCGAATGCGTTCGCGTAACTTCTCATCCGCCGGCGCCACGGCCTGGAAGAGGCCCAGTTGCTGCTGCGGCGTCTTCGGGGCCGCATCGCTCAGCGACGGCTTGCCGCCGCGGGTCAGCTCGTCGGTCTCGAGGGAGCTGAGGATGTCGCGGGCACGGGCGATCACCGACGCGGGCAACCCGGCGAGGCGGGCCACCTGGATGCCGTAGCTGCGATCCGATCGACCGGGCAGGATCTTGTGGAGAAAGATGATGTCGTCTTTCCACTCGCGCGCCGCGACGTGCGCGTTGACCACGCCCGGCAGGGCGTCGGCCAGGTCGGTGAGCTCGTGATAATGCGTCGCGAACATCGTCTTTGGCCGGGCGCGGGCGTTGCTGGCGATGTACTCGGCCACCGCCCAGGCGATGCTGAGGCCGTCGAAGGTGGCAGTGCCGCGGCCGATTTCGTCGAGGACCACCAGGCTCTTCGAGGTGGCGCCGCTCAGGATGTGCGAGGTCTCCTGCATTTCCACCATGAACGTGGACTGGCCGCGGGCGATGTTGTCCGAGGCGCCGACGCGGGCATAGAGGCGGTCGATGAGGCCGATCTTCGCTTCCCTGGCCGGCACGAACGAGCCGGTCTGCGCCAGCAGGCAGAGCAGGGCCACCTGGCGCAAATACGTGGACTTGCCGCCCATGTTGGGCCCGGTCAGGATCACCAGTTGGTGCGTGTCGGCGTTGAGCGTGACGTCGTTCGGAACGAAGGCGCCCGCCGCGAGGCGTTCCACCACCGGGTGGCGGACGTCCACCGCGGCAATCTCGTCGCCGTCATGCACGTGCGGCTTGGTGTAGTTGCACACCGTGGCGGTTTCGGCGAGGCCGGCGAGCACATCGAGCCCGGCGACGGCGCGGGCGAGGTCGAGCACGCGCGCCGCCTCGGCCGAGACGCGCTGCCGCAGCGCCTCGAAGATCTCCAGCTCGCGCGACACGATGCGTTCGTCGGCGCCGAGGATCTTCTCCTCGTAGTCCTTCAGGGCGGGGGTGATGTAGCGCTCGCCGCCGGCGATCGTCTGCTTGCGGATGTAGTCGTCGGGCACGGCGTGCAGGTTCGACTTGGTGACCTCGATGTAATAGCCGAACACCCGGTTGAACCGGATCTTCAGCGAGCCGACGCCGGTGCGCGCCCGCTCGCGGTCTTCCATCTCGGCGATGACCTGCTTGCCCGAGCGGCTGATGTGGCGCAGCTCGTCGATGCCGGTGTCGACCCCGTCGCGAACGTAGCCGCCGTCGCGCGCCAGGGCCGGGGGCTCATCGATCAGGGCGCTGTCGATCCATTGCCGCACGTCGGTGAGTTCGTCGAGCTCGCCGCAGAGGCTCCTGATCAGCGGCGCCTGGCAGTCGGTGAGCACCAGCTTGAGCCGCGGCACCGCGGCCAGCGAGTGGCCGAGGCCGACGAGATCGCGCGGGCCGGCGGTGGCGAGCGCGACGCGCGAGATGAGGCGCTCGAGATCCTGGATCGACTTGAGGGTCTCGCGCAGCTTGCCGCGATCCGGGGTTCGCACGGCCAGTTCTTCCACCGCGTCGAGGCGATCGCGGATGGCTTCGAGCGCCGTCAGCGGACGCAGCAGCCACGTCCGCATCATGCGCCCGCCCATCGAGGTCACGGTGCGATCGATTTCATCGAGGAGCGAGCCGGCGCGGCCGCCGTTGATCGATTCCACGACTTCGAGGTGCTTCAGGGTGGTGGGATCGATCAGCAGGCCGTCGGCGACTTGCCTGAGGCGCACCGTGCGCACGTGCGCGAGGTCCGCCTTCTGGGTGTCGCGCAAGTACTGCACGAGCGCGCCGCCCGCGCAGATCGCGGCCTGCCGCTTCTCGAGGCCAAAACCTTCAAGACCGCCGACGTGGAGCTGATCGACCAGGGTTTGCCGGGCGGCCTCCAACTCGAAGTGCCAGCCTTCGATCTCGGTGACGGGGATGTCGGCCGCGGCGATTTGCGGCACCACGGCTTTCACGTCGTATCCGCTGGCGACGACGATCTCCCGGGGTCGCAGCACCACGATCTCGGCCTGCAGCGAGGCCAGCCCGTCGGGCCCGGAGTATTCCGCCACGTCAAATTCGCCCGTCGACAAATCCACCAGCGCGACGCCGTAGTCCGACGGACGGCCGGGCACCGCGGCGGTGGCCACGATCGCCATCAGGAACGCCGGCTCGCGCGCATCGAGATACGCGGCATCGGCCAGCGTGCCCGGCGACACCACCCGGACCACTTCACGCTTGACGACGCCCTTGGCCTTCTTTGGATCCTCGACCTGTTCGCAGATCGCGACGCGGTAGCCTTTCTTGACCAGCCGCGAAATGTAGCTGTCGGCGGCATGAAACGGCACGCCGCACATCGGCACCGCCGTGCCCGACGCATCCTTGGAGCGCGAGGTCAGCGTGAGATCGAGGGCCCGCGAGGCCACCAGCGCATCCTCGTAGAACATCTCGTAGAAATCGCCCATCCGGAAGAACACCAGCGCGTGCCGGTACTGGCGCTTGGCCTCGAAGTATTGCTTCATGGCCGGCGTCAGCTGCGCGCCTGACGGGACAACGGACGGAACTGGCGTGGAAGGTTGAGGCACGGTCGCGATTCGAAAAGGCGTGTGGTCGAGTATACGATGGCTGAGCACCGACTGTGCTCATTCTCGCCCTCGACACCACCACCCGTGGCGGCAGCGTTGCCGTGACGAACGACGACCGGCTCCTGGCCCTGGTGCCGGGGAACGACGCGCGTACGCACGGCGAACGGCTGCCGGAAGAACTCGCCACGGCGCTCGAGCAGGCCGGCGTGGCGCGCGGCGATCTGGACCTGCTGGCCGTGGCCACCGGCCCGGGCGCCTTCACCGGCTTACGCATCGGCCTGGCCACCATCCAGGGCCTCGCCATGGCCCTGCACCGGCCGGTGGCCGGCATCTCCGCGCTCGACGCGCTCGCGTGGCAGATGCGCGACGAGCCGGTGGGCTTCCTCGTGCCGTGGATGGACGCGCAGCGCGGCGACGCGGTGGCGGCGATCTACCGTACCGGCAGAGCTTTCTTGTCCGCCGAAGCGCGTGGCGCGAAGGCGGAAGGTTTGCCTGTGGCGTCGACTCCACTGGCCTTGCTCGAGAAATGGCGCGATCAGCTCGGCGGCCACTCGGCCGTCTTCGCCGGCGACGCCGTGGTGCGCGACGCGGACCTCATCGCCCGAGTCGGACAAGGACGCTGGCGCACGGTGACCCACGCGCCGCTGGCGCCGGCGATCGCCGCGCTCGCGCGGCAGCAAGCGCTCGCCGGCCTCGCCGGACCGCCGCACGCGCTCGAACCCATCTACGTCCGTCGTCCCGACCCCGAAATCGAACGCGAGCGACAGGGCAAGCCTAAAGGCTGGCCCCCACCAACACCAACTTCATGACCGGCACCATCGTCGAACGGCTGAAGGATGCGCGCGATCTCGACGGCGTGGTGGCCATCGAAGCGGCGTCGTTCAACAACCCGACCACGCGCGAATGGTACGAAGGGGAGCTGCGGCGCCAGGACGTCTGCTTCATCTACGTGATCCGCACGCCGGAGCAGCCGGTGGCCGGCTTTTGCGCGTTCTGGCGCGTGGCCGAACAGTTGCACATCAATAACCTGGCGATACGCCCGGAACTTCGCGGACGGGGCCTGGGCGCCTGCCTGCTCCGTGCGGTCATTGCTGAAGCCGCCGCCATGGGCGCGCACCACGCCACGCTGGAGGTTCGCCGCTCGAACGTGGCGGCGATCCGCCTCTACGCACACGCCGGTTTTCAGCAAGTGGGTGTCCGGCGCGACTATTACAACCAGCCCGTCGAGGACGCGCTCGTGCTGGCCCTGCAAGAAAAAGACGCCTGACCCCTTTTATTTCCAAAAACGGGGTGGTAGAGTCCGATCTATGAGGGGCGGCGCAATAGTTGCCCTGGCCCCTTGGATCGGAGGCGGAACGATGGCTGAGGACTTGAAACACCTCCTCATCGAGACCAACGAGGAATACCGGGAGTTGGCCTCCAAGCACCACTCACTCGACGATCGCCTGCAGGAGCTCGAAGCCAAACCACACCTCACCGACGCAGAACAACTCGAAGAAGTCAGCCTCAAAAAACGCAAATTGGTGATGAAGGACCGCATGGAGTCGATCTTGCGGACCCACCAGAGCGGCTCGTCGCAAGCAGCCGTCTCAGCCTAACATCCATCCAGTACAGACTCGCCGGGCGTCCATTTCTCCTTAGTTTGGGGAAAAGGCCTCCCGGCGTCTTATTATCGAGGGACATGCTTATCGATCGGGCCGGCCTGCCCTTCATTCTGGTCGCGTTGGTGTTGGCGGGTGCGGCGGGGTGGTGGTTTGGCCGTGGCTGGTCGGTGCCGTTTCTCCTCCTCACCGCGGTGTTCGTCCTTTTCTTTCGTGATCCCGATCGCACCACGCCAACCGATCCGAACCTGGTGATCTCCCCGGCCGATGGCCGCGTCATGGTGGCCGGCGATCCGGCGGGTCCGGGCGCGCCGAAAGGCGAGTGGAAGACAATCAGCATTTTCCTGTCGCCCCTGGACGTACACATCAACCGGACGCCGGTCGAAGGCCGGGTCACGCATGTGGAGTATCATCCCGGGAGTTTCCTGCCGGCGTACCGGAAGGAAGCCGGACAGCTCAACGAGTGGACCGAGGTCTGGTTCGAGCGCCACGGGCAGCCGGTGGTGTGCCGGCAAATCGTCGGCATCCTGGCGCGGCGGATCGTCTGCCGCATCAAGCCGGGCGACCAGGTCACGCGCGGCCAGCGCTTCGGCGTGATGAAGTTCGGATCGCGCATCGATCTATTTCTGCCGCTTTCCTCGCGTCTCGCGGTGAAGGTCGGCGACAGGGTGGTCAGCGGTGAGACGACGGTCGCAACACTGGAGCCGTAGCGTGACGACCGGGCACGGCAGTACCCTTCGCCTGCATTCGGCCACGCGTCCCCACGAACGCCGAGGACTGCGCCGCGGCGTCTCGCTGCTGCCGAGCCTGTTTACGATCGCCAACCTGTTTTGCGGATGGGCCTGTGTCATCCATGCCATGCGCGGGGAGTTCGTGCTGGCCGCGCCGTTCATCGGCGTGGCCATCGTGCTCGACATGCTCGATGGCCGCATCGCGCGGATGACGGGCACCACCAGCGACTTCGGCGTGCAGCTGGATTCGCTCGCGGATTTGATTTCGTTCGGGATGGCGCCGGCGTTGCTGGCGTTCCAATGGGGCCTCGCGCCGCTGGGCCGCATGGGCTGGGCGATGGGCTTCTTCTTCCTCACCGCGGCCGCGCTGCGCCTGGCCAGGTTCAACATCCAGAGCGTGTCGGACAAGCGCTACTTCGTGGGCCTGCCCAGTCCTGCAGCCGCCGGCATCCCCGCGGCGACGGTGTTCTTCTTCTCCGAGAGCCCTCACCTCCCGCAGCACACGGTGCTGGCCGTGGCGATGATGCTGGTCCCGGCGCTGCTGATGGTGAGTACCATCCGGTTCCGCAGCTTCAAGTCGATCGACCTCGGCGCCCGCCGCGGCTACCAGGTCCTGATCATGGTGGCCGGGTTCCTGGCGCTGATCGTCACCTACCCGCACGAAGTGTTGATGGTGATGGCCTACAGTTACCTCGCCTCGGCCTTCATCGGGCTGGGGCTGTCGAAGCTGCGACGCTACAACCAGAACGATTCGCCCGCCTGAAATACGTCCACAGATTTCACGGATGTCAGGATTAAATGCCTGCCGCTTCGGGCGCCACGCCCAATCCTGCAAAGACGGCGCACCACCGGCGTAGCCGGTGGTGGCGTGGTGATGAGGCGTGATTCAAACACGCCTCGTCACCACGCGCATCGCGCGCTTCGCGCGCGATGGTGCGCCGTCTTTCGGTTTGTAATCCGTGTAATCCGTGTAATCCCTGACAAAACGCGTGGCGAATCGTCAGGCCACTGGCAGCGTCATCGTCACCGCGGTCCCGCGGCCGCGCTCGGATTCCACCGCGATCGTGCCGCCGTTGGCCTCGACGTTGCGCTTCGCAATCGTCAGGCCCAGCCCGGTGCCGATCGCCTTCGTCGAAAAGTATGGCTCGAAGATCTTCGCGATCGCGTCGGCGTCCATGCCGACACCCGTGTCGATGACACGGAGAAGAACGGTGCTCTCGGACCTACGCTGTGCATCCACGGTCAGCGTGCCGCCGCCGGGCATGGCATGCAGCGCGTTCTCGATCACGTTGGTCAGGGCCCGGCCGATCAGCATGCGATCGATCCGCAGCATCGGCAGGCCGGCCGGGATCGCGACCGTGATTGACACGCGGCCCGCCAGGCCCGAGCGATACGGCTCCACGACTTCCGTCACCAGTTCGCCCAGGCTCGCCGCCACCGGCTTGGGATCCGGCGACGAGGCAAAGCTCGAAAACTCGTTCGAGATCTGCCGGAGCAGGCGCACCTGCCCGAGAATGTTCCGCACGCAGTCGTCGATCACGCTGCCGAGCGGCCGGCCGCGGTCCTCGTGCACGCGGCTCAGGTGTTCGGCGTTGAGCTGAATCGGCGTCAACGGGTTCTTGATGTCGTGCGCCACCTGGCGCGCCATGTCGGCCCAGGCCTCGAGGCGATTGGTCCGCTCCAGCTCCTTGCGCTGGCGCTGCAGGTCGTCAGCCATCTGGTTGAACGCATCCACCAGGCGCCGCAGTTCGTCGGACGACGACGCCAGCACGCGCGCCTCGAGGTCCCCCCGCGCGATGCGCTGCGTGGCGCGCATCAGGCGATTGACCGGATCGGCGATGCGCTCCGCCATGTAATAACCGATCCCGGCGCCGACCATGATGAAGAGGAGGGCGGCAAGCAGCACGCGCCGATCCAGTTCTTCGATCTGCGCCTCCGTCTCCTGCTGCCGCGTCGTCAGCGGCACGGTGAGGACGGCACGGTGATTCCCGACGCGCACCGGCGCCGCCGCGACGAGATAGTCGAGCCCGCCGGCGCGCTCCCGGCCGACATAGGTCGGGCGGCCCTCGATCACGATGGCGCGATACGCGTCGCCCGGCGTGCGGGTTGGCAGCAACCGCGACGCGAACAGGTTGCGCTCGCTCGACGCCAGCAGGTTGGCGCCGTCGAAGATGTTGACATCCTGGGCGATCACGCGGCCCAGCCACACCACGAGGTCGTCGTCGAAGCTGACGCCCGTAGCTGGCCCGCGTGCGAGCGCGCTGCCCAGGTCCTCGACGACGCGGCCGGTGACGGCCACGGTGCGCGTCGCCTCACTCTGGATGTCGGCGAGCATCAACGCGGCGATGTAGGCGCGCGAGACGAACGCCATCGCCAGCACCGGCACAATCGCGGCGGCGACGAACGCCAGGAACAGCTTGCGGTAGAAACTGGCGCGCACTTCGTCGAGGAGGGCGCGGCCGGAGGTGGGCGGACGCGACGTGGCGAAGTTGAAGGCCAGCGCGCCGGCCGCCATGGCGACGAATACCACAAACGCCAGCGTGATCAGTTCAGCCAGCGTCCCCAGGTGGCCGAACCAGGTCTGGCGAGAGGTGCCCAGCACGTAGATCGCGCCGCGATCGCTCAGCACGTAGGCGTCGATCGACGTCTGGCCGCGATTGATCGTCGCCCAAAACGGCGTCCGCGATTCAAACGCGGTGCGATACGCCTGTTCCGGCAGCGGCGGCGCGGTTTGTGCGGAAGTGAAGAGCACGCGGCTGCTCCAGCCGTAGACGTTGAACTCGACGTCGGTGCGAAGCCGTGGTTCAGGCCGCAGCCGCCCGGCCCGCAGCAGTTCCAGGTACGGGTTCTGCGCGGAAATGAACGAGAGATTGCCGTAATCGAGCATCACGTGCACGACGATCGAACCGACGTGACGGCCGGTCGCCACATCGCAGATGGCGCGGCCGGCGCGCAACAACCGGCGCTCCTCGGAGAAGAACGGCGACACCTCTTCGACGAGGTCCCAGTCGCACGCCGACTCGGTCCACGCCTGCGGACTGTCGGGCAGCTTCAGCGCGAACCGGCTGACCATCGCGCCGCTCGCGTTGTGCAACTCGACGCTCGAGGTGAGCCGCTGGCTGGCGAGGCTGGTTTGCGACCACACCGCAAATGCCGTGTCGACCGCCGGCGCACCCGACGCGGGGGGCTCGCTGGCGCGCACCAGGTCGGCCAGGTCGTCAAGGCGATCAATCTCGATCAGCGCGTCCTGCAACTTCTTCTGCACTTCGCGGCGCTGGTTGAGCACCTCCGGGGCGTAGCGCGCTTCGACCAGCTGCCGCCGGGCCCGCGATGCCGCGTCCACGAAGGAGGGGTAGAGGATCATCGAGGGCAGCACCAGGGTCAGGAACGCGACCAGCAACCGCATCGCCTGCGAACTGCGCCGCAACGACGTGCGATAGCGGTCGAGCGCCCACGCGGCGGCGGCCACGCAGAGGATGGTGAACGCGGTGGGTCCCAGCGGCGCCCGACTGTCCGCCCCGGGAATCAACAGCAGCCCGATCGGCAGCAGCCACACCAGCACGGTGCGCGCGCGCCACCTCCGCGGCGACGGCGCGAAGGTCCACGGCGACGCGGCGGCGCGCAGGCCGAGCACGGCGATGCCAAACACCGCGGCGTTGAGGGCCATCAGCCCCACGACCATCAGCATCCGGATGCGATCCACGGGGTCGAGCGCGAACCTGAGGATGTCGACCGGCGCTTGCGAAACATGCGTGCGAAGGAAGAACTCGTACCACACCACCAGCGCGGTCACCAGGCCGGCCGCCGCCAGCTGGACGCCGATAAAGAGGGCGGCCAGCCAGCCGCGATCGACCACCAGCGTGCCGACGCCGGGCCGGCGAGCCGATCGCCACTGCGCAAGGCTCGAGGCCGCCAGCGCGACCAGGCCAGTCAACATCAGGCTGGTGAGCAGGAAATCGAGCGGCGACGCCAGCATCAGCGCGGGCACGGCAGACCACGACCCGGTGAGCGTCAGCGCCGGCGTGGCCAGGTCCACGCGACGGACCGCGATCCACAACAACGCGCGCGCGGCCACCAGCAGCAGGGCCACCGCCAGCGACAGCACCGCCGCGCCGGCGACCGAGCGCGCCAGGCGCCGCCAGTCAAGCAAGGGACCCACCGTGAGAAGCAACAACAACGCGCCCAGCGTGATCTCGGCCCCCACGCGCTGGTCCCACAATTCCTGGCGCGCCGCTTCGAGCGCCGCTTCATCCACGTTCACGGCGGCGAGCGGCTCGCCGGTCGGCGTCTTGATCAGCAACCCGCCGGCGCCGGTGTCGGCGG
>JBDTMB010000209.1:0-9748 GCA_039934485.1 Vicinamibacterales bacterium
ATCGGGCTTGCCGTTCGCACGCGGGATGCCCGGCACGCGAGATTGACCCGTCACGGCCGGTGTGACCAACGTGATCGCGGCGGCAACTGCGCCCGCGATCACCGACGCCTGCAGAACCGTTAGCCAACGCATAGGTAAACCCCTCAATGGGCGAATTATACGTGGGGGCAAACCTTTAGGTTTGCCCATGACAGGTTTCACCTCACCGGCCCCAGGTAAAGGTCGTACCAGTCCAGCACTTCCTTGAAGAGGCCACGGATGTCCTGCGGCACGTGCCCGCCAGGCAGGACGATGTGCTTCTTGAGCGCCGGCGGCGTCCCGAGGAGTTCGTAAAAGCGTTGCTGCTCGGCGGCCGTTACACCAAAGTCATCCCTCCCATTCACCAGCAACACCGGGATTTTCACCTGCGGCATGAAGTTCGCTGGTTGTATTTCAGGTGGCGGCAAATACTGAATGCCACCAGACGCAAACACGGCCGCCTTGATCCGCGGCTCGAGTGCCACCAGGACTGGGCCGAAGAACGCGCCCAGGCTCAAGCTGTAGTACGCGAGCCGCTGGGTGTCGATCTCATGGCGTGTTTCCAGGTAGTCAACCGAGCGACGGAATTCCTTCCCCCACTGGACCCGCATGTCCCGGTTCCCGCTCGGTCCTGCCTTGACGCCCCCGCGCCGCTCGAACGTGCCCTGGTAAACCGGATAAAGCAGGGCGCGCCCGCTCCGCAGCAGGAATTCGAAGGTGCCAAGGTCGAGGCTGTTGCTCGAGGGGACGACCGTGGCGTATCCGCTGGGGAAAAACATGACCGTCTGATACGGTGGCACCGCATTTTTCGGCAGGAACAGGAAGGCCGTCATCCGTTCGTTGCCGTACGGGGCGGCATAGCTGACCCGCTCTTTGCGCCAGTACGGCGAGTCGTCTTCAACCGAGCCGACCTTGGCGTCGAGCGGCGTTCGATCGTAGTCATAGAAGCGCCGCAGGATGGTGAGTTCATCGGCGGCGATCGGGATCACAGAGCTGGGTAGCGGCTTCAGCCGCCCCACCGGGACATCGGCGTGCTCGGCCGGGCCCAGGTTCTTCACGAGCCGGACGCCGAAGGTGTTTTGTCGACCCCACGGATTCTGTCCGTCTTCTTCCGCGAAGCGATAGCTCGGCTCGTTCCAACCGCCGCCGAGGATGTAGCGCAGCGGCCGGCCCAGGACTTCGTTCGAACACCACTCCTTCACATTGCCGGCCATGTCGAGCGTGCCCCAGGGTCCGAGCCCAGCCCGTTCACCCGCCTTCACCGGACCCTTGCCGTCGAAGTTGCTCAACTCCAGGATCGCGGAGTAGATCTCGTCGGTGCCGGACGCGCGGAACCAGTGATAGACGCTCGGCAGGCTCTTGCCGGTGAACTTCGCGTACGCCGCCGCTTCGAACCAGCTGATGCCGCCGACGGGAAAATCAGCCTGGCCTTCGGGATAGCTGCCGAGTTCCCACGTCGACGGGCCAGGGCGACCTGTCGAATCGCGAAACCGCGCCATCGCATCAGTGAACGTGATCGTCGTGGCACCATCGCGGAAAGGTTCGATCCAGTACTTCGCATCGCGATAGCCGCCGGCATCGACGAATTCCTTGAACGCGGCGTTGGTGACCTCGAGCTGGTCCAACCAGTAATCAGGCAGCGTCACCACCGGCGCGAAGCCGGCCTGATAGGGTCCACCCGGCACGAACACCATGCCGGGCGCGGCATCGGCTTCGGGCGTGAGCTTCACCGGCGATCGGCCCCCGCCCGCGCTCACTTCGAGGGTTTTGTATCCCGGCTTCGTGACCCGCACGCGGTAATAGCCGAGCGGCAGCAGTGCCTTCACCGGCGACGGCCCGAACGGTTCCCAGGCGCCAGCCATGTCCTGGTAGTTCTTGATCTCGGTGTTCGCGCCCGCGGGTTCAGTGATCAGGGTGAAGTCGAGCCAGCCCTTGCGGACCTGCTTCACTTCTTCCGGCGCATAAAGCTCCACGGTGCGCGCGAGCCGCACAGCGTTCATCGTGCGCCCGCTGAGATACATCCGCTCGATCTCGGGTATTTCGAGGCGCGCCAATCGCGCACGGCGGGCCTGGACCATTTGCCACCCGCCGAAGGCGGCCACCGCGATCAGCGCGGCCGCCACCGGGATAAACACGGCCGGGCGGCGCCACGCCGAATCCGCCGGCCGCGTCAGCCTCGCGAGAGCTGAGGCGAGGTCGGTTCGAATGTTCGACGCGCTCTGATAACGCCCGGCGGGATCCTTCGCGAGCGCGCGCTCGACGATCGGCTCGAGGTCGGCGGGAATCTCCTGCCGCACACTTCGCATCGCGGTCGGTTGATCTTTCAGGATCGACGAGATCAACGCGAGATCAGAGCCACCCGTGAACGGTTTGCGTCCGGTGAGCATCAGGTAGAGGACGACGCCGAGCGCGAAGAGGTCCGATCGCGCGTCCACCGCTTGCCCGTGCGCCTGTTCCGGCGACATGTAGGCGACGGTCCCCATCACGGCGCCCGGCATGGTGTGGATCGCCGAAATCGTCGCCTCGGAGGCAGGGCGTTCGATCAATTTGGCCAGCCCGAAGTCGAGCACCTTCACGCGTCCATCGGCGGTGACGACGATATTGGCCGGCTTGATGTCGCGGTGCACAATTCCCGCCGCGTGCGCGGCGTCGAGCGCAGAGGCGATCTGCACCCCGTAATCGAGGGCGGTAGTGATCGGCAGGAGACCCCGCGCCAGGAGGCTGTCGAGTGGCGTGCCGTCCACCAGCTCCATGGCGATGAACGTCGTTCCGTCGTGCTCGTCCACCTCGTAGATGGTCACGATGTTTGGATGGTTCAGCGCGGATGCGGAGCGCGCCTCCTGGATGAAGCGGCGGTGCCGGCCAGCGTCGGTGGTCGCCTCGGCGGGCAGGACCTTGATGGCCACTGGGCGACCAAGCCTGGTGTCTACCGCCCGGTAGACCACGCCCATACCGCCGCGCCCGATTTCACCCTCGAGACGGTAGTGCGAGACAACCATCGCGTGGATTATACGGCGGCCTATAATGCCGCAGCGCAATACTCGCCTGCAGCCTGTAGCCCCCGTAGCCTGCAGCCTGCAGCCCGTAGTCCGGTCTTTCAGGAGGTGAGTCGTGTCGCGGACATTGAAACTGGCAGCCGTGCTCGTCGCCGTTCTGGGAATCTCCGTCAGCATCTCCGGGCAGGCCGGAATGCCGCCCGGCGACTGGCGGTATTACAACCACGACATCACCGGCAGCAAGTACTCGCCCCTCGACCAGATCAACGCCGCCAATTTCAACAAGCTCGAGGTGGCGTGGCGCTTCAAGACCGACGCGCTGGGGCCGCGCCCCGAATACAAGCTCGAAGGTACGCCGGTCGCAGTCAACGGGGTGCTCTACACCACCGGTGGTACGCGGCGGTCGGTGGTCGCGCTCGACGGCGAGACCGGCGAGTTGATCTGGACCCACAGCCTGCGCGAAGGCAAGCGCGCGGGCCTGTCGCCGCGCCAGCTCTCGGGCCGCGGCGTGTCGTACTGGACCGACGGCAAGGGCGACGAACGCGTCCTGTACGTGACGACGGGCTACCGGCTGGTGGCGCTGAACGCGAAGAACGGCGCGATGATCCCGTCGTTCGGCAAGGAGGGCGTCGTTGATCTGAAAGTGGGCGCCGTCAAGGGACGCGGCGAGCAAATCGATCTCGAGTCCGGCGAAATCGGCGTCCACTCCACGCCCGCCATCGTCCGCGACATCGCCATCGTCGGCTCGTCGTTCCGCGAAGGCGCGACGGTCAGCACCCACAACAACACCAAGGGCCTCGTCCGCGCGTTCGACGTGCGCACCGGCAAGTTGCTGTGGACCTTCAACACCATTCCGCGGCCCGGCGAGTTCGGCAACGACTCGTGGCGGGACGAGTCGTGGGCCGTCAACGGCAACGTCGGCGTGTGGACGCAGATCACCGTCGATGAAGAGCTCGGCCTCGTCTACCTGCCGGTGGAGACGCCGACCTCGGACTTCTACGGCGGCCACCGCCCCGGCAACAACCTGTTTGCCGAGAGCATCGTCTGTGTCGATCTGAAGACCGGCCAGCGCAAGTGGCATTACCAGGTCGTGCACCATCCGCTCTGGAACTACGACATGTCGTCGGCGGCGATCCTCGCCGACATCGTGGTTGACGGCAAGCCGATCAAGGCGGTGGCGGTGCCGGGCAAGCAGGGCTTCCTGTTCGTGTTCGACCGCGTGACCGGCAAGCCGGTGTGGCCGATTGAAGAACGCGCCGTGCCGCAGACCGACGTCCCCGGCGAAACGAGCAGCCCAACGCAGCCGTTTCCCACGAAGCCGCCGGCCTATTCACGCAACTTCCTCACGCTGCCTGATGACCTGATCGACTTCACGCCGGAGATGCGGGCCGAGGCGGTCGAGTCGATGAAGCACTACAAGGTGGCGCCGTGGATGTACAACCCGCCGATTCTCGGCAACGTGAAAGGTTTGCTCGGCGCCATCAACATGGGCAACGCGATCGGCGGCACCAACTGGCCTGGAGTGGCGTACGATCCGGAGACCCACACGATTTACGCGCAGGCGAACAACGTTAACATCACGTCCGGGTCCTTGCAGCCGCCGCCACCCGGCTTCTCCGACATCAAGTACATCGCCGGCGTCGAGGGCCGCGAGTTCCGGGAAGTGATCGGACCCGGTGATTGCTGCGCCGCGGATTCACCGCGCGCGATCGCGCAGATCGAAGCGGCGCGAGCCGCGGCGGTCAGCGCAGGCACGAGTCCGGGCGTCAGCGCGCCAGTCGGAGGCGGAGGCGGCGCGGCCGCCGCTGCTGCGCCCGCAGTGGGGAGCCTCACGATCCAGGGCTTGTCGATCCTCAAGCCGCCGTACGGCACCATCACCGCCGTCAATCTCGATCGCGGCGACATCGTCTGGCGCATCGCGCACGGCGACACGCCCGACAACGTGCGCAATCATCCGATGCTGAAGGGAAAATCGATTCCGCGCACCGGCCAGGCTGGAACCTCCGGCATCGGCCTGATGGTGACCAAGAGCCTGGTCGTGATGGGCGATCCGCAGCTGACCACTACTCCGGAGCATCCGCGCGGCGCGATGCTGCGCGCCTACGACAAGGCCACCGGCAAGGAAGTGGGAACCGCATTCATGCCGGCGCCGCAAAGCGGTTCACCAATGACCTACCTCGCCGGCGGCCGGCAATTCATCGTCGTCGCGATTAGCGGTGGGAATTACTCCGGCGAGTACGTCGCGTACGCGCTGCCGCGTTGAGCCCATGCGCAGGCTGACCGTGTTTGCCGCCACGATCGCCCTCGCGATCGCGGCGGCTCCCGACCTGGCCGCACAGCGCACCGACAACGAGGTGCGGCCGTTCAAGATCCAGGTCCCGGACGCGGTGCTGGCGGATCTCAAAGCCCGCCTCGCCAACCCGCGCCTGCCCGAGCCGCTGCAGGGTGATGGCTGGACGCTCGGCACCGACATCAAGTACTTGCGCGAGTTGCTCGCCTATTGGCGTGACCGCTTCGACTGGCCGGCCCAGGAACGCCGGCTCAATCAGTTCGAACAGTTCACGACGACGATCGACGGGCGGCAGGTGCATTTCATCCACCGGCGATCGAAGCACCCGGGCGCGTTTCCCCTGCTGATCACGCACGGCTGGCCTGGATCGTTCGTGGAGTTCGCCAAGATCATCGGCCCGCTCACCGATCCGACCGCGTTTGGCGGAAGTGCCGAGGACGCCTTCGACGTGGTCATTCCCTCGATTCCAGGCTTTGCGTATTCCGAGGCGCCACGGCAACCCGGCTATGATCCCGCGCGCCTCGCCGGCATCGAAGCCGCGCTGATGGCCCGCCTCGGCTACACGCGCTACGGGGCGCAGGGCGGCGACTGGGGATCGATCATCAGCACCCAGGTGGCGCTGGCGGACGCCGCGCATGTGGCCGGATTGCATCTCAACATGTGTTTCGGCGGCGCGCCAGCGGGGGCCGATCCCAAGGCGGGCCTCACCGACAAGGAGATCGAGCGACTCAAGCAGCGGCAGATCTTCCAGGCGGAGGAGACGGGTTACCAGCAGATTCAAGGGACCAAGCCGCAGACGATCGGCATTGCGCTGAATGATTCACCGGCCGGCCTCGCCGCGTGGATCGTCGAGAAGTTCCGCACCTGGTGCGACTGCGACGGCAATCCTGAGGCAGTGCTGACCAGGGACGAGCTGCTGACCAACATCACGCTGTATTGGGTGACGCAGACCGCGGCCAGTTCGGCGCGGATCTATTACGAGAGCCGGCATGCCGCGCCGGCGCCGCCTCGCCGCATCGAGACGCCCACGGCGTGCGCCGACTTCCCGAAGGAAATCATCTGGTCACCGCGCCGGTGGCTTGAGCCCCGATTCAACATCACGCGATGGACCGAGATGCCGCGGGGCGGGCACTTCGCGGCCCTTGAACAGCCACAACTGCTCGTGGACGACATGCGGGCGTTTTTCAGGACGGTGCGGCAACCATGAAGAGATGGACATGTGTGATCGCGTTGGCGCTGGCGCCGGCGCTGCTGGCGCAAGTGCAGATTCCGACGCCGATTCCGACCGCCGTGATCGACGGCCCGGTCGGACCCAGTCCGTACAACATCATCCGCGGATGGCAGAAGCCGTTTGCCGAGGCCGGGTTCGCCTTCGGTGGCAATTCGGGCGTGTTCGCCGAATCGCCGGACCGCATCTTCATCGCGCAACGCGGCGAGTTCCGCTTGCCGACGCCGACGCCTCCGGAATTCTCGGGCTTTGCGGGCTCACTCAAGATGAACGTGTTGACGCTGGTCGATCGGCGCGTGTGGCGGCATTGCCTCTACACGCTCGACGGCAGCGGCAAGGTCAAGGAGATGTGGTCGCAGTGGGACAGCCTCTGCGAAGGCTCCTCTGGCCCGGGCCCGCATCGCGTCCGGATCAGCCCCTATGACCCCGCGCACCGCGTGTGGGTGATCAATGAGACGTTCAACACCATCTACATCTTCTCGAACGACGGCAAGAAACTGCTGAAGACTCTCGGCGAGAAGAATGTCGCCGGCAGCGACGGCACGCACTTCGCCAAGCCCCAGGACGTGGCGTTTTTGCCGGATGGGCGCATCCTCATTGCCGACGGCCTGGACAATCATCGCGTGATGATCCTCGACCGCAACCTGGCCTACCTCGGCGAGTTCGGCAGCTTCGGCAAGGGCCCGGGCCAGTTCCAGGGCGTGCATGCGGTGGCCGTCGGCCCCAACGGGATGATCTTCGCGCTCGATCGATCCGGTGGCCGCATCAACGTGTTCCGCACGACGTCCGATCCGAAGACGATGGAGTTCGTGCAGGAGTACCCGGGCTTCTCGTTGCCGCTCGACCTCATCGTCAATGACGACAGCCTCTGGCTGACCGACCTCAGGCCGCTCCGGTTCGTAAAGCTCGATTTCACGGGCAAACGCCTCTACACGTGGATGGTCCCGAGCGACCTGCCGGACGGCTACCTCGAGGTGCACACCTTCTCGGTGGACTCGGCCGGGAATCTCTATGGCGGCGACAACCAGTACGGCCGCACGCAGAAGTTCGTGGCCAAGCCGGGCGCCGATCCGGCGCAACTGATCCGCGCCCCGTGGGTGGCCAAGAAGTAGCCCACACCGCGACGCCTTATCGACCGAGGTCTGCCACGATGCGCGCGACGGCTTCACGAAACTTCGCCGGAGCGATGGCGGGGTATTTGTAGAGGAACGGCGAGATTTGATCGAGGAATTCCAGCAGCCGGCCTGGATCGATCAGGCGCCGCTCGGCCATTTCTCGCACGTCGATGAGGTCCCGGTCGTGGGCCCGTTCGATCTTGGACAGCGCTTGCGCGTAGAAGTCGTAATGGTGAAAGTCCACCGACCCCTCGCGGGCGATGAACGGGCTGCGGTCGCGCCAACCGGGAAGTTCCGGGATGAAGTGGCCGGGCGACGCGAGTTCGACGTTCACTTGCAGGTGTTCCTTGATTGCGGGAATCTCCTTCAGCACCGGTTCCAGGGACGGGTCCAGTTCGAGGTCGATGTCCAGCGTTGACGGCCGCCAGTCGAGCAAGACCGCGCACGCACCGCCGGCCAGATAGGCGCGTCCAGGCGAGGCGGCCTTGCGGCCGATCGCGCGCATGAACTGTCGAATGCGCGCGGCGTCGACTAGCTGACGCATTCGCCGGCCCGCTCGAAACTCACGAGCGTTCGGATGAGGGCGTTATACCGGGAGTGCGCGGTGTCGGAGTCGGTGCTCGCGAGCCTGGCATACAGTCGATGCTCCGGCGCGGGATCGTCATCGGCCTGTGACCACTCCATTGGCGCCGCCGGCACTGGCAGGCCCAACCGCCGCAGCCGCGGCGCGCCGATCAGGACCAGCCAGGCCGCGTCGCTTTCACGCCCAGCGGCGAGATCCGCGAGTCCTCGCTCAATCAGGTCGGCCCCGGGCAGCCCTGTCGTGTCCACGACCGCAGTATAGCGAACCACCCAGATCACCCGATCACCAACTCAAGCGGCCACTGGATTAATCCGGTGTTACTATGCACGCACTAGGAGGAGAGTCTATGGCGCTTTCACGTCGCGATTTCGTTCGGAGGCTTGGCGCAGGCGGGGCGGCGGTAGCCTCAGCATCCACAATCATTGGCTACGGCAACGAAGAGTTGCTGGCGTTCATCGGGCAGGGGCAACGCGGCGCGCGGCCGGCAGCGCCAGCCGGCCCCATGCTCCGCCTCAGTAGCAACGAGAACCTCAGGGGCCCGAGCCCGAAGGTGCTCGAGGTGTTGCGGCAACACCCGTCGAAGGATCTGGGCATCGGCTATCCGCCACAAAACGTCGCGGCCTTCCAGGAAACGATCGCCGCGATGTACGGCACCAAGCCGGCCAACGTTCTGATGTCCACCGGCTCGGACGCCATCCTGCAGGCGGGGGTCTACGCGTATGGGTCCGGCACCCGCGCCGTCGTGACCGCCGATCCATCGTACGGCACGCCGGTCGCTACAGCCCGGCGCCTGCAAGTCCCGGTCAAAGTGGTCCCGGTCGATTCGGGCTTGCGCATCAACCTCGAGGCGATGGTCGGCGCCGCCATCGGTTCCGGCCTGGTGTTCATCTGCAATCCGAACAACCCCACCTCCGCCGTTTCCACGCTGGCTGACATCGAGGCCGCGGTGCGCCTGATCAAGCAGCGATCACCCGAGACGGGCATCCTGATCGACGAGGCCTACCTCGACTACGCGTCGCTGGCGGGCGCGGGCACCACGGCGAAGCTGGCGCTCGAACTGCCTGGCGTGTTCATGGCGCGCACGTTCTCCAAGGCCTACGGCATGGCCGGCATGCGCATGGGCTACGCGATTGGCCAGCCGGAGACGCTGGAGAAGTTGAACCGCTCGTGGGGCCTTGGCAGCATCAACGACCTGCAGGCCGTCGCCGGGATTGCGGCGCTCAAGGACACCGCGCACATGGAATGGGAGCGGGGAGAGAATAAGCGCATCCGCGACTGGACGCAGGGGCAGTTCAAGGCGATGGGCTTCGACTCGCCCGATTCGCAGACCAACTTCATCTTCGTGAACATCAAGCGGCCGGCCGTGGAATTCCGCGACGGCTGCCGCGCCGAGGGTATCGCGGTCGGCCGCGACTTCCCGCCGATGGAGAAGACCTACGCCCGCATCTCGCTCGGGCGGATGGAAGACATGGAGCGGGCGATGGTGGTGTTCAAGAAGGTGCTCGGCAAGGCCTGATC
>JBDTMB010000210.1:0-9668 GCA_039934485.1 Vicinamibacterales bacterium
CGCAGGCCGTCGGCACCAACACCGTGTACTTCACGCCGGCGCCCGATTACCACGGCGCGGCGAGCTTCGACTACGCGATTGGCGACGGCCACGGCGGCACCGCCACGGCGACGGTGAACGTGACGGTGCTGTCGGTGAACGACGCGCCGAGCTTCGTGAAGGGCCCCGACCAGTCATCGGGCGAAAACGGCGGGCCGCAGACGGTCCCCGGATGGGCCACCGCGATCACCACCGGCCCGGCGACGGCCAATGAGGGCGCGCAGAGCGTCAGCTTCGTGGTGTCGAACAACAACCATTTCCTGTTCTCGGCGCAGCCGACGGTGTCGCCGAGCGGCACGCTCACCTATACGGCGGCCCCGAGCGGCGCCGGCACCGCCACGGTGACGGTCACGGTGCAAGACGACGGCGGCACCGACAACGGCGGCGTGGACGCGAGCGCGTCGCAGACGTTCACGATCACGATTGGCGGCGTCAACGACCCGCCGAGCTTTACGGCCGGCCCGTCGCAGAACATCGCCGAAGACTCGCCGCTGCAGACGGTGACGAACTGGGCGACCTACATCAGTGCCGGTCCCCCCGACGAGTCGGGACAGCTGATTGATTTCATCGTCTCGAACAACAGCAGCGCGTTGTTCATGGTGCAGCCGAGCGTGTCGCCGGACGGCACGCTGACCTACCGTCCGGCGGCCAACGCCTCCGGCGTGGCCACCGTCACCGTCAGTGTTCACGACAACGGCGGCTCAGCTCCCGGTGTCGACACCAGCGCGCCGCAGACGTTTACGATCGCGGTCTATCCCGTCAACGATCTGCCGGTGGCGGTGAACGACACGGTGTCGGCAACGGCCGGCCAGGAGAGCGGCTTCAACGTCCTCGCCAACGACTTCGACGTCGAGAGCCCGACCGGATCGGTGGTGGCCACGGTGCCGTTCCAGCCGTCCGGGTTGCCGGCCAACTTCGCGTTCCCCGCTGAAGCGGCCGTCGTCAACAGTACCGGCCAGGTCTATATTTCGAGCGGCCGCTACCTCGGCGCCCTGGACCCGGCCACGCACACGGTGACCTCCGCCACCCCGCTCGCGATCGTGGGTGCGCCGAGCCTGAGCGTTGTCAACCAGTCAACCGGTTACATCTATTTCCGGCAGAACACCTCGATCCTTGCCTACGACACGGCCAGCGGTTCCGTGGCGGCCACGCTGAGGCTCGGCGGCTTCCAGTCATTCGACCTCGATGAGGGACGCGGCCTGCTGTATGTGAGCTACACCGTCTCCGGCCTCGGGCCGAATACCTCGAGCCAGCCGGCCGTAGCGGCGATCGACGTCAACCCCGGCCACACCACGTTCCACCAGCTGATCTACACGGCGGCGCTGCCGCCGGGATTCAGTGTGTTCGGCGTCGCCGTGAATCCGGCGACGAACAAGATCTATATCGCCTCGAACGCCGCCAGCGGCGGCGTGTTCGTGCTCGATGGCGCCTCGCATGCGCTCTCGCAAATTGCCGGCAGCGTCGGGGCGGCGACGATCGTGGTGAATCCCGCCAGCAACCTCGTGTTCGCCGGCCAGCTGGTCTCGCCCAACAGCGGCTCGATCGAGGTCATCGATCCCTTGAACGGCAATGCAGTGAGCCTGGTGGCGGTGCCTGGGTTCGTCAACAGCACGACGGCGCCGAACAAGCACCTGGCCGTCAACACGCTGACCGGCCGGGTCTACGCGCGCAGCTTCGATACCGACCTCACGCATACGGGCAACGTGTTCGTGATCGATGGCGATCGCCTCAGCCCGACCTTCAAGACCGTGCTGGCCTCGATTCCGATCGGCATCGATGGCAGCAGCGACGACCTGGTCGTCGACGAGGGTCTCGACAAGGTCGTGGCGACGAGCGGCCAGGACTTCCGCATCGTCGTCATCGACGGCGCGAGCCACGCCGCGATCACGATCGCGGCGGGCCAGGGGGTGGGCAACATCGCGCTCGTGCCTGGCACGCATCACGCGTTTGTGACCGGCTTCCTGTCGATGCTCGACGTGGACCTGGCGACGTCCAGCCTCGCGGCCACCGTCGACGTGGGCGCGGAGGCCGAAGGCGTCGTCGTCGATCCCTCCTCCCACCTGGCCTATGTGGGCCGCGCCAACGGCGCCGCGAGCGTCGTGAAGTTGAACAAGGACGGCCTGGTGGGCACGTTGCCGGGCCTGCCGACCACGTCGGGCCGCTATTCGTTCCTGGCGGCCGACCCGGCGCTGCATCGGCTGTTCGTGCTTGATTCCGACTCGAACCTGGCGGCGACCAACGCCGCGATGCCGGCGTTTGTGTCCGTGGTCGACACCACGACCAACGCGGTGATGACGAACATCCCGGTGGGCCGCGGGAGTTTCGGCATGGGGATCAACCCGGTGAACCACCGGGTGTATGTCGGCGGCAATTCCAGTAGCACGGTGCCGGCTTCGATCACCGTGATCGACGGGACGAACAACTCGTCGACCACGGCCAACACCAGCGCATTTACCGAGCCGGGGGTGAGCTTCCTCCGCGACTTTGTGCCCAACACCACCACCGGCAAGGTGTACTTCCGCGTCAGCGGCTCATCGTCCGGCATCACCGCCGGGGTCATCAGCACCGGCAACGTCGCGACGACGTTGCCGCCGACGCTCGGTTCGATCGTGCTGATCAAGGTCAACAGCACTCTCAATCGCGTATACCTGGGCACGTCCAATGGCCAGGTCGTGGTGCTCGACGGCGCGAACGACTCGGTGGTCACCACGCTCAACACCGGGTCACCCAGCACGACGATCGGCACGCAGAGCTATCTGGCGGTTGACGAATCGAACGGCCACGTCTACGTCGCCGACTTCAACGATGATTCGATGACGATCTTCGACGGCACGACGAACGCCGAACTGGCCGTGCTCGGCGTCGGCCGCGGTCCCACCTCGGTGGCGGTCAACTCGACTACGCACCGCGTGTACGTCGGCAACACGCTCGACCCGTCGATCACGTTCATCGACGGCACGGCGCTGATGCAGTCCGGGTTCCTGCCGACGCCGATGGTGCCGAACTTCATCGCCGTGGACGATGCCGAGTCGCGCATCTACACCTCGAGCGGATCGTCGGTGCTGGCACCGACGGGAGCGATGGTGATCGCCGATTCCGGATCGACCGCACACCTGACGGTCAACGGCACGACGAATGGCAACCAGGGGCCGGTCTCGATCTTCGCCGGTCAGTATGTGATCTACGAGCCCGCGATTGGGGCGAGCGGTAGCGACACCTTCACCTACACGATCACCGACGGCCAGGCGACGAGCCCGCCGGCGACGGTGACGGTCAACATCACGCCGCCGCTGACCATCACCACCGCGTCACTGCCGGAGGGCACGGCAGGGAGTGCTTACGCCCAGATCCTGCTGGCCTCGGGCGGCGTGCCACCGTATGTCTGGACCGTCGCATCCGGCGCGCTGCCGGGCGGCATCGTGATGACCAGCGGCGGCGCGATCATGGGCGTGCCGGCCACGCCCGGCAACTTCACGTTCACCGTGCTGGTGACCGATTCGTCGGCGATTCGCCCGCAAACGACGAGTCGCGTGTTGACCCTCCCGGTCGGCCCGCTCGCGATCCTGACCAACTCGCTGGGCTCGGCGCAGATCAATCAGCCGTATTCCTTCACGATGACGGTGGGCGGCGGCACGGCGACGCCGCTCGTGTGGACGCTGAATACCAACAACAACCCCCTCCTGAACTGGCTGTCGATCTCAAGCGCGGGCGTCCTCGCGGGCACACCCAGCACCTACGGCACCACGCCATCGTTCACCATTACCGTCACTGATGCGTTGAGTCATTCGTCCGCGCCGCGCAGCTACACGATCTTCGTCGGCGGGCCGCTCGAGCTCACGCCGGCGCCGCGTGAAGGCGTCGTGCTCGAGACGCAGCCGTCGCTGTCGATTGTCGGCGGTAGCGGCACGAAAACGGCGACGCTGACGGGCGGCGCGCTGCCGCCGGGCCTGACGCTGCTCTCGACCGGATCGTTCACCGGCACGCCAACGCGCCACGGCAACTACAACTTCACGGTGGAATTGCGGGACTGCACGCCGTCGACCTCCTGCAGTGCCGGAACGAGCCAACAGGTCGTGACCAGGAACCTTGCGCTGCGGGTCTCGGCCAAGGATCAGCAGGGCAGTTCGGCATCGCAGCCTGCGATCACCTTTGGCGGCATCGTCCCCGGCAGCCGCACGATGGCGCAGGTGGTGACCGTTGGCGCGCAGGGCACGCTGACCGGCGTTGGCTTGCAGAACATCACCTGTCCTTCGGTGACGCCGTTGACGGTGAGCATCCAGCGGCTGACCTTGAGTGGCTTGCCGGATGGCAACACCGTGGCCACCGGTACCGCCACGTCCAACTACAACGCCATTACCGTGACGCCGCCACTGCCCGTCGCGATCGACGAGCGACTCGCGTTCATTGTGTCGTCACCAGTCGCCTGCACATTCGCGAATGCGCCGACGATCGACACCTACAACGGCGGCGACGCGTTTGTGGACGCCGGCTCCGGCTGGGTCTCGCTGTTCAGCACCGACGGCCGCTACGACCTGCCGTCGTTCCGCACGCTGATTCAGCCGGCAATCGACGTCGCCTACCTGAATGTGTCACGCGGCGGCCTGACGGCAACGCTGCTCAACAACGGGAAGGTGCTCCTCGCCGGCGCCAGCAACGCCCTCGCGGCCGAATTGTACGACCCGGCCACGAACACCTCGACCGTCACGGCCAACATGAGCGTGCCGCGAACGAACCACACGGCGACGCTGCTGGCCGACGGGCGGGTGTTGATCGTGGGCGGCAGGGATTCGCTCGGCAACCGCACGGTGACCGCCGAGATCTACGACCCCGTCAGCGCTACGTTCTCCTCGACCGGCTCGTTGGTTACGGTTCGCGAAAACCACGCGGCCACCTTGCTGCCGGATGGTCGCGTGCTGGTCACCGGCGGGAACGACGGCACCGGCAACGGTGTCAACTACGCCGAAGTCTTTGACCCCACGGCGAATTCAGGTGTGGGCGCGTTCACCTTGATTTCGAGCATGTCGACGCCGCGGTCAAGCCACACGTCGACACTGTTGGCCAACGGGAAGGTGCTCGTCACGGGCGGGTATTACAACTTCGTGAACAAGGGCGACCTCTTCAACCCTGCGACCAACACGTTCACGCCGACCGCGGGCGCGATGGTCGTGCCGTTCCGGGGCCGCGCCACCGCCACGCTGCTGAACGACGGCAAGGTCCTGATCGCCGGCGGCCAGCCCAACGACGTGACCTCGACGGCGGAGATCTACGATCCGGTCGCCGACACGTTTACGGCGACCCCGTCGGTGATGGTGAGCAAGCGCTACTTCCACACCGCGACCCTCCTCGCCGACGGCAGCGTGCTGATCGCGGGCGGTTTCGACCAGACGTCGAGCGCCAGCTACATCCTGGCGCTGGCCACGGCCGAGCGGTACCTGCCCGGCAGCGGCATCTTCGTCCCGGCGGGCGGCCTCGAGGCGCGCCGGTACTCGCACGCCGCGGTGCGCCTGGCCGATAACCGCGTCCTTCTCGCTGGCGGCTTCGCCTCGACCTGGATGTCCGGCAATACGGTCGAGGTCTACGAACCCGGCGCAGTGCCGTCGCTCTTCCCGTCGTTCCTGTCCGACGGCCAGCTTGGCGTTCCGTACACGCCGTTCACGCTTCAAGGTACCTACGGCGTGGCGCCCTATCAGATCGACCACGTGGGCGGCGCGCTCCCGTCCGGCATGGCCTTCGCGTCCAACACGCTGTCGGGCACACCGGGGGCCATTGGGCGGTTCCCATTGGCGTTCCGCGTCACCGACAATGCGGGCCACACTAATACGCAGACCCTGCCGCTGACGATTGGGACGCCGCACGTCATCACGAGTCCCTACAGCCTGCCCAACGGCGCCTTGAACCAGACCTACACGGTGCCGCTCACCGCGACGGGCACTCCGTCGATTGTCTGGACGATGCTGCCGGCGTCGAATTCGCTGCCGCCGGGCCTCAACCTGACTGCCGGCGGAGTGATTACCGGCGCGCCGACCAGCACGGGCTTCTATTCATTCGGCGTCCGCGCCGTCGATGGGCAGGGACTGCAAGCCGTGAAGACGCTGTCGATCAACGTCACCAGCGCGATGACGATCACCACGCCATCGCTCGCCGACCCGGTGGCTGGAGGGACGTACGGCAACTGCATGTCGAGGAGCAACGGAGTCGGGCCCTACACGTGGTCGCTGACCGGTCCCTTGCCGGCCGGCATGGCGTTTGTGCCCTCAACCGGGTGCTTCGCCAGTGTTTACCCGACGAATGTGGTCAGGCAAACGGGCTCGTTCAGCGTCAACATCTCGGTGGTGGACTCGAGCAGTCCGCCGCAGGTGGTATCGCAGCCCTATACCTTCAAGTCGCACGCCATTGATCAGCTCGGCAGCTCCGGTCCAGGCGGATCGATCTCCTTTGGTGGCGCTGGTGGACGTTCGGTGGCGCAGGTCTTCACGGTGGGCGCCCAGGGTGGCCTGTCGGGTGTCGGCCTGCAGAACATGACGTGCGGCTTCAACACGACGGTCACGGTCGAGATCCAGCGCCTGACGATGGCGGGCCTGCCCGACGGCGTGACGATCGCCTCGGGCAGCGGGATCTTGGGTTACCAGACCATGCAAGTGACGCCGGTCCTCGACTTCCCGATCGATACGCGGCTGGCGATGGTGGTGACCTCTTCGTCGGCGTGCTCGTTGTTCAGTGTGCCGACCAACGACGCCTACATGGGCGGCGATGCGTTTGTGAACGCCGGCTCGGGCTGGGTGTCGTTGCTCGGCACCGATGGCCGCTACGACCTGCCGAACTTCCGCACGCTGATTCAGCCGGCCCTGCCCGTCTACTACCCGAACACCTACAAGGACGGGACCGCGGCGGCGCTGCTCAATGACGGCAAGGTCCTGCTGGCGGGTGGCTACGGCAATACGCAAGTCGAGGTCTACGATCCGGTGGCCAACACGACGGCGGCGCTGGCCAACATGCCGATTGCGCGCCTCCGCGCGCCGGTCATCGTCTTGAACGACGGCAAGGTGTTCATCCCCGGCGGCACCGATCAAAACGGCTTCCGTATCTCGTCGGCGGCCACCTTCGATCCGGCGACCGGCGCATTCACGTCGTCGTTGAACAACATGTCGTCGGCGCGCCAGTACCACACGGCCACGCTCCTGCCCGACGGGAAGGTCCTCGTGGCGGGCGGCATGGATTCGAGCGGGAACACGCTGCGGACCGCGCAGGTCTACGACCCGGCGACACGGACGTTCGGGTCTTCGATCAACATGCTGGCGTTCCGCAACGCGCATACGGCCGCGTTGCTGGGGAACGGCAAGGTGCTGATCGCCGGCGGCTACGGTCCGGGGTCGAACCAAACCGCGGAACTGTACGATCCGGCGCTCAACACGTTCACCGCGACGACTGGTGGCATGGTCGAGAACCGCGCCTACCATACGGCGACGGTGCTGCCCGGCGGCAACGTGCTCCTGGCCGGCGGCCAGTGGACCGGAGTGATGAACACCGCCGAAATCTACAACCCGTTGACGGATACGTTCGCGGCGACCGGCTCCATGAGCATTCCGCGCATCAATCACACCGCCACCTTGCTGGCGGAGGGCAGCGTGCTGATCGCCGGCGGCATCGATCAGAACGGTGTCTGGAACTACGTCCAGCAGCAGGCGACGAGCGAGGTGTATGTGCCGGGCAGCGGCACCTTCGTGCCCGGTGCCGGCCTCGAGACGCGCCGCTATATGCACTCGGCGCTGCGCCTCAACGACGGCCGCGTCTTCCTGGTGGGCGGCAACAGCTCGAGTTGGATGACCGGCAGCTCCGCCGAGTTCTATGACCCGGCCGGCGCGTTGTCGATCAGCCCGCTGACGCTGGCGAACGGACAGGCGACCACGTCCTATCCGCCGGTGACGTTCACCTCGACGGGTGGCACCGGACCGCGCCAGATCAGCCTGGTCTCCGGCGCCATTCCGTCCGGCATGACCTTCGATGGCCCGACGGCCACGCTCAGCGGCACGCCAAACACCAATGGTCGATACGTGTTTGGGTTGCGAGTGACCGATTCGGCGAGCCACGCCAGCACGCAGTCGTTCACGTTGCGCGTGGGTGGCCCGACGATCACGAGCCCGTATCGCCTGAGCGACGGTGCCATCGGCCAGCCGTACTCCGTGCCGTTGGTCGGCACCGGTGCGCCGGCGCTGGCGTGGGCCCTCCCGCAAGGTGGCAGCAACGTCTTGCCAACGGGTCTGACGCTGTCGTCGACCGGGCTCATCAGCGGCACGCCCACGTCAACCGGGTTCTATACCATCGCGGTGCGCCTCACCGACGGCGATGGCCTGGATACCGTCAAGACTCACGGCATCCAGATCAACAGCCCGCTGACGTTCAACACGACGACGCTCGGCGACGGCATCGCCGGTCAGACCTACGGCGGTTGCATCGGCTACAACAACGGGCAGAGCCCGATCACCTGGTCGCTCTCTGGTCAGGTGCCCCCCGGACTGGCGATCCAGTCCAACGGGTGCTTCGACACGTCGACCTCGCACACGATTCGCGCGGGCGGCTCGTTCACCTTCACGGTGACGGCGGAAGATTCGAGCAGCCCGCACCAGGTGGTGTCGCGCAGCTACTCGATCAGGATGCACGGGTCGGATCAGGCGCCGTATTCCTTCAACAGCAGCTCTGTCTCGCTGCCCTCGACGCGTCGTGTGGCGGAAACCTTCCGATCGGGCACGCCGTACGGCATCTCCGGTGTTGAGCTCTTCAGCATCCAGTCGTGCACGGTGAACACCCAGGTCACGGCCGGCGTCTACCCGGTCACGGGTTCTCCGGCCAGACCCGACACCAGCGGCTCGCCGATGGCGACCGCCAGCGTGACCGCCAGCAGCGGCAGCTTCTTCAACGGCCGGTTGCTATTTGCGTCCCCCGTGGCGATGCCGCGCGGCACGCCGTTCGCCGTGGTCCTGTCCTTCGCCAACGGCACGTGCCAATCGCCGTACTGGCCGCCGACCGACACCTATCCTTACGGCGATGGCTGGGTGGACGACGGATTGGGCTGGCAGCAGGCCAGCACGGCGATCGGCCGCAAGGACGTGGTCATCAGCACGCTGGCGATTCCCGACGCGCGGTTGGCCTTCGCCGCCGATTGGCTGTCGCGCGGTGTCTCGGCGACGCTCACCGACGGCCGGGTGCTGGTCATTGGCAGTTCGAACGGCGCCGCAGACCTCTACGATCCGTCCGCCGCGACGCCGACGCTGGTCTCCACGGCCGGCGCGATGCTGATCGCCCGCAACGCGCCGACCGCGACGCGGCTGCCCAACGGCAAGGTGCTGATCGTCGGCGGCACGCGATGGGATGGTGCGCACACGGTGGCGGTGGCGTCGACGGAGATCTTCGATCCGGCGTCAGGGACCTTTTCGGCCGGCGGCAACCTGCCCGAAGGCCGCACCGATCATTCCGCGACCGTGGTGTCCATCTCCGACGATGACTACGTCCTGATTACCGGCGGCTACAGCTTCGACGGGTCGTTCAACGCCTACGGCCCAACCACCGCGGTGCTGCTCGACCTGAATGGCAACGTCGTGGCCCAGCTGCCCACCTCTGGATCGCGCGTCCAT
>JBDTMB010000211.1:0-9629 GCA_039934485.1 Vicinamibacterales bacterium
CGCGCTTCTCAGGGAAGAACAGGCTGAAGCGGGTGAGGTTCACCTGCTGCTCGTCGGCCTCGACCTGCGAGAAATCGGTGTTGACGGTGAAGTCCCACGTCAGTCCCGACGTCACGCCGTATTTCACGTCGACGCCGGCGTCGTAGTCCGGCGCCGTCGTCGCGCCTGCGACCTTGTTGAAGTTGCCGAGTGCGTACGGCTTGACGCGCACATTGGCCCCGGGGCGGAGGCCGCGCAGGCCCTCGACGGTGCCGGCCATCGAGACCCGCGTGAACTGGTGGATGCGGCGAATCGGCGACCAGTAGCTGTTCTCGTTGGCGCGGCGCAGCCGGCGCTGGAAGTTGATGCCCCAGGTCTGCAGGTCCTCCGAGTTGAACTTCAGGGTCTTGAATGGAATCTTGATTTCGGCGTACCAGCCGGTTTCGCCGATGTGGGTGGCGACATCCCAGATGCCGTCCCAGTTGGCGTTGGTGTCGCGGCCCTCGTTGGAGGTCTGCGCATCCCACTTGGCGCCAGACGGGTTGATCGCAAACTGGTATCCGTTTCGCTCGTCGTGAAACGAGTCGATGATCACGGCAAAGCCGTCGGCGGTGCCGGTGTTGAAGTCCTTGCGCAGCTCGTTGACGATGATCTGGGACGGCTCGTTGTCGAGCGCCACGACGCCGATATAAAGCGCCGCGTCGTCATAGAGCAGCCGCACTTCGGTGTCGAACGTCGCCGGCTGGCCTTCGCGCGGATCGTTCTGGATGAATCCCTTGGCCACCGGCGCGCCGGCCCACGATCCCTCGTCGAGTTTGCCGTCGAGCACGATCGCGCCCACCGCCCGAGTGGCCGGGAGCCGGCGATCGCGCCGCGCGGTTTCATAGTCGATGGGAGCCGGTTGGGCGATTGACGCCGACGCGGTGAACAGCAGGAGTCCGGAGGTGAGGGCCGCGAAGAATCGTGTCAGGTGCATAGAAGCGAACGGTTATCTTATCCTCAGATGGCACGGCACTGATGCTTTACCGATTCGGGGTGTTTGAATTTGACGCGGCAACGAGCGTGTTGCGCAAGAACGGGCGCGTCGTGGCGCTCGAGCCGCAACCCTCGCGCGCGCTGGCCGTGCTGCTCTCGCATGCCGACGAGGTGGTGAGCCGAGACGAGCTCAAGGACGCGGTGTGGGGCAGCGACACGCACGTGGATTTCGATCGCGGGCTGGCCTACTGCTTGTCGCAGATTCGCTCGGCGCTCGGCGACAGCGGCGACAACCCCCGCTTCGTGCAGACGATTCCCAAGCGCGGCTATCGCTTCATCGCGCCGGTCTCCCGACAAGAGGTGCCCTCCCGACAAGCGGTGCCCTCCCGACGCGTGTTTCCCTCCCGCCTGATTCCAGTGGGCGTAATTCTCGGGCTCGGCGTTCTCCTGTGGGCCGTGACGAGAGCGCCCCCAGTGCCCGAGCGCGTGATCATCGCCGTCTCTATCTTCGATAACGAGACCGGCGATCCCCGATTCGATCGACTGGTGGCGGGCCTGTCCGACCTGGTCGTCACCCATCTCGCCGGCATTGATTCGACGCGCGTGGCCGTGATCGGCAATGCGGCGGTCCTTCGCCAGCTGCGCAACATCCGCAACCTCGAGACGATCGCGGACACCGTCAAGGCCGACTACGTCCTGCTTGGACAATTGCAGCGCGCCGACTCGGGTTATCGTTTCATCACGCACTTCATCCGCCTGAGCGACCTGACGCACCTCAAGGCCAATCGCCTCCAGATGCCGGACGGGAACGTTTCGGGCCTCGAGCAGGCGGTGGTGGAGGAATTCGATCGCGCCGTCCGTCAGTACGTGCTCCCGCCGCCCTCCTGATCCGGGGCATGACCATCTCCCGGCCTGGCAGCGATAAGTCCCTCGTCCACGTCATCGACCACACGGCACCCACGATTGTCAGCGTGACGCCGAGCGTGACGACGCTGCCGGACACTGGCCGTGTCGAGCCGGTCTCACTCGCGGTGCTGGCCGCTGACACTGAACGTCGACGCCATCGCCCGCAAGAAGAAGGATCGGACCTACACCATTACGGTGAGGTGCACCGATGCCTCGGGCAACTCCTCGAAGGAGCGCTCGGCGGTGGTGGTGTCACACAATCCCTAGGTTGCCGGGCCTAATCAGGCCAGGCGTCCCTGATTCGTCCGCACAAGTGGTTGAGCGCCGGGACCTTCCGGGCTCAACCACTCTTCATTTGCTCCTCTCGTGCCAGGTCGGCGATAACCGTGCCGGAGGTTCGTTCATGTCGCATCCTTGGTCTCGTCGCGGTTTCGTCTCTCTCACCTCGCTGGTCGGGGCCTTTGGCCTGCCCGCGCTGGCGTCCCATGTGCTCGCGCAATCATCGCCGCCCGCCGCACCAAATATCGCGGCGGAGCTGTTTCCGGCGCAGCATCCCGCGCTGGTCCAGGAAGTCGTTGGCAAGTCGCACTCCGATATCAAGCGGGTCCGCGAACTGGTGGAGGCCCAACCCGCGCTCGCCCGCGCATCGATCGATTGGGGCTACGGCGACTGGGAGACGTGCATCGACGCGGCGTCACACGTGGGGCGGCGCGAGATCGCGGACTTTCTCATCGCCAACGGCGCGCGCCCGACGATCTTCACCGCCGCGATGATGGGGCAGCTTGACGTCGTGAAGGCGTTTGTCGCGGCAAGGCCAGGCGTGCAGCGCACCTATGGCCCTCATGGCATCACGTTGCTCGCACACGCGCGCGCCGGTGGTCCGGACGCGGCGCCCGTCCTGCAGTACCTGACGACGCTCGGCGATGCGGACACGCCGTTGCCGTCAGCGCCCATCGCGCCGGCGGATCGCGATGCCCTTGTTGGCAAGTACGTGTACGGAGCCGGGCCGCGCGACTACTTCACGATCGACGTGCAGCAGGACCGGCTCGGCATCGATCGTCCTGGCGGGCCCGCGCGCCGCATCCTGATGCACACTGGCGATCTCGTGTTCTTCCCGTCCGGCGTGCCGAGCGTCAAGATCGCGTTCGCTCGCGAGGGCGGAAAGATCACGCAACTGACGCTGGCCGATCCCAACGTGTTGATCTCGGGCTGGCGCATGTAACCCGTCGATCGACGTGTTCACGCCTTCCAGTTTCCAGTACGCGGGTGACCCGCCGACGCGATATCCTCGGCGGTGTTCGCGCGATGACCCTGCTGGAGTGTTTCTCGACCGTGACCCCCGTCGCCGTGCAACAGCGGGGCGCCGCCTATGTCAAGGAGGTGCGCAACATTCTTGGGGGCATCTCGGGCGTGACGGCCGAAGTGCGCGGGTCACACGACTACGAGGTCAATCTGCGACTCGCCGACGATGGACTGCTGGTCTCGTGCACTTGTCCCTACTTCGTTGACCGTGGAGCGGTGTGCAAGCACCTCTGGGCCGTCGCCGTCGCCGCTTCAAGCCGAGGCTGGCTTACTGACCTGCCGGGCGACCTTCCGGTCATCGGTGACATCGACGGCGAAATTTTCGACGAAGGCCCGACGATGCCGGTTCCTCGTCCCGCCCCGCGCCGGCCCGAGGCATGGGAGGTGGTTCTCGCCGGTGTGATGCCGGCGCCGCGTCCGCCTGCGACCGCGATACTGCCGGGCGCCGAGTTGCTCTACATCATTCTTGCCCCAACCCTCGCGACCCTTTCGGAACTGCCGGTCCACCTGGAGCGGCGCGAGCGCAAGCGAGATGGCAACTGGGGAAAGCCGCAACCGGCCCGGCTGACCCATGACATGGTTGCTTCACTGCCCGATCCTGATGATCGCTGGGCCCTTGCGCTGCTGAATTCGGCCTCCGCATACCCACGTCACGATTGGAGTGGCGGATATGCCACCTTGCCGCTCGGTGTCAGTTACCTGAAGCGTCCGCTGGTCGAGCTGGTCATGCCCCGCTTGTGCACCACCGGACGTGTGCGCCTGAGGCAGGCGCAGGCCAACGTGTTGCCGCTCATGAGATCCGACACCGATGTCACTCTCACTTGGGACGCTGCGACGGCGTGGCGGTTTCAGCTGAGGATTACCGGCAGCCGGGACGCCGACTATTGCGTGGCCGGCGTGCTTTGCTCCGAGGGAGAGCGACGTCCCCTCGAGGCGTTCTCGCTGCTGATGGACGGCTTCGCTGTCTGCAACGGCGTCGCGTCACGCTTTGACCTGGCGGGAGGAGCCCCGTGGCTCGTGCAACTCCGCGGGCGGACTGAATTGACAGTTCCCGGCACTGCGCACCGCGGGCTTCGCGAAGCCGTGATTCGCTCTGGCGTGCAGAATGTCGATCTGCCAGACGACCTGACGTGGGAAAGCCGGGCGGTGGTGCCGCGGCCGTGGGTCACGATCGGCCCACCGGGTCAGTGGAACAATGCGTGCCCGCTTCAATTGGCATTCGAATACGAGCAGACCCTTGCCCCACACGACGGCGGCGCGTCGATCTTGTCGGACGGGGGAGACGTGCTCTATCGCCGCGACCAGGCCGCCGAGCTGGCCGCGCTCGGCCGGCTCAAGCTGCTGGGCGCGTCCGGTATCGAGCCTCAGCCCTATCAGCACCCTGCCATCCACCAGCGCCGGCTACCTGCGCTTGTGCACGCCCTCGTATCCGAAGGCTGGCACGTCGCTGCCGAAGGCATCCGGTATCGCACGGTTGCGTCCCCGAGCCTCCGCATCCGATCGGGGATCGACTGGTTCGAGCTGGATGCGGTGACCGAGGATGACGTGGCTCTTGACCTGCCGGCGGTGCTGCGCGCCATCGCCCAAGGTCAACGCACCGTCGTTCTGGGCGACGGATCGATGGGCGTGCTGCCCGAGGACTGGTTGGCCTCCATCTCGCCTGTGCTGTCGCTGGCGGCGCGCTCGCACGAGGGCGTTCTACGATTCAGTCCCGGCCAGGCCTCGCTCGTCGAGGCGATGCTGGCCGGACAGCCAGCGGTTGATTGGGACGAAGGGTTCACCAGGGCTCGCGAGAGGCTGCAACGTTTCACCGGCATGGCGCCAGAGGATGCGCCGCCAACGTTTGTCGGCCAGCTGCGCGGGTATCAGCGCGAGGCGCTGGGGTGGCTGCGCTTCCTTCGAGAGTTTGGTTTCGGCGGATGTCTGGCCGACGACATGGGACTCGGCAAGACCGTCGTCATCCTGGCGCTGCTCGAGGCCAGGCGCGTCGATCCGGATCGCCAGCCGCGTCCGTCGCTGGTGGTCCTGCCGCGATCGCTGGTGTTCAACTGGACGAGCGAAGCCGCGCGATTCGCTCCGGGCTTGCGAGTGCTCGACTTCGCGCGCGCGGATCGACACGAGGCGGCGGCCGAGGTGTCGAAGGCCGACGTGGTGCTGACCACGTATGGCACGGTTCGACGGGATGTGGCGCGCCTGCAGGCGCAGCGTTTTGACTACGTGATCCTGGACGAGGCGCAGGCGATCAAGAACGAGGGCACCGCCACCGCGAAGGCGGTCCGGCTGCTGCAGGGCGATCACCGGCTCGCGCTGACCGGGACGCCGGTCGAGAATCACCTGGGCGAGCTCTTCAGCTTGTTCGAATTCCTGAATCCCGGTCTATTGGGCACGGGTCGTTTGTTTGATCGGCCGCGCGGCGTGGCGGCCGTCCCCGACCTCGTGCATGTCGACAATGTGGCCCGGGGCCTGCGCCCTTTTATCCTGCGCCGAACGAAGGATCAAGTGGCGCCGGAGCTGCCGCCACGCACCGAAGAGACGCTCTTCTGTGAACTGGACCCCACAGCACGCGAGCTCTACAACCAACTCCGCGATCACTATCGTCGCGTGCTGCTCCGTAAGATCGACCGCGATGGCGTCGCCAAATCACGGTTTGCCATTCTGGAAGCGTTGCTGCGGTTGCGGCAGGCGGCGTGCCATCCCAACCTGCTGGCCGGGACGCCACCCGGCGCCTCGTCGGCGAAGTTTGACGTGTTGTTGATGCGGCTGGCCGAGCTCGCCGATGAGGGCCGTAAGGCGCTGGTGTTCTCCCAGTTCACGAGCCTCCTGGCGTTGCTGCGGCTTCGGCTGGATGCCGCGGGATCTGCATACGAGTACCTCGACGGCGACACGCGCGACCGGGCCGCACCGGTGGCACGGTTTCAGAGCGATGCCGGGTGCGGGCTGTTCTTGATCAGCCTGAAGGCCGGTGGGACGGGACTGAATTTGACGGCGGCCGAGAACGTGTTCTTGCTCGATCCGTGGTGGAACCCGGCGGTCGAGATGCAGGCCATCGATCGCACGCACCGGATTGGGCAGACCAAGCCGGTGTTTGCCTATCGCCTGGTCGCGCGCGACACGGTGGAGGAGCGCATTCTCGAACTGCAGGCCCACAAGCGCGCCCTGGCCGATGCCATCATGCGCGCGGGCGAGGGCGGGCTGCGCGCGTTGAAGCGCGAGGATCTGGAGCAGCTGCTGGCCTGAGCCAACACCTTGCAATTCTTCCACGAGGTGGAATAATTGCAACGATGAAGAGGCGTCGCCTGGTGCAGCGTGTCAGCGCCCGGGCGCCCGGATGTTCCAGTTCCTGCGCGGCATCATCGATCGCCGCCGGCACGCCTTCGTCGAGTTGACGCCTTTTTCCGCCATCGAGGTCGCGCCGCGCGGCGGCGTCGCGCTCGACGTCATCAGCGGGCAAACGGTGGCGCGTTACCTGGACCTGCGGCGGCGCCATTGGCCGGCAGGTCGTTCCAATACATCAATGCGTTGAACACCATCTCGTGCTCGCCGAAGGTCTGCCAGCGATAGATCGGGTTGTTGGCGTAGAGCAGCACGTGGCCCTTGCCGCTCATCGCATCAACGACCATCGGGCGATTGCGCACCTGGTCGGCACCGCGCATCAATCCACTCAACACGCCGGCGTCGCCGCCGGTGAAGCGGGCGATCACCTGCGGACGATACGGCGTTGATCCGGCAAACGCGGCAAACTCCGCGGGCACGCCGGCCTGGAGCAGCGGGCCGCCGGCGTAGCGGACCGGCAACGTCTTCTGATCGTAGCCGTACATCACCGGGTGGCTCGGGATCAGAATCTCGCTCTGCACGTACGGCCCCGGCGCGTAGAAGCCGGGTTGCGTCGACTGCGTGTCCACGCCCTTGGCGATGCCGAACTCGGGCGCGAAGGTGCTGGCGATGCCGAAGGTCACCAGCGTGCCGCCCTCATCGACGAACTTCTGGAATTCCGCGGCGCCCTCAAGGCCCATGCCGCCGCGCACATCGTCGGTCTCGGTGTAGAAGCCGAAGCTCTTGAACCTATCGCTCTTCCGGTACGGCAGCGGCTTCGACAGCTTCGGCAACTCGTAGACGATGCTCTTGCCGCTGTTGCCCTGGTGAGGCATCACGATCACGTCGTACTTGCCGCGCAGGTTGCCCTGCTTCACGTGATCCTTGTGGATCAGGTCGAATGGAATCTCGAAGCGGTCGAAGGCGAGACGCACCCACCCGACTTTTTCCGTGTTCGACCACGTCGTGAAGATCGCGATGCGCGGCAGATCGACATCCACGGTGTCCACCGTTGGCGCGGACGCCAGCGCGGTGGCCACGAGTCCGAGCTTTTCAATTTCTTGTCGCGCGCGATCCGACGCGGGGATGATCAACGAACCGGCCGGATAATCCTCGTTGCCGGCTTTGAACGACGCTTTCGCGCCCTTGACGGCGACATCCTTCAATCGAAATCGCAGTGTGATCAGGTTGAGCGCGCCGTTGTGCTTCACCGCCAGCACCCCGACACTGGCACCCGTGGCACCAGCCACCCGGCCGGGAGTCGTGACGTCGGCCGTGAGCAAGGCACCGGGAGCATCAAGAATGGTCTTGTCCTCGATGGTCTTGATGTCCACGTTGTTCGCGAGCCCCATCGTCCAGGCGCTGTCGTCGTAGGTGGTGAGCGCGGGATCGGGGTAGTTCTGCTTCTCGAGCAGCGTCTTCGCCAGCCGTCCGTACGGCTGATTGAGCCTGACGATGTACGATCCGGCCGGGAACGTGCCTTCCTTGACCTTGATCTCCGCGGTGGCGCGATGCACCTCGATGGCCTGGACGCGGATGAGGTTCGCCACGCGGTCGACCTTGGTCTGATCGCCCTGGCCGGCCGGAATCACAAACGCGTACGGCGCCTTGTCCTGTCCCGCCTTCACCGAGTTGATCGATTTCTTGTAGTAGTTTTCCACCACCATCGCCGGGAACTTCGACGTCAGTTCGAGCGCGGTGAGCACCGCCGTCTCGGAGTAGTTGATGGAGTTGCGGATCGACCAATCGACCTCGCCCGCGGGTGCGGGGAAGGGGCGATACCACTGGCGCTGCGTCTGCGCGCCCTGGAGCCTGGCCTTTTTCGTATTCGCGCCGCCCTGGTTGAAGATCTCGTACATCCGCAGCATCCCGTTGTGGTTCTGGGCGGCGATGGCGAGATAGCCGGGCGACCAGGCGTCCATGAAGCCGAAATGCCAGACGCCGGGCATGCCGTAGCCGGTCAGCTTGTTGACCTCATAGTTGGCGAAGAACATCAGGTCGCTGTAGAGCAGCGGATCCCAGTTCGCATTCTGCGGCGCCTGCGCGCTGTAGGTATAGAGCAGGGTTTGCGCTTCGTGAAGGTCGTGCCAGATCGGCGGCACCCATTCGAGATACCACTTGAGGTAGGTGCGCAGGGTATCGACGCCGTAGTTGATGTCGCGATTGTTGTCGTGGAAGACGTACTTGCCCCAGTACGGCGGCTCGCCGAAGGTCTCGCCGCCGTCGTATTGCTCGTCGATCTTGTAGGCGTAGTACCAGTCCACGTAGCGATCGCGTCCATCGATGTCGGTCGTCGGCACCATCGAGACGATGACGTTGTCGCGGATCTGCTGGATGTACGGCTCGTCGCTGACGGCGATGCGATAGGCCAGCTCCATCAGCATTTCCGAGGTGTTGGTCTCGCCGCTGTGCAGCCCCGCGCTCAGGTGATACTGCGGCTTGGTGGTGGCGAGAAGTTTCTGCACCTCGGCGTCGCCGAGGCCGCGGGGGTCGGCGATCTTCCGCATGTTCGCGCGATTCTGGTCGAGCCCCTTGAGGTTGGCCTCGGAGGTGACATACACCACCATGATTTCGCGGCCTTCTTCGGTATGGCCGATCACCGTGGTCTTGACGCGGCCCGGCAGCGCCTTCTCGAGCGCGCGATACCACTTCTCCTGGTCCGCCCAATAGGTCAGCTTCTTTTCAGTGCCGACGTGATAGCCGAGGACGTCTTTCGGCGTGGGAACGCCGGCCTTCTTGGGCAGATGATCGATTAGCGGCGATGAAAACTCGGGCTTGGTCGTCGCCTTTTTCACGAATGTTGCAAAATCGTCGTCCTGAGACGACGCCACGACTGCCGGCCCCTTGGGCGCCTTCTGAGCCGACGGCGTCGCGACGGCCGCGGCAAGGGCGAAAAGGACAAGGAGGCCCAGACGAGGCTCAAATCGTGCCAAAAGGCGAAGGCGGGTCAGTTTGGCAGTCATTTTTATAACTCCTGTGTATTCATAGACTTATGTCGTGTTTGTGGCCTCGGACTAGGGCACGACTTCATCGAATCTGGGCAAAAGGCATTGAGCGGCTGCGGCTGCAAACGATAGAATCCGACTCTTTGGACAGACTCTTATGATCAGCGTAGCCGCTATTCGGATGCAGCAGTTCGGCGTGCAATTCTATCA
>JBDTMB010000212.1:0-9601 GCA_039934485.1 Vicinamibacterales bacterium
ATTAAATAAATTCATCGGTGAGGGCTTAAATAGCTTGGCAAGCACAAAAAATAAAACACCGACACCAGACAATTGGAATTATGAAGGTCAAACCCTTGGAGGTCCAGGCGATGGATCAGATCGAAGTGGCCAGGCTCTCCACGGCGGACGTTCGCAAGCAGGTGGCGGTGGCGGCAGCGTCGTCGTATCTCGAGGTCGTGTCGCAGAAGCGGCAGGTCGAGATCAGCCAGCGCGCGCTCGAAACGGCGCGGGCGCAGTTCGACTACAACCGCCGCCGGAGAGAGGGCGGTATCGGCAGCCGTCTCAATGAACTGCGTTCGGGGCAAATCGTCGCCTCGGACGAGGCGTTGCTCGAGACGGCGGAACTCAGGGTGCGGCGGGCGCAGGAAGCGCTCGGCGTCCTGCTGGGCGCCAACGGCCCGATTGACGTGGCGGGGGAGCCGGCGTTCGACGTGCCGCCGGAGGCTCCGGAAGCGGACTGGCTGGCGATCCGATCCGACGTCCAATTGTTCACCGCCGAGCAACGGGCCGCGGCGCGCGTGCTGAAGGACAGTTCCAAGGACTGGTGGCCCAGCGCCGCGGTGTCGTTCGATCCGCAACTGCTGACGCCGTCCGGCATTTTCCAGCCGTCGCGTACCTGGCGCCTGACGCTGTCGCTCGCGCAGCCGATCTACGACGGGGGACTGCGCCGCGGCGCCAAGCTGTTGCGCGAGGCAGACCTCACCGCGTCGCAGTTGTCAGTGGAGCGCCTGCAGATCCAGGCGCGCTCCGAGGTCCGGCTCGCCCGCGCGGAACTGGCGTCCTACGAGCGCGCGCTCGCCAGCGGCAGGCGCGCCGCCGATCAAGCCAACGAAGTGCTGAAGATTACGATCGTGGCGTTTGAGGCCGGTGCCTCGACCAACATCGAAGTGGTTGACGCGCAGCGCTCGGCGCGTGACCTCGAATCCGCGGTGGTCGTGATCGAAGACGCCGCGCGACAAGCCAGGTTGGACCTGCTGGTCGCGCTCGGCCGCTTTCCCAGGTAGGGCACCCCTTTAGGGGTGCCTCGGCCTATTGAACCGCGAGCAATTCGATTTCGAAGATCAGCGTCGCATTGCCGGGGATCGATGGCGGCTGGCCCTGCGATCCGTAACCCAGGCTGGGAGGAATCGTGATGCGCCTCAAGCCGCCCACCTTCATGCCAACCACGCCCTGGCTAAAACCAGGGATGACACCGGTGCCGACAGTGAACGTGAACGGGGAGCCGCCCACACTGGTTTGAACCAGCGTGCCCTTGTTGTCCGTGCCGGCGGAATTATAGAGCCACAGGGTGTAGTTGACCGTTGCCGCCCGGCCGGTCGCGGCCTCTGCGCCGGTGCCGACACGCAAGTCGGTCGTCGAGAACGGCACATTCACCGTAGAGGGCGACGTGGCCGTGTCTTTACTGCATCCAGCCGCGGCAACCGCGACCATCAATCCCATCAATGCATTGCGAATCATGTTGCCCATCTTATCGAACCTGAGGCTGTCGGCTAGGTGGACGCCGACTCTATCAGTTAATTGTGCCGATACCATGACTGATTCGCAGAGAGGAAATCCAAGATGTTGAATGGCCATGTAACAGTTTGTCATTGACGAAAATAAGTCAGTTGGCTAGCCTGCCATTCGCTGCTTTGTTCGGCACCATTCCGTCACGTTATCCGTCGTCCGTGCTGTCGCCAATTTGTTCGCGTCGCGTGTTCGATACCGGGAAGACGCTTCCTAATCCTGTGGGTTGTTTGGCGATTGCAATTGGAGGACACACTATGGCGCGAAGCAAGATTCTGGCGGTGATGTGGGTGGTGTCGGTCGGCGTGATTTTGCTGCCGGCCGTGGCACACGCGCAAAGCGCGATCGTCGGCGTCGTGAAAGATACCTCGGGCGCGGCGATGCCTGGAGTAACGGTCGAAGCGGCGAGCGACGTCTTGATCGAAAAGGTCAAGAGCGCTGTCACCGACGAATCGGGCGCCTATCGCATCGGCGACCTGCGGCCGGGCAGCTACGTGGTGACGATGACCCTCCCGGGTTTCAATACCTACAAACGCGACGGCTTGCAGATTCCGTCGGAGTTCACCGCCACGCTCAATGCCCAGCTCACCGTGGGCGCGCTGTCGGAGACCATCACGGTCACGGGGTCGTCGCCCGTCGTTGACGTGACGACGGCCGCGAAGACCTCGGTGCTCGACCGTGAAGCCATCGACCTGATCCCCACCGGCCGCAGCATCCAGGGCATGGGGCAGCTCGTCGTCGGCGTCAACCTCAGCCTGCCGGACACGGGCGGCGCCCGCGCGATGCAGCAGACCTACATGTCCACCCACGGCATGAGCACCTCGAACACCACCGTCCTGGTGGATGGCCAGCAGACCAATGGCCTGCAGACCGACGGTGCCGTGCAGAGCTATTACAACGACGCGATGAACGCCGAGATGAGCTACCAGACCGCCGGCATCGGCGCCGAAACCTCGTCGGGCGGCGTCCGCCTGAACATGATTCCGCGCGAGGGCGGTAACCGCTTCAGTGGCGACTTCAAGGCCGTGGGTCGTCCCGGCAGCTGGCAGTCGAGCAACCTGACCGACCGTCACAAGTCCAAGGGCCTCACCAACGGCAACGCCATCGACCGCATCATCGACTACACCATCGCCCTCGGCGGCCCGATCAGGAAGGACAAGCTGTGGGTCTTCGGGTCGGCGCGTTACTTCTCGGTGAACAACTTCATCGCCAACACCTACATGGACGACGGCTCGCAGGGCCTGGACGATCAGTTCATCCGCAGCGCCACGGCGCGCCTGACCTGGCAGATCTCCCCGCGCAACAAGATCTCGGGCTACTTCGACGAGATCGACAAGTACCGCGGCCACGACATGCAGGCCAACTACGATCCCGAAACCGCGGCCACGATCTGGAACTCGCCGGCATACCACACCACGGCCGTGAAGTGGAGCTCGCCGATGACCAGCTCCCTCCTCCTCGAGGCGGGCTTCTCCAACAACACCGAGTACTACACCAACGAATATCGAGAAGGCATCGAGAAGCCGCGCGGCACCGCGGAGTGGTTTGCCAACGCCGCGCACAACGAGCTCGACCTCGGCGGCTACACCAAGGCGGGTCCGACCAACACCACGGAGAGCCCGAAGGCGCTGTACTGGAACACCGCCGCCACGTATGTGAAGGGCGACCACACGATCAAGGTGGGGGCGACCAACCGGTGGGGCCAGTTCGTGCACACCCGCGACGCCAATGCCGACCTGGTGCAGCAGTACCGCGCCGGCACCAGCGGCGTGCGGTGGAGCCGGCCCGACACGGTCCTGATCCGCAACTCTCCGCTCGTCTACGGCGAGACCCTCAATCGCGACCTCGGCATCTACGCCCAGGATTCCTGGCGCCTCAATCGCCTGACGGCGAACATCGGCCTGCGCTGGGAAACGCTCAACTCCTCGGTGATGGCGGGGGCCTCGCCGGCCGGACGCTTCGCGCCCGAGCGCAAGTTCCCCGAGATCAAGGACGTGCCCGCGTGGAACAATTTTGCTCCCCGCATGGCGCTGGTCTACGACGTGTTCGGCAACGGCAAGACCGCGGTGAAGTACTCCCTGAACCGCTACAACCTGTCGCGCACCACCGGCATCGCCGCGCAATACAATCCGCTGGTGTCGGCGACGGCCACGCTGCCGTGGACCGACGTGAATGGTGACGACATCGCCCAGGGTGCGCTGCGCTGCGCGGGCTACCCGAGCGCCGCCTGCGAGATCAATTTCGCGAGCCTGTCGCAGAACTTCGGCATCGCCGCGCTGAACGAATACGGCAAGTACCCGCGCACCTGGAACCTGGAGTCGGGCCTCGAGGTGCAGCACGAGCTCTTCACGGGCGTCTCGGTGGCGGCGTCCTGGTTCAAGGGCGACTTCCACAACCTGACGACGACGGTCAACCGCTCCTGGAGCGCGGCCGACTACACCCCGTACACGTTCTACAATCCGCTCACCGGTACGCCCTTCGAAGTGTATGCCCGCAGCGTCGCGGCGACGGCGCGCCCGACGAGCAACCTCGACACCTTCGACCCGGAGCGCAAGGACGTCTACGATTCGTTCAACTTCGAAAGCAAGTGGCGCATTCCGGGGGGCGGCCAGCTCTCCGGCGGCGTGTCGTTCGAGCGCGAGCGCTTCAAGAACTGCACCTCGCCGGACGATCCGAATTACACGTCCACCACGGCCGGCGTCTTCAACGGCAAGGGGCTGTGCGACGAGTTTGCGCTGGATATTCCATACCGCCCGAGCTGGAAGATGTCGGGCACCAAGGGCGTCGGCTACGGCATCAACGTCAGCATGGCGTTCCAGAACAATTCCAGCCCGACGAGCTCACGGCTGATGACCGTGACACGCGGCAGCACGCGGTATCCGGCGAACTGCCCGTCGCCCTGCCCGGCCGGTGAGGTCATCATGCCGACGGCCCTGTTCGGACAGACCACGTTGACCTACAACCTCGATCCCCTCCGGGCCACGTCGGTCGAGCGCATCGTGCAGCTCGACTTCAAGGTGTCGCGGACGTTCAGGTTCGGGCGCTTCTCGGTGCTGCCGACGTTTGAGGTGTTCAACTTGAACAACTCGGACGCGATCATCAGCTACATCACGACCAACGCGCTGTCCGCGGCGTACCTCTCGCCCAACAGCATCATGCAGGGACGGATGTACGGGTTGGGCGCCGTCGTGCGCTGGTAAGTGGTCGTCTTACAGGGGGAGGTTCGCGCCAGGATCTTCCCCTGATTCTCGTTACGTGCGAGCCGGGTTGTTGTGGGATTGCTTGGGTCCGTCGGCGTTTTAATATGACTGCCCACGTTGCGTGGGTTTTTTGCAATTGGAGGAACGAAAACATGGCGCGAAGCAAGATGCTTGGGGCGATGTTCGTGATGCTGGTGGGGGTGCTCCTGCTGCCCGCCACGGCGCACGCACAGAGCGCGATTACCGGTACGGTGAAGGACAGTTCCGGGGCGACGATGCCGGGTGTGACAGTTGAAGCGGCCAGCGACGTGTTGATCGAAAAGGTCAAGACGGCGGTGACCGACGGCCAGGGCCAATACCGCATCTCCGACCTCCGGCCCGGCGTATACACGGTGACGTTCTCGTTGCCGGGCTTCAACAACTTCAAGCGCGACGGGTTCGAGTTGGCGTCGGAGTTCACCGCCACCCTGAACGCGGAACTCGGGGTCGGCACCCTCAACGAGACGGTCACCGTCTCGGGCGCGTCACCGGTGGTTGACGTGCAGAGCACGACCAAGTCCCAGGTGCTCAACCGCGAGACGCTGGACGCCATTCCGACCGGCCGCACCATCCAGGGCATGGGGCAGCTGATCACCGGCGTCTCGCTGAACGCGCCTGACGTCGGCGGTTCTCGAGCCATGCAGCAGACCTACATGTCGGCGCACGGCGCCGGCTCGTCGCAGACGACGGTGCAGGTGGACGGCTTGATGGTGAACGGCCTCGACGTAGATGGCGCGGTGCAGAACTATTTCAACAGCTCGATGAGCCAGGAGATGGTCTACACGACCTCCGGCGCCGCGGCCGATGTCGCCGGCGGCGGCGTGCGCCTCAACATGATTCCGCGCGACGGCGGCAACAGCATCAGCGGCAGCCTCTTCCTCGGCTATCAGCAGCAGAGCTTCCAGACCGACAACCTGTCGCAGGAACTCAAGGACAAGGGCCTGAAGTCCACCGACGGCATCGACAAGCTGTCGAACGTCGAAGGCGCCTTCGGTGGTCCGATTAAGAAGGACAAGGTCTGGTACTTCGTCTCGGCCCGCACCTTCCACCTCGACACCCTGCCGGCCGACACGTTCGTCGGGATTGCAGGCTCGGGCACGGCCACCTCGGCGCCGAAGCCGGGGACCGAAGCCGGCGTGGACGCCCAGAGCATCAACAGCGTGCAAGCGCGCGTCACCTGGCAGATCAGCCAGTCCACCAAGATTGCGTTCTATAACGATCGCCTCGCGAAGAACCGCGGCGCGGCGATGACGGCGGGTCTCGATCCGGCCACGGCCAGCATCGTGTGGAACTCCCCGATTTATACGACCGGTTCGGTAAAGGTGAGCTCGGCGGTGTCGAACCGATTCATGCTCGAGGGCGGCTTCTCGACCAACTACGAGCGCTACAACACCCTGTACCAGGCCGGCATCGAGAAGGTGCCCTTCTCCGCCGAGTGGTATACCACCGTCAATAAGAGCGACACGGCACTGGGCACGTCCTGGAACGCGGGCGCCACGCAACAGGGGATGTACCCCGACCGGTTTGCGGCCTCGGTCTCGGCTTCCTACGTGACCGGTTCCCACACGGTGAAGTTCGGCCTGCAGGATACCTGGGGCCGTTACGCGCAGTTCCGCAGCTCGAACGGCGACCTCCGCGCCAACTTCAACAATGGCGTGGCGTTCCAGGCGGTGATCCTGAACACGCCGGTGCGTTTTCAGGACAACCTGAAGGCCGACCTCGGCATCTACGGCCAGGACTCGTGGACGATCAACCGGCTGACGCTGAACTACGGCGCGCGCTGGGAGTACTTTGCGTCCGGTATCCCGGAAGAAAAGTCGACGCCCGGCCGCTTCTCGAAGGAACGCACGTTCGGGCCGATCGACATGCCGACGTGGACGAGCATCGCCCCGCGCGCGGGCGTGGTGTTTGACCTGTTCGGCAACCAGAAGACGGCGCTCAAGGCCAGCTTCGGCAAGTTCATGCAGGCCGGCACGACCGGCTTCTCGAACTCCTACAACCCGCTGGCGTTGACGACAGCCAACGTGGCATGGACCGACAGCAATGGCGACGGCGTGCCGCAGGGCGAGCTCGGTTGCACCTACCTGACGGCGGGTTGCGAGCTCAACCTCGCGCAACTGCCGGCCGGGTTCGGCGTGGCCAACATCGCCACCTTCGCGCCGGACATCAAGCGCATGTATAACCTCGAGAGCAGCCTGAGCATCCAGCACGAGCTGTTGCCGCGCGTCTCGGTGAGCGCCGGCTGGTATCGTCGTTCGTACCACAACCTGCGCCGCCGCACGAATGCGCTCCAGTCGTTCAGCGACTACACGCCGTTCACGCTGTTCAGCCCGATCGACGGCACGCCGATCACCTACTACAACGTGAGCGCCGCCAAGGTGTCGGCCGTGTCGACGGTGGACGAGAACGCGACCGACCGGACGATGGTCTACAACGGCTACGAGTACAACTTCAATGCGCGCCTCGCGCACGGCATCAGCCTTTTCGGCGGCGGGATGGTCGAGCGCATGCTCGCCAATGTCTGCGACGAGAAGGCCAATCCGAACCTGCTCCTCTACTGCGACCAGTCGCAGAGTGGCCTGCCGTTCCGCACCCAGTTCAAGCTCGCGGGCTCGGTGCCGGTGGGCTACGGCGTCACGGTCAGCATGGCGTTCCAGAGCCTGCCCGGGTACCTGTTCGGCACCTCCGCGCAGTACGCGCTCACCGGCGTGTCGGGCCCGAGCGGCATCACCACCAACAACCCGCCCAACGGCGCCGGCACGGTGTGGCTCATCTCGCGCACCACGCGCTACACCGCCTGCCCCGGCAGTTCGGCCTCGCAGGGTTGCGTCGTCGGGAACCTGGTGAATCCGAACATGACCGTGGCCTCGATGTCGGTGCCGCTGGTGGCGCCGATGACGGAGTACGGCGATCGCATCAACCAGCTGGACCTCAGCATCGTCAAGACCATCAAGGTCAAGGGGATGAGCATCCAGCCCAAGTTCGACTATTTCAACCTGTTGAACGTGGCGCCGAGCTTCAGCGTCCGCACCCTCAACTACGGCACGGCGGCCTACAAGCAGCCCTCGTCCGTGTTGAACGGCCGGGTGTTCCAGCTGGGAGCGGTGGTGAGGTTCTAAGACAGGCTGCGGCCTACAGGCTTCAGACTACGGGGGCGGGCCTTGTTCCAAGGCCCGTCCTTATTTCCTGACCCTGAGCGCCATCGCCAGGTTCGCCTTGGCGTCGGCCAGGGAGGGACTGATGGCCAGGGCGCGGCGGAACTCCTCGATCGCCCGATCGAGGTGCCCGTTGGAGGCCAGCGCGATGCCCAGGTTGTTGTGCGCCTCGGCCCAATCCGGCTTCACCTTGAGGGCCGCTTCGAAGCGCGCCGCGGCGCCGGCAAAATTGCGCTCGCCAAGCAGGATGCCGCCGATGTCGTAGTTGGCGTCGGCTTCACCGGGCGCGATCGCGGCGGCGCGTTCGAGATGGGCCATTCCCTCGTCGCGATGGCCGGCGTCCACCAGCATGTTGCCCAGATTGCGATGGGCCTGCACCGATCGCTCATCGATGGCGAGCGCGGCGCGGAACGCGGCCATGGCGCCGCCGGTGTCGCCCTTCGCCGCCAGCGCGATGCCGAGATTGTTTTGCGCCTCCACCGATCCCGGCGTGGCCTTCAATGCGTTCTGGAATTGCTCGGCGGAGGCGCCGGCCTTGCCCTGCTCGAGGAGCGCATTGGCCAGGTTGTAGTTGGCCTCGCCATAATCCGGCTTGAGCGCGATGGCCTTCTGGTACTCGGCTACGGCTTCGTCGAGTCGGCCGGCAGCGCGCAGCGCGGCGCCGAGGTTGTTGTGCGACGGCGAATAATCCGGCATCAGCGCCACCGCCCGCTGGTGATGGACGATCGCCTCGTCATAGCGCTTCTCCTCCTGCAAGGCGGTGCCGAGATTGTTCTCGGTGATCGCCCTCATCAAGTCCGCGGAAAGCAACGGTTGGTTCGCGAAGGCGACCGCGGCGACCACCACCGCGATGGTCGCGGCCCGCCGTCGGGGTGTCGCGGTGGACCAGTACTGCAGCGCGGCGGCAACGCCAGCGCCGGTGAACAGCAGCAGGAACGGCACCAGCGGGAAGCGATAGCGCGCGAAGACGTAGAACATCACCACGCTGGCCGCGTAGGCCGCGGCCAGTGCATAGATCACCCACAGGCGCTGGCGCTCGGACCAGGCGGCGATGGCGCCGAAGATCGCCAGCGGAACCAGCACGCCGAAATGCGTGAATGGGCCGAAGATCCGCAGCGGCCACGACCACTCGGCGTAGCTCTCCTGGCTCTCGGTGTCAAACATCTCCGATCGATTGGCGAGCAGCCCGACCTTGCGGCCCATCAACTTCAGCCAGGCGCCCGGTTGCGAGGTGATGAAGTGCATCGCCTGGCCGGTCCAGTAGCCGGACACTTCGGACGGGGTCAGCGGCCGCTTGAGCGCCGCCTCGGCCACCTCGGTGGCGTCCTGCCGCTCGAACTCCGGCGCGCCGCGGCCGAAGCGGATCGACGCGTAGGTGCCATCGGCGCGCGGATTGTTGCCGATGAAGAAATTCGATCCGAACTGCGACGTCGTCAGGTAGAAGCCGCCGCCTACCGCATAGTTCCGCGCCGCCACCGGCAGCAGGACGATTGCGAGTCCGCCGACCAACGCCGCCGTCGCGCGGCGCGGCGCCGTCCACAGGCTCCACGCGATGATCACGCCGATGAAGACCAGCGCGTTTTCACGCGTGAGACTGAGCGCGCCCATCGCCAGGCCAAGCGCGATCCAGTCGAAGGCGGGGGCTAAAGCCCCCGCCCTCCAGGAGTCGCGTTGGAGGGC
>JBDTMB010000213.1:0-9562 GCA_039934485.1 Vicinamibacterales bacterium
GCCGTTCAAGGACAGCTCGCCGACGTGGACGATGCCGGCGATCTCCGGACGGGTGATCACACCCGTGGCCGACAGCACGCCGAGCGCGATCGGCAGGTCGAAGGCGGCGCCCGCCTTTCGCACATCCGCAGGGGCAAGGTTGACGGTGATGCGATGCGCCGGAAACTCGAATCCCGAGTTCTTGATGGCCGCCCGCACCCGGTCGCGGCTTTCGCGCACGCTGGTGTCGGGCAAGCCCACCAGGTGAAAGTGGGGGAGTCCGAAGCTGACGTCGACCTCGACGTGCACCGGGGAGGCCTCGATTCCGACGACGGTGGCGCTTTCGAGTCTGGCAAGCATGCGCAGGGAGGTGCAATCCCAATGCCCCGGCGCCTGTATGGAAATCCGGCGGTTTCCCTCGGGATCACTGCACGACGCCGGCAGCGCGTCGCAGAATTTTCCCGTGACGAGGTTCTTCGGTATCGCAATTTCTGCGCACGCCTTCTCGTCCATTTGCCAGCGAAGGCAGGTATAATTTGCACACCATGCTTGACGCACTTTTCGGTTCATCAGCCGGCAACAAGAAGCAGCAGGACGAACTGCAGCAGTTGGTCACCCAGGCCCGCGACGAACGCGTCGCGCTGAGCGCGATGCTCACGCAGATGGCCGGGGGCACCTCCAAGCTGGCGCAGACCAGCAAGGCGCTCGACCAGGTCAGCCAGAAGGCCGACGGTGCGCTCAAGAAGCTGGAAGACCTGGGCCACAAAGTCGCGACCTACGACGAGCGCGCCAAGGCGTTCGAGCAGCTCGAGAAGCGGGTCAGCGGACTCCTCGACCAGGTCGCGGAAGCGCAGCGCATGGCCGAAAAGATCACCGCGCCCGACGGCGACCTCCAGAAGCACCGGCTGGCGGTCAACCAGCTGGCCTCGCAGTCGCTCGAGACCCAGGCCACCGTCGACACCTTGCGCAAGGAGCGCGTGTCGCTCGAGGAACTGCGCGGCCAGTTGCGCGCCTCCACCGCGGAAGTGAAGCAGTCGGTCGACAGCGTCGCCAGCCTCAAGGGCGAGCTCGATGCGGTCCGCTCGGTGGGCGGCCAGCTCACCACCGAGTTCCAGCGCATTCGCGAAGTGTCGCGCGAAGCCCGCGACGACTCGGCAGCGGCCACCGAAGCCGTGAAGGACATCGAAAAGAAGCTCGGTCCCCTCGTCCAGTTGCAGGAGATGAGCAAGAACACCGAGGAGCGTTTGGCCTCGCTCAACGCCCTGGCCGAGCACGTCTCGCACAAGGCCAAGGCGCTCGAAGCGCAGAAGCACGCCGTCGAGCACGCCGTGGTCGAGGCCAATCGCCTCAACGAAATGGTGTGGGCGATGGACGTGCAGATCGCCAAGCTCGCCGAAGGCAGCAAGCAGGTGCAGCGCGCCGAAGAAACCGTGGCGCGGATGGAAAAGCTCGCGCAGGAGACCACCGCGGAACTGGCGTCGGCGACGACCGCCCGCGAGGAATTCAGCCGCGAGTTCGCCCGGCTCGACAAGGAAAGCCGCATGCTGTCGGAATACCTCAAGACGACGATCGATCGGCTTGGGGTCGACAAGAAGGAATTCGACGCCTTCGATCAACGCCTCAAGAACCTGTCGTCGGCGATCACCGAGTCGGAGACCCGCATGGACGGCGTCCTCGCCAAGGACAAGGCGCTGTCGGTGATGAACCAGAAGGCCGACGGCCTCAGCAAGGACTTCCAGACGCTGATGGCGCAGGCCGACGAGATGTCTCGCAAGCAGGGCGCGCTCGAATCGCTGTCCGAGCGCCTCGCCCAGGTGGACGAGATCGGCAAGCGCACCATCGCCCAGGCGGAAAGCCTCAAGCAGTCGCGCCAGGACCTCGAGGTGGTTCGCCGCGAGCTCGCCGAGTTCCACAAGGCCCACGCCGAGGCGGCCATCCTGCGCGACAAGCTGTCCGGGGATCGCACCGCGCTTGAAGCCTTCGGCGAACGCGCCACCACGCTGCTCAGCCGCACGCCCGAGCTCGAGTCGCGCATGGACACGGTGCTGAGCAAGATGTCGCTCGTCGACGAAGGCACCAAGTCGGCGACCCGGCTCGGCGAGCTCGCCGCCGAACTCGACGCCCAGCTGACCCGCGTCGGCGCGCGGCTGCAGTTCATCGAGAAGCTCGAAGGCCGCATCAACAACCTCCACGTCGTCACCACCGATGTCGACCGCAAGCTGAGCGAGCAACTGGCGCGCCGCAGCGAAGTGGAATCGCTCAAGGGGCTGTGCGACACGCTCGGCACCCAGGTGGTGGACGCGCAGCAGAAACTCGACGGCGTGGCCGCCTCGCAATCGCGGCTGATGCCGATCACCGCGCAGATCACCGCGCTCGGGGTTTCGCTGGAGAAGTCGCAGCAGCTGGCCGAGTCGGTCAAGAAAGACGACGCGGTCGTGCACGACCAGCAGGCGCGCCTCACCGAACTGGTGGAGCAGGGCAAGAACCTGTCGGCGGAAACCGCCGATCGCCTGCGCCAGGTGCAGGCGGTGAGCGACGACCTGTCCCGCGCCTCGGTGGTCAAGGACGAGCTCCTCACCGAACTCGCCCGCGTCCAGGCGCGGCAGCGCGACGCCATCTCGCAGACCGAGGCGGCGGAAGACCAGCTCAAGCGCGCCGAGACCATGGTCAAGCAGCTCGAGCAGCGGCGGACGCAGCTGGCGTTCTCGGAAAAGAAGATCGCCACCTTCGAGCTGCGGCTGAACGACCTCGGCCGCGCCACCGAATCGGTGGACGCCAAGATCAAGGCGATTGCCGAGCGCGAAGTGCTGGTGCAGGCGGTGAAGGCGGAAGTCGAGAACGTCCACCAGATCAGCAGCCGCAGCAAGGCCGACCTGCAGTTTGTGACCGATCACCGCAACGAGGTCACCGACCTGCGGGGCAAGGTCGAAGACCTGCTGGGCCGCGTCAGCGACACCGACAGCAAGATCGCCCAAATCGAGTCGCGCCGCAAGATGGTGGAGGAGGTGCAGACGCGCGCCAACGCCATCACCAACCTGCTCGACGACATCAACGTCAACCTCGAGATGCTGGGCGAGCAGCGCGCCGTGATCGACCACGTGGGCGAGAAGCTGGCGCGGCTGGACTTCATGGTGCAGGAAGCGCAGAACACCCTGCGCGCGCTGCAACGCGAGCGCGAAGTGGCCGAGCGGATTGAGCAGGGAATCAAGTCGCTGCGGGCGCGCAGCGGGGACGCGAAGACTGCGTAATTAACGAATAAACAATAACGAATAACCAATAACCAATAACCAAACCTTCGTTATTGCTAATTCCTTATTGTTTATTGTTTATTGATTATTATTCTGTGCATTCGCCGTCTTCGGCGACTGGATCACGATCCGGTCGCCGATATTCAGCTTCGAGCCGCGGATGTTGTTCCAGGCCTTCAGTTGTTCAATCGTCGCGCCGTTGCGCTTGGCGATGGCGTAGAGCGTGTCACCCGGCCGCACGCGATAGACCTTCCGCACCCCGGTCGGCTCGTCCACCGCAATCGTCTCGGCAATCGCATCCTCGGCTTCGATCGCGGCGGTCTCGGCCGATGAGGCGCGCGCCAGGAGCGCCGCCGACGGCATCCGCGGAATCACGAGCTTCTGCCCGAGCTTCACTCGCGAGGTCGCCTTCAGGTAGTTGGCTTCCGCCAAATCCGTGCGGTTGACACGCAGTTTCTTGGAGATCGTGGCGAGCGTCTCGCCCTTCTTCACCGTGTGCCATTGCAGCGCGTTCAGTTGGTGCGAGGCGGCGCCCGACAGGCCGTCGCGGACGCGATCGGCCGTGCCCGACGGGACCTTGAGCACGTAATTGCCGGCCTTGACCGGCGTCGTCCAGCGCCGGAATTCCGGATTGAGCGTCTGGATGTCGTCCACCGGCACGCCCGCCCATTCCGCCACGCGGCGCAGATCGAGCGCGCCGGGCACGGTCACGGTTTCCATCGCGGTGGTCACCGCGGGAGTAATGTCGAAGCCGTACTGCGCGGGGTTCTTGGCGATCAGCACCGCCGCCAGGATCATCGGCACGTAGTCCCGCGTCTCGCGGGGGAGGTACTTCTTGCTGCCGGTGAGGAGCCAGAAGTCGTTCTGGCGGCTGCGCTTCAACGCGCGCTGCATCCGGCCCGGCCCGCCGTTGTAGGACGCCAGGGCGAGATGCCAGTCCTCGAACATCCCGTACAGCGTCTTGAGGTACTTCGCGGCGGCCACGGTGGCCTTTTCGGGATCGGCGCGCTCGTCGAGGTACCAGTCGGCCTTCAGGCCGTTCTCGAGCGCGGTTCCCTTCATGAATTGCCACACGCCGCGCGCCTTGGTGCGCGACAACGCCGACGGCTTGAACGCGCTCTCGATCAACGGCACGTACGCGAGGTCGAGCGGCAGGCCTTCCGCGCGGAAGGTCGCCTGGATCATCGGCAGGTACTGCGCGCCGCGCGACAGCCCTTCCGTAAGGAATTCGCGCAGCCGGCCCTGGAAGAGCTCGACGTATCGCAAGACGCGGTCGTTGGTCGGGATCGGGATGTCGTGGTCGGTGGTTTCGAGGTCGGCGGCCACCGTCTCAGCCGTGAGCATCGTCGGCGCCGTGGTGTCGAAGGTCTCGATGGCCAGCAGGGCATCGATCGACGCCGGCTCGGTGACGGTTTCCGTGAAGCCGTCGCCCTTGGCCAGCGCGCTTTGTTCGAGGGCGCTGATGCGGTCGACCAGCCGGTCGAAGTGCTCCCGCAGCCGGGCGTCGGCGCGGGCGCCGTCGCGGGATTCCAGCAGCGTATCGAGCGCCGCATCAAAATCCGTCCGCGCCCCGTCGAGGTGGCCGAGCGTCAACTGGGCCTGGGCGTTGGCAAACAGCCGGTCGGAGGTGGCGATCAGGATGTCGATTGGATCAGGTGGAGGCGTCGGAGCGGCGGCGGTGATGGCCACCGGAAGAGGTGCTTGAGGAACAATGGCCGCCGTCTTCAGGCCAGCGCCCGACACGCACCCCGCGACCAGGGTGGTGGCTAGCGCGAGCGCGATGGGGATCCTCTTGCTGGGCATTAAACCTGTTTGGAGTTAAGACAACCGACGGCAGGGTAACACGCGGCCGGAATTGAGGTCAATCGCTTACGGCTCAGCTGTTTAGGCAGGCCATCCCGCATAAACAAAGACCTTAGCGGCTTCGCCCGCATCTCGCGCCGCCGGTGTGACGATGGTTTTGTCGCCGATTACGAGCTTCCGTCCGTCGCGAACCGCCAAGCGGACGTCCTCCTCACACACGAACTTCTCGGGCGCAGCTGGTGCAGCCGGGGCAGCCGGTGCAGCCGGTGCACCGGACGCACCCGGTACTGGCGCGAGTCCGCGAGTCGCGAGGAATTTGTCGATCCGGCTCGTCAGTGCATCGGACGAGATGGTGTCGGGTTGAGGTTTGGCGGGTGCTTTGGGCAAAGTGGTGCCGGGCGCTGGGTGCTGGGTGCTGGGTGCTGGGTGCCGGGTGCTGGGTGCTGGGTGCTGGATCGGCCGCAATTCATAGGCGACCCGCTTGATGTTAAGCAGATGCTTCGGGGAAATATTGTCGGACGTGATGTTGCCGCCGAAGCCGCCACAGCCCAGCGTCATCGCCGGATCCAGCCCTGTCGTCAGGCCGATCGAGCCGTGGGTGGTGGGCGTGTTTACGCAGATGCGATAGGCCGGCTTGTGCAGGCCGAACTCCAGGATCACCTGGTCGTTCTGTGAGTGAATCGACATCGTGTGACCCATGCCGCCGTAGCGAAGGATGTCCTTGCAGCGCTGGCAGCCTTCACGCCAGTCTTTCACCACGTAGTACGAGAGCACCGGGCAGAGCTTCTCGATCGACAGCGGGAAGTCGCGACCCACGCCCTTGAGCTCGGCAATGAGCGCGCGCGTGCCCGCCGGCACCTGGATGCCCAGCTGTTCCGCGATGACCATCGCCGACTTCCCGACGAGCGCCGGATTGGGGAGCCGTTGCGGCGAGACCAGCAGCTTACCGAGCGCCTCCGCTTCGGGCGGCTTGAGGAAGTAGCCGCCCTGGGCCAGGAACTGCCGGCGCGTCTCGGCTTCGATCGCTTCATCGACCACCACCGAGTTCGGCGACGAGCACAGCACACCGTTGTCGAACGACTTCCCGGTGAGGATGTCGTTGGCGGCCTTCTTCACGTCGGCGCTGGACTCGATGTAGCAGGGCGCGTTGCCGGGACCCACGCCGTAGGCCGGCTTGCCCGCGCTGTACGCGGCGCGCACCAGGCCCATGCCTCCGGTCGCCAGAATGACGGACACCTCGCGCGCCTTCATCAACTCCTGCGTGCCGTCGAGCGTGACCGTGGTCATCCACCCGATCGCGCCCTCGGGAAGACCGGCCTGGCGCGCGGCCTCGTACATGATGTCGGCGGTACGCGTGATGCATTTCGCCGCCGACGGATGCGGCGTGAGCACCACGGCGCAGCGCGCCTTGATCGCAATCAGCAGCTTGTAGATCGTGGTGGACGTGGGATTGGTCGACGGAATCACGGCGGCGACGACGCCGAACGGCTCGGCGATCTCGATCACCTTCCGGTCCTCGAACCGGTTGATCACGCCGACGGTCTTCATCGGCTTGATGAACTCGTAGACCCGCTGCGACGCGAACAGGTTCTTCTGGATCTTGTCGGCGACGACGCCGTAGCCGGTCTCTTCCACGGCGAGCCTGGCGAGCGCTTCGGCCTGGGGCGTCGCGGCCGCCGCCATGGCGTCAACGAGCGTATCGATTTGCGCCTGGGAGAATTCCGCGAGGGCGAGTTGTGCCTGCCGGGCGCGACGCGCCAGCGCGCGCGCTTCGCCGATCGACGCGAGATCCTTGTCGGTTTGTGCGGGTGCGGCGGTTGCCAACGTCAGGACCTCCCGCCTTCGCCAAGGCTACGGCGGGCAAGGATGCCTTCAGCCCTTGGGAAGAATTCTTTCAACGTCGGCATGGGGACGCGGGATGACGTGAACCGAGACGAGTTCGCCCACGCGGCGGGCCGCCGCGGCGCCGGCGTCGGTGGCGGCCTTGACCGCCCCGACGTCCCCGCGGACCAGCACGGTGACATAGCCCGCGCCAATGTACTCGGTCCCAATCAGCGCAACGTTGGCGGCCTTGACCATGGCATCGGCGGCTTCCACCGAGCCGATAAAGCCTTTTGTTTCGACCATTCCCAAAGCGTCGCGGGGTGTGTCCATTGGAGTGGACTGCATGATATTCTCGTTGCACGTCATATGCAACGAAGAGACATCGTGAAAGCCGCGGGAGTGGTGTGTGCGCTGGGGTTCGCGGGTGCGTTTGCGGCCGGTTGCGGCCGCGCCCAGGACACCACGCCGCCGGTCGCCACCGCCCAGCTCACGCTGTCGCGCGCGAAAGTGGCGCTCGGCAGCCCGGTTGAGGTCACTTACAAGTTTACGGTCGCCCCCAACGCCTCTTCACTCGGCGCGCGTCGCGTGTTCGTCCACTTCCTGGACGCCGACGACGAGTTGATGTGGACCGACGATCACGATCCCCCGACCCCGACCTCGGATTGGAAGCCCGGCCAGACCATCGAATACACGCGGACGATGTTCGTGCCCAGTTACCCCTACGTCGGCGCCGCCAAGATCGTCACCGGGCTCTACACGGCCGGCTCGAACGATCGCCTCAAGCTGTCGAATCCCGACATCGGCGATCGGTCGTACAAGGTCGTCGACTTCGAGTTGCTGCCGCAGACCGAGAACATCTTCGTGATCTTCAAGGACGGCTGGCATCCCGCGGAAGTGATCGCTGAAGGCTCCACCAGGTCCGAGTGGCAGTGGACCAAGAAGGAAGCCACGCTGGCGTTCCGCAATCCGAAACGTGACGTCGTGTTCTATCTCCAGGTCGATAATCCTGCGTCGGGGCCGAACGCCGCGCAGCAGATGACCGTGATGGTCGGTGACCAGGTGCTGACCATCGTCCCGCTGGGCGCCACCGAAGCGCCCGTCCGCAAGTTCCCGATCACCGCGGCGCAACTCGGGACCGCCGATATGGTAGAAATGCGGCTGCAGGTCGAAAAGACGTTCGTGCCGGCGCTCGAACCGGCCATGAAAAGCACGGACCCGAGGGAACTCGGCGCGCGGGTGTTCCACGCGTTTATCCAATAGAAAAACATGTCAAGGCAGAAGGCAGAAGGCAGAAGGCAGACGGGTGGCAAAGTAGGCCGCTCTTTTGCCTTGTGCCTTGTGCCTTGTGCCTTGGTGTTGATGGCAGGCGAAGCGCGCGCCGACATCGTCGTCTTCAAGACCGGCCGGACGATGTCGGTGCAGGCGATTCGCGTGGAGGGTGACCGCGCCACGCTGGTGTTGCGCGCGGGCGGCGAGGCGAGTTTCTCGGCGGCGCTCATCGAGCGGGTTGATCCCGATGAAGTGCCGTATCCGGTGCCGGTGGTGGCGGAAGCGGTTGCCGCCGTCGAGCGGCCGGCCGAGCTCCCGTTTACGGGTCCAAGCGACGAAGTCCTGGCCAAGCGGCCGTTTGCCGGCCTGATTTCTTCGGTGGCGCAAAGCCAGGGCGTGCCTGCCCGGCTGGTCCACGCGCTGATCGAGGTGGAGTCCAACTATCAACCGCGCGCCCGGTCGCCCAAAGGGGCCCGCGGCCTGATGCAGTTGATGCCCGCCACGGCCAGGCAATACGGGGTGAAGAACTCCTACGACCCGAAGGCCAATCTCGAGGCCGGCGTCCGCCACCTCAAGGATCTGCTGAGCCGGCTTGAGCTTCCCACGGCGCTGGCGGCCTACAACGCGGGCGAGGGGACCGTCAGCCGCTACGGCGGCCTGCCCCCATTCCCCGAAACCCAAAGCTACGTCCGCCGGATTCTGCAGAAAATCGGCCGCTGAACGATAAGACGGGCCTAGCGGCCCGCCGCCACCAGCCCCCTGGGCCGGCCCCACGGCCGCCACCGACTTTTCATCGCTTACGACGGTCTAAAGGGTTGATAATACATCTCTTAGGGATGGAATACCGCTGCAGGCTCGGCACCACTTCAGGTGAAATCATCGAGGGCGTTTACGTAGCCCAAAGCGAAACTGCTCTCCGGCGCGAGTTGGAGGACAAGGGTTTGCACGTCCTCTCGCTGAAGCCACGGCTGAGCTTTGGCAGCCTCGGACTCGGCAACCGGCGTTCGATCACGCGGCACGAGTTTCTCGTGTTCAACCAGGAGTTGGCGACGCTGCTCAAGGCGGGCATGCCCCTCGTGCAGTCGCTCGACATCCTGCGATCGAGGCTGAGTAACCCGTTGTTCAAGCTGGTGTTAGACGACGTACACGAGAAGGTCCGCGCGGGCACGGCCCTGTCGGATGCCTTTGCCGCCCACGGGGACTTGTTTCCCAGCGTCTATACCGCGTCGCTGATGGCCGGCGAGCGGGCGGGCAATCTGGATGCGGTCTTGCGCCGATACGTAGCGTATGCGAAGACCGTCGACACGGTGCGTTCGAAGACGATCTCGGCCATGGTGTATCCGGCGATCCTCGTCGCGCTGGCCCTGGGGCTGGTGAGCATCATCGTGATCAAGGTGGTGCCGACGTTTGCCGAGTTCTACTCGAGCTTCGACGCCGAG
>JBDTMB010000214.1:0-9484 GCA_039934485.1 Vicinamibacterales bacterium
CGTGCCGGGCATCGGCGCCATCGCGGGCCGGAAGTTCCCGGTGCTCGCCGGTTTTGCCGAGCGGGACAACACGTCGCTGTTTGTCAGCCGCGGCGTCGGCACGGTGTATGTTCCCGTCCGCATCAACTGCCCGCCGGACGTGGCGGTGCTCACGCTGAGGACCAGGCAAGCTTAATGCGACACATCTGGTGAGCTCGTGATCGGGTGAGCTCGTGATTGCGGTAACATCCGCCCTCGTGCCGGTTTCCACCGCCAATTCACAAGTCGTCTTCAACGCGCTGAAGGACGGCGGCGTGCGCCTGATGTCGGCGCTGCCGGAGACCTGGCTGGTCCACCTGATCCGGATGGCGGAGGACGATCCGGAGGTCACGCTGGTCCGGCTGGCCAAGGAAGAAGAAGGCGTCGGCATTTCGATGGGCGCGCACCTGGCGGGCGTGAAGTCCGCGATGCTGATGCAGAACCACGGCTTCCTCGCCTCGATCAACGGCATCGTCTCTGGCGCGCAACTGTACCGGATTCCGCTCTTGATGCTGATCACCGATCGCGGGACCTTTGGCGAAGGCGACCCCTGGCAGACCGAGGGCGGTGCCGTCACCGAGCACATCCTGAACGCGTTGCGCATTCCCATCATGCGGCTCGACGATCCGGCGCAGGTCGCGCATCGTGTCCGACAGGCGCAAACGCTCGCCTACTCCTCGAATCGCCCGGTGGCCCTGTTGTTGACGCGCGACTTGATGTGGGAGGACGCATGACGCGCCTCGACGCCTTGCGCGCGGTCTACGGCCGCCTCGAGCCGTGTGCGGTCGTCACCATCATGGGAGCCGTGGCAGCGGAGCTCCAGTCCCTCGGCCATCGCGACAATTTCTTCTACCTGCAACACGCGATGGGGCTGGCGTCGTCGGTCGGGCTCGGCATCGCGCTCAGCCGGCCCGGCGTGCCGGTCGTGGTGTTCGACGGCGATGGTTCGGTGTTGATGAATCTCGGCGGGCTCACGACGCTGGCCCGCTATCGCCCGGCCAACCTGTTGCACGTGGTATTTGACAACGAGTCGCTGCTCTCGGTGGGCGGATTTCCCACTGCGACCTCAACCGGTACCGACCTCGCCGCGGTGGCGGCAGCAGCCGGCGTGCCGAGAACCGCGACCGTCACCGGTCTTGATGAGTTCGTCGCCGCCTTCGGGGACGCGCAACAGGCACAGGTGCTGACCACCATCGTCGCCAAAGTGGAGGCTAAGGGACCGGCGGCGTTTGTGACCGACCTCGGACTGCTCGAGAACCGCTTCCAGTTTCAACGCTATCTGAAGTCGCGCTGAGGGAGTTCTGCCATGGCTTCGGTCCTTTCATTGCTCATCGCGGAGCTGGCCGCGGGCCAGGTGCGAGTGGTCGATCTGTCGCAACCGCTCGGTCCCGATACACCCGTGATCGGCCTGCCGCCGATGTTTGCCCCATCACCTGGCGTCTCAATTGATGTCATCTCCCGGTATGACGACCATGGGCCGGCCTGGTACTGGAACACGATCAGGATGGGCGAGCACACGGGCACACACTTCGATGCGCCGGTCCACTGGATCTCCGGACGCGACCTGCCTCGCAACACCACGGACTCGATCCCCGCCGGGCAATTCGTCGGGCCCGCGTGCGTGATCGATGTGACGGCTGAAGCGGCGGCCAACGAGGACTACCTGCTCGAGGTCGGAGCGTTGACGCGGTGGGAGGCGGACCACGGCCGCATTCCGCGCGGCGCCTGGGTGTTGTTGCGAACCGGCTGGAGCGAACGCACGACGCCAGAGGCGTTTCTCAACGTGCGCGAGGATGGTCCGCACAGTCCGGGATTCGCTCAAGCCACCTCACTGCTGCTCGCAGCCGAGCGCGACATCCTGGGCGTGGGTGTGGAAACGATCGGCACGGATGCGGGGCAGGCGGGACGTTTCGACCCGCCCTTCCCGAATCACAACATCATGCATGGCCACGGCAAGCTGGGACTCGCCAGCCTGTGCCACCTGGATCTGCTGCCGGCAACCGGAGCGATACTGGTTGCCGCTCCACTCAAACTCGTGAATGGAAGCGGCAGCCCGGTAAGAGCGATTGCGTTAGTACCAGCCTGAGTCAGCGATCGCGGCCTCTGCCGCGATTGTCCCAGTGGCTGTCGTGGTGGCCGTTCCACCAGTTCCAGGACCGGTTGAGGCGCGACGACTGCACGTTGCCGTCGCTGAGCGTCCCGCCCCCGGTGAAGACCACGGCGCCGGTGGGCGACTTGATCTCGATGCTGAACGTGTCGCGACCACGGCCGGGCTCCCCGCGATCCGACGCGGTCACCACGTAGGTGTAGCCCGAGTGGCCGTCCCACTTGCCGGTGCCGCGGAAGACCACCGTGTCGATGCCGGTCCTCGAGTTGTGGCCAGGACCGTAGTCCGGCGCGTTCGAGAAGAACACGTCATCCACCGTCCGCGCGTCGAAGCGCTCGTCGTCACCACGGCGGCGACGGGTGTCGCGCACCTTGATCTTGACGTCGCCCCATTCGTTGCCGCGGCGGTTTTCGAAGACCGAGAAATTAAACTCAATCTTGTGGCTGTCCGGCCCAGGCGTTTCGCCGGCGCCGTACATCTTGCCCGGTTCGCCACGGTCAACGATGGTGACGGTGAACGTGCCGGCCCTGGTCAGGCCGGCGTTGTTGGTGGCCACGCACGACACCGTGGTGACGCCGATGGGGAACGTCGAGCCCGACGGCGGCGCGCACACCACCGAGGCAATGCCGCTCGTCGGGTCCGCGGCCGCCGCCGCGGCGTAGGTGACATCGGTGCCATCCCACGAATCCGCGTCATCGGTCTGGTTCGGCGACACCGTGATGGTGGGCGCCGAGGCGTCGCGCTTGAAGGTCACCGACTGCGTTGACGTGCCTCCCGCGCTGGTGGCCGTGCACGTCTTCGTGAACGATGCGCCGTCAGTGGTGGTCGTCGACGTCGTGCAGCCAGTGGAGCTCGTAATGCCGCTATCCGGGTCGGTCACCGTCCAGCTCACCGTGACGTCACTCGTGTACCAACCGTTGGCGCCAAGCGTGCCGGCGACGGTCGGCGTGATGACGGGCGGTGTCGGGTCGGTCACCGTGACCGTGAATGAACCGGTCGAGGTGTTGCCCGCGTTGTCGGTGGCGGTGCAGGCGACCGTGCTTGCTCCGACCGGGAAGAGCGAACCCGATACCGGCAGGCACGAGAACGCCGACACGCCTGCTGGCGCGTCGGATGCGGAGGTCAGGTAGTTCACGACCGACCCAGAAGCGGTGGTGGCGCCGACCGTCAGATCCCCAGGCACCGTGATCGCGGGGGCAGTGGCGTCACGCATGAACGTGACCGTCTGCGACGAAGTGCCGCCCTCGCTGGTGGCGGTGCAGGTAAACGAGAACGATGCCCCATTGGTCGAGGTCGTGGTGCCATCGCAGCCGCTGGTGTTGGCAATCGAGCTCTGGCCGTCGGTGATGCTCCAGGTCACCTGGACACTGCTCGTGTACCAGCCGTTCAGTCCAAGCGTGCCCGCCGCCGTGCCCACGATTACCGGCGGTGTGGCGTCGGTCACCATGACCGTGAACGACGCCGATGCGGTGTTCTGCGCCGCGTCGCTCGCCTTGCACACGACGTTGGTCGTGCCGTAGGGGAAGGTCGAACCGGACGGCGGCGTGCAGTCAATCGTGACGGCAGATACCGCGTCGGTCGCCGACACGTCCCAGGTTGCCGCCGCCCCCGACGGATCGGAGCCGGCGAGATCGAGGTTTGACAGCGGCGCGATCGCCGGTGGCGTGGTGTCGCTCACCTTCACCGTCATCGTCCTGGTCGACGAATTGCGCGTGTGATCTGTCGCGATGCAGGTCACGAGGGTCGCACCGAGGGCAAACGTCGAGCCTGATGCCGGCTCGCAGGTAATCTTTGGGTGTGCATCGCCGGCGTCGATCACCGAGGGCATCGGATAGGCCACCCCGGCGCCGGACGCGCTGGTGGCTTCGGCCAACACATCAGGCAACGTGCCGATTGCTGGTGCGATCGTGTCGGACACAATGATTTCGATCTCCGCCGCACCGATATTGCCCGCCTTGTCTGCGGCCGAGCAGGTCACGATGGTCGTGCCGATCGGGAACGTCGATCCCGACGCGCTGGTGCAGGTCACGTCGCCACCCACGCCGCTGAGGGAGTCCGTGGCGGTCGGCGGGTCGTAAGTCGCCACCGCGCCCGACGGGCTGGAGGCTTCCTGGTTGATCGGCGTGACTGAGATCGTCACCTTGGGCGCGGTCGCGTCGCGCACGAACAGAGCGTTGGCCGCTGTGGTCTGCCCGCTGCCGTTGGTGGCCGTGCAGGTCAACGTGACGCCTGCCGTGTCGGTGGTCGTGACCACCGTGGCGCAACCAGCGCTGGAGGCAATTCCCGATTCAGGATCGCTCGTCGCCCAGGCCACCGTGACGTCGGAGAGGTACCAACCGTTGTTGCCGAGCGTGCCGGTGATTGTCGGCGTCACAACCGGCGGTGTGCTGTCGGTGACCGTCACCGTGAAGCTCGCCGAATTGGCATTGCCCGAGCCGTCGGTGGCCGTGCACGTGACGACCGTGTCGCCAATCACAAATGCCGATCCTGACGGGGGCAAGCACGCGATCGCGGGCGAGGGATCTACGAGGTCAGTCGCCGTCGCAGTGAACGCGTAGACCGCGCTCGTGGGTGATGAGGCCGGTGATGTTGCCGTGAGGGTGAGGTCGGCCGGGACCGACACGGATGGTGCCGTGGTATCGACGATGGTGAAAGAACCATTGCACGTCTGGGCCGGACTGAAGCCGTCGCTGACCGTCGCCGAATAGGTGTGCGCGCCCAGGCCCCACGGGCCCGTCGGCGGAGTGGCCACGGTCATTGGCGGCGTGATGTTGCCCAAGGTAAATGAGGCGTGGCCATCGATGATCAGGCTGAAGGCCAGCTTGTCGTTATCGTCGTCATCGATGCTGGCCGTGAGGCTGAAGGGCACGCCCAACGGGCCGACCGCCTCGATGGTCCCGTCGGGCCCACTGGACGGCGTGCAGCTGGTAATCGTCGGCGCCAGGTTGGTCACGTTGATCGTGGCGCCGGCCTGGCGCTGCAAGCCCGCGCCGTTGGTGGCTGCATAGCTGACGACGTAGGTGCCCAATTGCGTCGGCGCCGGCGTCCACGTAAATGTCGACGACACGTTGCCTGCAGCGCTCGAGGTCGGCAGCGACGGCGACATGCTGGCGCCGACCGGCAGCGGGCTGCTTGTCAACGTGGTGATCGTTTTCAGTGGATCGACGCCGGACACGGTGAAGCTGAGCGGAGTCCCCCGCACCACCGAGAACACCTTGAACGTGGGTGTGCCGTCAATCAGGATATTCGGCGGCGAGGTCGAGGTGCTGTTGACGACGTCCAGCAGCAAGTCGATCACCGTGAACGCGCCGCGGTTGTCCCGTACCGTGACCTGAAATGCCCGGAGGCCCAGGGTGTTTGCGAAATACGAGACGAGCCCGTTCGACGCGAGGTTAAGGCCCGCCGGGACCGGCGTTACCAGTCCGCTCTGGGCAGCGGCGGTGGGAAAGAACACGATCGGATCGCCGTCCGGGTCGTAGGCCGAAATGAGGAATTGCGTGTTGGCACCGCGCGGCACCCGGATGATCGGCAAGGTGGCTCCGACGGGCGCCCGGTTGGGAATCTGGGGAGACACCCTGAGCTGGATTCCCGCCTGCAGCATGAACAGCTGATCATCGTTGCCCTCGAGCAGGGTGCTCAGTCGCGCGGCGTCGCGCAACTCAACGATGAAGTCACCCGCCCCCAAGGTGATGGACTTCTCGAAGGTGGTGGCCATCCAGTCTTCGGCGGCGTTGGTCGAGGTCACCAACGGGTAGATTGGGATCGAGGTCAACAAGAAGGTGTGCGCCGAGTTGTAGATGTCGAGCATGTAGGGTTCGTTCGCGAAGTTGCTCAGGGTCCCCACGACGTAACCAACGGGAGGATTCGGGCCTCCGGGCCACACCGGACCGCCGTTGCCTGGAGCGCCGGCCTGCCACTGAAAGTCCCATCGCCACACTGAATCGAGCCGGATCGTTACGGTCGTCGGTTGGGCAGGATTGTTGACACGCCACGAGATGGAGCCGTAGCGGAAGTGCGAGGCCAACGCCTCTTCCGCGGTGGCGGCAAGGCCCATCGCCACGAGGATCAGGGTGAGCGTAAATCGGCGGAGTCGCAGAATGGTCGTCATGTGCGCCTCCCTAGAAAACCAGTGACAGATCGGCCAGGGTGGCCGATCCGGTGCCCGAAGCGCCGTCGAACTCGACGCTGCCCACGTCGATGGCGAGCGCGGCCGTCAGGTCGGCCAGGGATCCGTCGGCGGCGAACGCCAACGAGCCGGACGTGATCGAGCCGCCCAGGGTGCCTCGCCTCACCAGCGTCAGGAAGTCCTTGTGGGGATGGCCGACGGTCTCCTCGTGCGACGGCTCGTCGCCGGTGGCCGGATCGCGGGCATCCGCGTAGGCCACGACCAGGGCCCAGTCACCGGTGACCGATCCGTCAGGCTGTTGCTGGAGGTTGAGGGTCAGGATGCCGGGAAGGTCGCCGGACATGTCGAGACTGACCACGACCTTGCCGGCGGCCATCACATCCACGCGCGGGTGGGTGGCAGTGGACGCATGAGAAGTGGTGGTTGCGGGCTGCTGTGCCGCGGCGATGGTCCCGATCGCGGTCAGCAAAAGGGCGGCAAAGGCCGCACCGATCTTGCGGTGAGTAGACATATTGCCTCCAGGGGGCGGACTCAACTGGAGGCTGACACCCACGCCGCGTCAGTCAGTTCCACCTACTAGTGTTGTAAGAGTGGCCGGACCGGCCGAACTGCTCAGCCTTCGCCGAATATCTCGGCGATGGCCTGTGGGTAAAGGAGATGTTCCGCGGCCAGGATGCGAGTGGCGAGGGTCTCGGCGGTGTCGCCGGGCAGGACTGGCACCTCGCGTTGGAGGACGACGGGGCCGGCATCGAGGTCGGCGTTCACAAAATGAACAGTGGCGCCGCTGACGGTGGCGCCGTCATCTAGGGCCTGCTGCTGGGGGTGGAGGCCCGGGTATTTCGGGAGCAGCGACGGGTGGATGTTGAGGATGCGATTGGGAAAGGCGTCGATGAACACCGGGCTCAGGAGGCGCATGAAGCCGGCGAGGCAGACCAGCCCCACGCCCCGCGCGCGCAATTCGCCGACCAGCGCGCGATCGTAGTCCTCGCGCGACGGGTAACCGCGATGATTGAGCACCAGCGTCTCAATCCCCGCCTGGCGCGCGTGCTCGAGGCCGGGCGCCTCGGCCCGGTTGGAGATCACCAGGGCAATCGTCGCGTTGAGACGGCGATCGGCAATCGCGTCGATGATCGCCTTGAGGTTTGATCCCCGGCCGGAGATCAAGACGCCGAGGGTCCGTGTCACGCCCGGATCGACTCGGCGATCTTGGTCGGCGCGCCGATCAAAAGAGATCGGGACTCTTTTTCCTGCTCAAAGTCTGGCATGTGCATTGCCTCTTGATACCCGAAAGAGGATCTCCCCATGCCCTGCCGAAACACCGTAGGCACCGCCAACATAGTCTTTCATGTCATCAATCGCGCCGTTCGGGGAACGCGCCTATTCGAGTTTCCGGGTGACTATCAAGCCTTCGAGCGCATTCTAGCTGAAGCCGCGAAACGCTTCGGGATGCGGGTCTTGGCTTACTGTGTGATGCCAAATCACTGGCACTTGATCGTCTGGCCCGACGAAGACTACCAACTCTCTAAGTTCATGCACTGGTTGACTTTGACGCACGCCATGCGTTGGAACGTCGCTCATGATCTTCGCGGCAGCGGAGCGGTTTACCAAAGTCGGTTCAAGTCCATTCCAGTGCAGACCAACGAGTATTTCCTGGCTGTTACTCGTTATGTCGAACGCAATGCGCTGCGCGCCAACCTGATTTCGCAGGCCGAGGATTGGCCTTGGTGCAGCCTCTGGGCACGGTGCAATTCTCGCTACACGATTCCCCTTCACGAATGGCCAATTTTGCGTCCTTCGGACTGGATCGCTCACGTCAACGCACCCCAAACGAAGGCCGAACTCGCGGCGATCAGAAAAGCAGTGCAAAAGAACCGGCCAATCGGTGCGACTGATTGGCAAAAAATGACAGCCGAAATACTTGGCTTGGAGAAAACTCTACGATCACCCGGGCGACCGCGTACGAGCTAAGCGATCGGGACTCGTTCAGGGACCCGTCGAAAAACAAACCCGATCTCTTACTGGTACTGAACGACAGGGTCGCCGCTGACGATGTCGCCGATCACGAGGCTATTGGCCTCGCCGGCGTTGAGCAATTCGCTCCTCACGGCATCGATGTCAGCGGCGGCCACCACGAGAATCATGCCGATCCCCATGTTGAGCGCGCGGCGCAGGTCGTACTCGGGGACGCGGCCGGATTCGCCGAGCCAGCGGAAGATCGCAGGCACGCGCCAGGACCCGCGGTCGACGCGGGCGGCAGTCCCCGGCGGCAAGATGCGTGGCAGGTTGTCGGTGATACCGCCGCCCGTAATGTGTGCCATGCCCTTGATGCGGCCGCCGCCCAGCAGGGGCCGAATTACCTGCAGATACGAGCGGTGCGGACGCAACAACGCTTCGCCGATGGTTTCTCCAAGATCGGGAACGTGGCTGTCGACCTTGAGCTTGAGCGTCTCGAACGCGATCGCGCGGGCCAGGGAATAGCCGTTGGTGTGGAGGCCCGACGACGGCAGGCCGATCAGCACGTCACCCGCGGCGATCCGCTTGCCATCGATCAGGCTGGCGCGGTCGACGGCGCCGACGATGAAGCCGGCGACGTCGTATTCACCGTCCTGGTAGAAGCCGGGCATCTCCGCGGTCTCGCCGCCCAGCAGCGCGCAGCCGTTGTCCTTGCACGCGCGCGCCAGGCCTTCGACAATCTGTTCCGCCACGTCCGGGGACAGCCGGCCGGTCGCGAGATAGTCGAGAAAGAACAGCGGCACGGCGCCCTGCACGAGGATGTCATTGACGCAGTGATTGACCAGGTCCACCCCGATCGTCCGGTGCTGGTTCGCCATGAACGCCACTTTGAGCTTGGTGCCCACGCCGTCGGCGCTGGACACCAGCACCGGTGCTGGCCACGCCGCGGTATCGAGCTTGAAGAGCCCGCCGAACGAGCCGATGTCCGACAACACGCCCGGCGTGAACGTCGACTGCGCGAGCTTCTTGATGCGGCGGACGGTTTCGTGTCCGGCATCGATATCAACACCGGAAGTTTTGTAATCCATGGAATCAGTCTACAGGCTTCAGGCTACTGGCTTCGGGGGCTACGGTCCGAAGTCCCCGTAGCCTGAAGTCTGCAGCCCGAAGCCCGTCAAAAGTCCAATTTGTTGATTAACAGTTCGCACAGCCTTCGCGTCGGCGATCCGTCGGCGGCGGTCCAATAGGTCTGCCGCACGGCGACGAAGAACCGCTCCTCC
>JBDTMB010000215.1:0-9405 GCA_039934485.1 Vicinamibacterales bacterium
CCACGAAAGTCGGGGCCGGGACGGTTGATCCATTGCACCGGCATCCGGAACGGACCAGACGACGGCGGACCCGTCACCTCGATGGTTTCGAGATACGAGATCACCGTGGGGCCGTCGTACCAGGGCATGCGCGCGCTCGGCGCGACGAGATGATCGCCCTCGAGCGCGGAGATCGGAATGGGCCTGACACTGGTGACGCCGCACGCGCCGGCAAAGGGCGCGTACGCGTCCACGATCGCGTCGAAGACCTCGCGGGAATAATCGACGAGGTCCATCTTGTTCACCGCGAGCAGCACGTGGCGGATGCCCATCAGCGCCACGATGCGGGTGTGTCGCCTGGTCTGGGTGAGCACGCCCTTGCGCGCATCGACCAGGATCACCGCCAGGTCGGCGGTGGAGGCGCCGGTCGCCATGTTCCGCGTGTACTGCTCGTGACCCGGGGTGTCGGCCACGATGAACCGCCGGGCGGCGGTGGCGAAGAAGCGGTAGGCCACGTCGATGGTGATGCCTTGCTCGCGCTCGGCCTGCAGGCCGTCCACCAGCAGCGCGAAGTCGAGTCGCGGCCCCTGGGTGCCGAACTGGCGCGAGTCGGCTTCGAGCGCCCGCAACTGGTCGTCGAAGACCGCCCGCGACTCGTGCAGCAGCCGGCCGATCAAGGTCGACTTGCCGTCGTCCACGCTGCCGCACGTGATCAGCCGGAGCAGCGGGAGGCTCAAAAGTAGCCCTCTCGTTTCTTCTTCTCCATGGACGACGGTTGGTCGGTATCGATCAACCGGCCCTGCCGCTCGGACGATGCCGCCGCCGCGGTCTCGGCGATGATCTCCGGGATGGTGGTGGCGCGGCTTTCCACGGCGCCGCTGAGCGGGTAACACCCCAGCGTGCGGAACCGCACCCACCGGCGCTCGGGCTGTTCACCGGGCTCGAGCGGAAACCGCTCGTCGTCCACCATCACCAGGGTCCCGCCACGATGCACCACCGGCCGCTCGGCGGCGAAGTAGAGAGGAACCACCGGAATCTTTTCGCGTTCGAGGTAGCGCCAGACGTCGAGCTCGGTCCAGTTCGACAGCGGAAACACGCGCATGGTCTCGCCGGCGTGAAGGTGCATGTTGTAAATCGCCCAGAGTTCCGGGCGCTGCGCTTTCGGGTCCCACCGGTGCCCCGCCGATCGGAACGAGCAGATCCGCTCCTTGGCCCGCGAGGCCTCCTCGTCCCGGCGGGCGCCGCCGAAGATGACGTCGAAGCGGTGGGCATCGAGCGCCTGCTTGAGCGCCTCGGTCTTCATGACGTCGGTGTAGTAGCTCGAGCCGTGCGAAAAGGGGTTCACGCCTGCCGCCAGGCCGGCCTCGTTGCGGTGGACGAGCAGGCGCATGCCGTACTCGCGCACCATCTGTTCGCGGTGCGCGTACATGGCCTGGAACTTCCACGTGGTGTCGACGTGCAGCAGCGGAAATGGCGGCAGCGACGGGTGGAACGCCTTGCGGGCCAGCTGTAACAGCACCGAAGAGTCCTTGCCGATCGAATACAGCAGGACCGGGCGATCGGCGCCGGCCACGGCTTCACGCAGGATTTCGATGCTCTCCGATTCCAGGACGTCGAGGGTCATCGACGGGCCCATCATGGCACGACTGCGGCGGAGGCGGCGACTTATGGAACTTTCCAGGTGATCATGCCGGCCGTGGTCAGGGCCTCGATCCACTCTTGGTTTTCTTTTTTCGTGGCGAGCGGCGCCAGGTCGAAGATGAATCCTGGCAGCTCCTCCCCGCGCTTCAACGTCACCTGGTTCCTCTCCCCCGCCATGGCGGCCGTGAGCTCGGTCTCGGAGAGGCGAGTGAGGACCACGGGGCCGCGGCTGGTCGTGAACGACAGCACCCGGCATTGCTCGGAGCAGGCCGGGGTGATCCGCTCCGTGGAAATGAATTCCCGCTCGTCTCCGTGCGTGTAGTGGTCGCGCAGATATTGCCCCCACCACTTGCCGTCCGACTCCCAGAGCCAGACTTGCGTGAGCCAGAAGCCGTTGTTCAGCTCGCCGTAGGTCGCGGAAAACGCGCCGGCGAAGCGCACCTGGTCGCGCCCGTCGGACGGCCGGGGAAATCTCGGCGGCGCGGTCTTCCTCATGGGAGCGGCCCGCGGCGCCGCCGAATTGGGAATGTTTCCGACGTCCACGTCGAGCAGAAAGGGACCTCCTTCCTGCCGACGCAGCGTCATGCGCAGGCGGGCGACCTCGCGTCCGTCGCCGACCCCTTCGAAGGCGTCGTTCGCGCCCGATCCCGGCCGTCCGGTGCCTTTGGACTCGTACAGCTGCGAATGGTAGATCCAGAAGGCGCCCTCGTCGTTGACGACCAGATGCGCGAAGCGGTCGTCATCACCGATCCCCAGGTAATAGCCGGCCCACGGATTCTTGCCAGGCTTGAGCTCGCCAAACGCGCGCTTCTCGGTCTCATCATCCCGGAAATTCGCTTCAAAGCGAAAACGCCGCGCCAGATCGCGATTGCGGTCGTGCAATGCGGTATCCAGCCGCATAGAGGCAAACGCGGCAATGACGAGGGCTGGAACAGCGAGGCACAGGAGGCCGCTGACCATCAGCAGCCTCCGGCCCGAACGTCCGCGCCCATCGGCAAGGAGCCCGAACCCGACGATCGCGTCGACGGCGCCGAGGGCGAACATCACCAGCAAGGCGTCGACGCGGATCGGGTTGACGACGGTCGGCGCCCACACCAGCGACATGTAGGCTTCGTAGGACGCGGCGATGACACTCGCGACGAGCGGCACCAGCAGACGGCGGCGCAGCGTTGGCTGCGCCGCGGAGATGATCGCCAGCGGGATCCACAACGCCAGCGCCAGGAGGTAGGCGGTCGTGGCGATCATCTATCGGGATCCTCTCATGACTCTCGCCCGCCCAAGGAGTATGTATCGCGTGGCGCCTTGTTGATACCATACCGCCGCAACCGAAACCCGATGATTCATCCAGACTCGGAAATCCGTTTTGTCAGCCCTGCAATCGGCTATGGCGTCTTCGCTCACCGCTTCATCCCCAAGGGGACCATCCTCTGGGTCTTCGACGACCTGGACCAGGTGATACCCCCGGCCAAACAGGCCATGGTGTCGCCGGTACTCCAGCGTCTGCTCGAGAAGTACTCGTACCAGAACGGCCGCGGCGACCGCATTCTCTGCTGGGACCACGGCCGCTTCGTGAATCACTCCTGCAACCCCGCCGCGCTGGCCCCGGGCTTTGACCTCGAGCTGGCCATTCGCGACATCCAGCCCGGCGAAGAGATCACCGACGACTACGGGGCGCTCAATATCGAAGCGGCGTTCGAGTGTTCCTGTGGATTCTCGGGCTGCCGCGGCACGGTCGGACCTGGCGACTTCGAGGCCTATTCGGGGCACTGGGATGCGCTTGTCGCCGACGCGTTCCGGCAGGTCGAGCGCGTGGAGCAGCCGCTCTGGGAGCTGGTCCGCGAGCAAGCCGAGATCCGGAAGGTGCTGGCCGGAGAGATGCCCCTGCCAAGCTGCCGGGCTCATCTGCTGCAAGGGCCGCATGATCGCCGATGACGGCAACCTCGAGCCCGCCGGTGACGAGCACACGACGTTCAGCACGGGTGAATTCTTCCGCCGGCTGGGCGTCTACTTCTTCCCGCACAAGGGGAAGGTGGCGCTCATCCTGCTGGCCTGTTCCCTGGAGACCGGCTTCTACTGGATTGTCCCACTCGCCTTCCGCCATCTGATCGACAACACGCTCGCCGTGGCGGATCGACGCGGGCTGATCCAGGTGTTGAGCGTGTTATGCGTGGGCAGCGTCGTGGCGTCGGCCGCGTCGCTGTGGCGGGGCCGCTACTGGGCGCGCGTGGAGAGCCAGGTCGTGAGCGACATCCGCTTCCGCCTCTATCACCAACTGCAGCGGCTGTCGGTCTCGTCGTACGCGAAGACGTCCACCGGAGAATTGCTCTCGCGTTTCTCCAACGATCTCTCGTCGGTCGCCACCGCGCTGACCATGGGAGTGGTCTGGGGCGCCTTGCCCGCGCTGGACTGTATCCTCGGCACCGCCATTCTCGCCGTGCTCGACTGGCGGCTGGCGTGCCTGGCGGCGCTGGTGTGGCCGTGGTGCCTGCTGGTCCCGCCCCGCATCGCGCGGCGCGCCGCGCCCACGGCCTACGCAAGAAAACAGCGCGAGGCCGAAATGCTGGAGGTCGTGCAGGAACAGATCGCCACCCAGTCGGTGGTCCGTGCCTACGGCCTCGCGCGGCTGAGAATGGTGCGGTTCTTCCATGCCGATGCCAGGCTGTTCGAGGCCAGTGTCCGTTCGGCGTTCCTCACGGCATTCATGGACCAGGCGTCGATGTCGGGCATCCTGCTCCTGCAGGTGCTCACGCTGGCGCTCGGGGCCTGGCTCGCGTTTGCCGGCGACATGACCATCGGCACGCTGGCGGCGTTCCAGGCCCTGTTTCTTGGTGTCAGCACCTCGTTGCTGTATTTCACGCAGTACTTGCGGAGCCTCCTGCCCGCACGGGCGGGCATGCAGCGGATCGAGGAGTTTCTCGCCGCCGGCGGCGCGATCGACGACCCGCCCGGCGCGGGCACGCTCTCGCCCTTCTCCCACGACATTGCTTTCGAGCACGTGAGCTTCGCCTACGACGGCGCTCCGGTGCTGCGCGATGTGTCGCTCACCATCCGTCGCGGTTCCAACGTCGCCATCGTCGGGCCCAGCGGGTCTGGCAAGAGCACCATCGTCAGCCTGCTGCTGCGCTTCCATGACCCGGCTTCCGGCACGATCCGCGTGGACGGCGTGGATCTGAAGACCGTGGCCCAGGAGTCGTGGCGATCGCAGCTCGGCGTGGTGTTCCAGGAGAACCTCCTGTTTCGCGCGTCCCTCGCGGAGAACATCCGCATGGGCCGGCCCGACGCGCCGGATGCCGAGGTGGAAGAAGCGGCACGGTTGGCAGGCATCGACGATGTGATCAGACGATTGCCGGAGGGTTACCGGACCGCGGCGGGTGAACTCGGTGGCCGGCTGTCGGGCGGCGAGCGTCAACGCATCGCGCTGGCCCGCGCGCTGGCGCTCCAACCGCAGGTGCTGCTGCTCGACGAGGCCACCTCCGCCCTGGATCCGCAGACCGAAGCCGAGATCAATGTCACGCTGCGGAGAGCCGCGGCCGGGCGAACCGTGATTTCGGTGACCCATCGCCTGGGGTCCGTCGCGCACTGCGACCACATCTTCGTCATGGATCGCGGGCGCCTCGCCGAACAGGGCACGCATGAGCAACTGATCGGCGCCGGTGGAATCTACGCAGGGCTGTGGCGATCGGACCCGCGATCCCTGGATTGAGTTACGCGAAGACCGGCAGCGCCTCGGCCCCTGGCGGAAAGACGCCCTCGTGTTCGCCCCACTCGAGCATCCTCTGCACGGCACCTTCATCCAATGCGAGCGTGTACTCGTTCACATAGAGCTTGATGTGCCGCGCGGCAACCTCGGGATCCATCTCCTGCGCGTGCGCCGCCACGTAGTCGCGGCTGGCGTCCGGATGCGCAAAGGCGTATTCAACGCTGGCACGAAGGGCGCGATCGACAATCGGCGCCAGCGTGGGCGCCAGATCCCTGCGGATGGCGATCCCCGCGAGCGGCAACGGGCATTTCATCCGCGCTTCCCACACCGTGCCAAGATCAGCCAGCAACGTGAGGCCCTTGGCGTGGTAGGTGAAGCGCCCCTCGTGAATCAGCACGCCGCAATCCGCGTCGCCGCGGAGCACGGCGTCCTCGATCTGATCGAAACGCATCGCCACGGTGTCGAACCGGCCGAGTAGTCGCAGCAACAACGCGGCGGTGGTCCGCTCGCCGGGAATCGCGATGCGTCCGCCCACCGCGCGCGTCGATCGCCCTACGACGATCGGCCCGACGCCGAAGCCCGCGGCGCCGCCGGCGCGCAACAGCACGAAGCGATCGCGCACGCGGCCGTACGCCGGCAGCGAAAGCTTGGTCACATCGGCCTCGCCACGCTCGGCGCGGGCATTGAGGGCTTCGATGTCGTCCATGTGCACCTCGACGCGAAGGCCGGGCACCAGTCCATGGACGAGCGCATGAAAGGCAAACGTGTCGTTGGGGCAGGACGAGAACGCGAAATTTACAGTTGGCCCATCCACGCGAGCAGCGCCTCCTGGGCGGCGGCGGCCGCCTCTTTCAGCCGCCACGCGCTGGGATCTCGATCGGTCACGAGGTTGCTGATGCCGCGCAGTTCGCCCACCGGCACGCCGTGCAGGTGCGCCACGTGCACCACGGCCGCGCCTTCCATGCTTTCCACCGCGCCCCCGGTGCGGGCGGCGATTGCGCGCGCCGCGGCCTCGGTCCCCGTGCACGTCGTGACCGTCACGAACTTCACGCGCCGCTTCACCGGGAACACCTGGAGCGGCAGGTCGTTGTAGAGCACGACCGGCGATTCGACGATCGGGAAGCCGAGCGCCTTCATGTCGAGAAATCCCGTCGGGCTGCCGGCGCCAAGGTCGCCGTAGCACTCCGTCTCCGCGCACGCCACATCTCCGACGCTCAACCCCGAACCGGGATACGCGCCGCCGACGCCGCAGACGACAATCGCCGACGGCCGCTCGCGGGTGATGGCAATCGTCGCCGCATGCGCGGCATTGACCGGGCCAACGCCCATCCGCACGACCTGGATGCCACTGACCGGGCGCAGCCGGTCGCGAAGGACGGCGCCTTCGAGTTCCGTCGCAACGCAGAGCAGCAACTCCACAGACATCCTGCTGTCAGGTTATCACCACGGCTCTTGAGACCGAGGCTACAGGCGCGCCCCGACTGAGTCAGCGCGCAGCTATTGGGTGCAGCGGGGCGCCGAAACGTTGACACCCTGCATGACGAGGGCGCGGTAGTTGGCGATCTCTTCTTCGCACGCCGATTTCTTGCTCTTCTTCCACAGCTGCTGCGCCGCCCAGAACGCGAGCGTCGAAAACGGGAGAGCCGGCGCGGAGTACGCCGGCGGAGTCCAGAAATCGATCATCTGTCCGTGCGACGGGGCGGTGCCGGGGACATGGCCGTTGAAGAGATCGAGGCCCTTGAGCACATCAATCTTCGGCGCCTGGCCGTAGACCTGCACCTGGAACTGGAGCCGCAGCGGAATGCCGGACGTGTTGGCCGGGGTTTCGGGCCGCGTGCGAAGGCCCTTCTGGATGCGCGCAAGAGAAACGCCCAGCTTGGTGGCGTCGATCGTTGGGGACGCGGCCGCGGGAGGCGCTTGATCCGCCTCCGCCGGTTTGGCCGGCTCCTGTCCCTGCGCCCACGCCAGGCCCGGCAGGCCGGCGATCAGCAGGAACGTAGCCAGAGCCCTCATATTGGGATTATGACGCTGAAGCGCGGGCTACGGACTTCCGGGCTGCAGGCTTCGGGCTGCGGGCTGCGGGGACTTCGGGCTGCGGTCCCCGAAGGCTGCAGCCCGTAGTCTGCAGGCTGCTAAAACATTCCCAGCTCGAGCTTCGCCACGTCCGACATGCGGTCCTTCGTCCAGGGCGGATCCCACACGACCTCGACCTTGGCGTCGGACACGCCGGCCACCGACCTCGCCTTGTCGCGCACCTCGATCGGCAGCGACTGCGCGGCCGGGCACGCCGGCGCCGTCAGCGTCATCTTCACGCCCACCCGCCCGTTGGCGTCGATCAGCACATCGTAGATGAGGCCCATCTCGTAGATGTTGACCGGGATTTCCGGGTCGTACACTTGCCTGATCGCCGCGATTACTTGCGGACCAAGTTCGTCCATCTTCGCCTGGTCGGGCGAAATGTCGGCGACCGACTCGCTCACCGCGTTGGCGGGGCTGTCCTCGGGAAGACCACCAGTTGTCATCATCGGCAGATGGGGAGGCATTATTCGGTTGAGACCGGACCGGCGGCGTCGTGCGCCACCGCCGCTTTCATGGTGTGCCACGCCAGGCTCGCGCACTTCACGCGGGTGGGAAATTCGCGGACCCCGGCCAGCGCCGAGAGCTTGCCCATGTCGTCCGCAGGGACGCTGGGATCGGACGTGATCATCGCGTGGAATCGTTCGAACAGCTGGCGCGCCTCGCCGACCGTCTTGCCTTTGAGCGTCTCGGTCATGATCGACGCCGACGCCTTGGAGATCGCGCAGCCCGATCCCTGGAACGACACGTCCTTGATCACGCCGTCGTCCACCGACATGTACAGCGTGAGCCGATCGCCGCAGAGCGGGTTGTAACCCTCCTGCGTCGAGCTCGGCGCCTCGATCGCGCGGAAGTTCCGCGGGCGGCGGTTGTGGTCGAGGATGACCTCTTGATACAAATCGGAAAGTTCTGACATAAGCTCCGGCACCCCTGAAGGGGTGCCCTACGTTACGTAAATAACTCGCGGACCTTGTCCAGGCCGTTCACCAGCGCGTCGATGTCTTCGCGCGTGTTGTAGAGGCCGAGCGAGGCGCGGATCGTGGCCGGGATGCAGTACCGATCCATCACCGGCTGCGCGCAGTGCTGGCCGGTGCGAACCGCGACGCCCTGCTGATCGAGAATGGTCCCCGCATCGTGCGGGTGGACGCCGTCGAGCACGAACGACAGCACGCCGGTCTTCTCGCGTGCTTCGCCGATGATGCGGGCGCCGGGAATCTGGCGGACCCGGTCGGTGGCGTAGCCGAGGACGGCGTCCTCGTGCGCCAGCGCCGCCTCACGATCGATCGCCGCCAGGTAGTCGATGGCGGCGCCGAGGCCGACCACGCCGGCCATATTCGGCGTCCCCGCCTCGAACTTGTAGGGCACCTGGTTGTACATCGTCTTCTCGAACGTCACCGAGGCGATCATGTCGCCGCCACCCTGATACGGCGGCATGGCTTCGAGCAGCGACTGGCGCCCGTAGAGCACGCCGGTGCCGGTGGGGCCGTACATCTTGTGGCTCGAGAAGGCGTAGAAGTCGCAATCGAGCGCCTGCACATCGACGACGAGGTGCGGCACGGCCTGCGCGCCGTCGACCAGGACCACCGCGCCGCGCTCGTGCGCCTGCGCGATCATCTGCGTGATCGGATTGATGGTGCCAAGCGCATTCGAGACGTGCCCGACCGCGACGATCCTGGTGCGCGCCGACAGCAACGCCGCGTACTGCTCCAGATCGATCTCGCCGAGTTCGTTGATCGGCACCACGCGAATCACCGCGCCGGTCTGCTCCGCCACCAGCTGCCAGGGCACGATGTTCGAGTGATGTTCGAGCCACGACAGCAGAATCTCGTCGCCGGGCTTCAGCGTCGAGCGGCCGTAGCTCTGCGCCACCAGGTTAATCCCGTCCGTCGTGCCCTTGGTCAGGACAATCGCGTGCGGGTCGGGCGCGTTGATGAACGTCGCCGCCTTGGCGCGCGCGCCCTCGTACAGCGCCGTCGCCCGCTCGCTGAGCAGGTGCGTCGCGCGATGGA
>JBDTMB010000216.1:0-9224 GCA_039934485.1 Vicinamibacterales bacterium
GGGCAACGCGACGCTCACCGGTCCATTCACCGTGACCGATGACAAGCTCGGCACGTTCACCTGCGGGTCCGCCGCGAGCCTGGCGCCGGGCGCCACTATCTCCTGCACGATGACGTATACGATTCAGGCCAGCGATCTCGGCGACGAGTCGAGCCTGCCGCAAGGGGTCACCGCGAACATCGACACCGGCCAGTGGCTGAGTTTTAGGAACAGCACACAGGACACCAGGATCACCGGTGCTGGTCCCGGCGTGCCCGACGGCACGTATCGCTGCTGGTGCATTCAGGACTGGGTCCCCACGGACCTGCACAACCAGCCGGCAAGGCTGTACTCGTCGGCTGGGAGTGGATTGCCGGCCGATGTCGCCGCTCTGGCCTGGAACAAGGTCAACTACACGCTCAACCACAAGATCCGCGCGGCCGGCAGGTCGAACCTCGGGTTCTTGAAGGATGTGCAGACCGCCATTTGGGTGCTGCTCGGTGAGCAAAATCCCGAGTTCGGCGTGAGCGCCGCCGCGCAGATGATGATCGACGCGGCGAACGCGAATGCGAACTTCGTCCCGTCGGCTGGCGACATCGTCGCCGTCATCGTCTACTCCGACGGCATCAGCACGTCGATCAGGCCTGGGGAAATCCAGGAGAGCATCTGCGAGATGAAGTCAAAGCTCAGGAGCATCGTCAACAAGGCGACTGGGTCGGTGACATTCGGCACTGCGGTCGTGCTCTCGGGCCAGGTCCAAGTGACGGTCATCCAGGTCAGATAAGGATGATTTCGGATTGCAGATGACCGATTGAAATGCGTTCGCGAGGTTGCCCGCCGCGTCGGGCAATCTCGCGATTCTGTCCCCTCTACGAGGCGCCCTCCTTCTCAGTTTCCGGCTCCTCCAACGTCTCGGCGTCGACATTGCCAATTACGCTGACGCGTCCGGCGCGAAACCCCGCCTCGAACGCCGCGTGCTCGAGCGCGGACATGAGGGCAAGGTCGGTCTCCCGCAGAGCGGCGGCCCCGGCTTCGAGGGCCCTTCGTCGATCAGTGCTCACGAATCGGCGCAACTCCAGCAACTCCTGCGCCTGCCGTTCCCGGAGGTTGAGCGTCTCACTCATCTTGTTGCTACCGTTGCTACCCACGCATCACGTGGCTCCGCGCTTGACCGGGGGCATGGCCAAGCGCGGCGCGATTATCGCCGACGCACAGCGATTAAGTGTGTGCAAAAAGGAACACTCTGCAGTGAAAAGGTCACTATGCAGTGTACGGCTCGGCCGCGGCTCGGTCCCCGACTCCGCACAAGCGATTCAATCACGTCAAAGAGTGCCGTCGTGTCAGCTGGGTTCCGATTCTCACGTGACGCTTAACAATCAGCGTGAGGCGAAAGCCGATGAGAGTCCTGGCCGCTCATCGGGCAAGCGGCGGCGACTCGATCCCCTTGCCCAAGATGAACGACGAATTAACAGCGCCCACCACGGCGGTGGCACGAGTCAGCCCAACCAGTTGCCGCAAGCGAAACAGCGCTTCAATTCCGGTGCAGTGCGCGCCGAGGATCTGGCGAACACCCAGGGCACGAAGCTTGGCGGCCGTCCACTCCAACTGCGCGTCGGTCGCGCCAAACAGGTGGAAGCCGCCGATCGCCGCTTCGATCGGCACATCCGCCACCGTCTTCCGCGCGTACTGCAGCGTGTTGATGATGCCGGCGTGGCCGCAGCCGCTGATCACCACCAGGCCGCCGGTCGCATTCACCGCCACTGCGGTGTCCTCAGGCACGTTGTCTTCAAGCGGCCCCGCCGGCGTTTGCAGCGTGCCGCCCGCGCTGAAATTGCGTTCCGGGTTGACGCGCGGCACCGGCCCGAGCAACCAGACGCCTTTCGACAACTCGAACGGCTCCGCGTGCTCGATGAAGCGTCCACCAAGCCGTTCGTACTCCGACTTGATGGGCAACAGTCCATTGCCCTCCTGGCCGTTCGGACCGAGCCGGCTCAGGAAGATACCCTTGGGAACATGCACCACCGACAGTGCCTGCGGATTCTTCTTCATCATCTCGCGCCGAAGGACCAGCAGACCTCCGGTGTGGTCGGAGTGATTGTGGGTCAGCACCAGTTCATTGACGGTCGAGAGATCGACACCGAGTTCCGCGGCATTCTTGAGCACGGTCTCCGCGCGGGCGCCGGTATCGATCAGCAGGCGCCGGCCGTTGGTTTCGAGCAGCGCCGAAAACCCCCACTCGCCGATGCCCCCGGCAGGCGCGCTGGCCCCGACGAGCATCGTCGACAACACCGTGACCTTCAGCGCGGTGACGGGAGCAGTGTTCGCCGTCTGGGTCCAACCAGTCGCGGGAACAAGGGCCAAGACGACAGGTAACACACTCTGAATTGTGAATCGCATCAGTGACACCTCCCATAGAGTGTAAGTTCGTTATGCACCGGGGACGGTCCGCCGGAACGGCCGGTAAACGATGGCCGAGAGACCAAGCTGGTCCTTTCGAAATCGTTGATACGCTCCACCAGCGACGCCGGGAGGGCATTCGTCCCGACACGAACCCCTCCTAATACTGTCGATGCCCGTCCACCCATGGGGTAGACTCCACCCTGAGAACCCCGCCCCCACGGTTGCGGCCTCGTCTCAACATCGCCCGGGTGTCGCCGGGCCAACGACGGAGTCGGCCATGCACATCACCGAGCGCACCATCGGCGACATCACGATCCTGGACCTTCAAGGCAAGCTGACCATCGGCGACGGCGCAGAAATCCTCCGCGACAAGGTCGCGAGCATCGTCTTCCAGGGACAGCGAAAAGTGCTGCTGAATCTCGCCGGTGTACCCTACATGGATAGCGGCGGCCTGGGCGAACTGGTCCGGTGCTCGATGGCCGCCCGCAAGGCGAACGGCGCCGTGAAGCTGGTGAGCCTCACGAGCCGAATCACCGACCTGCTCTCCATCACCAAGCTGCTGACGGTGTTCGACACCTTCGACTCCGAAGAAGTGGCGCTCCGCAGCTTCGGCGACATCGCGGCGACCACCCCGTCCGCCTGATCGCGGTTACTCCGCGCGCAGGGCGACGACGGGATCGATTCTCGACGCGCGGAGCGCCGGGATCACCGTGGCGATCAGCGTCACGATGGCGAGAAGGCCGGTGACGCCGCCAAGCGTCGCCGGATCAACGGGCGACAAGCCGTAGAGCACGCTGCGCATCGAAAACCCCACCGCGACGCCGCCGGCGAGGCCAAACGCCAGGCCGAGGCCGAGCAGTCCAAACGACTGCGTCGCCACCATCCGCACCACGTCCCATGCGCCGGCGCCGAGCGCCATGCGGGTCCCGAATTCCGCGGTCCGCTGCACCGCCGCGTAGGAGACCACGCCAAAGAGCCCGGTGCTGGCGAGTACCAGCGCCAGCCCGGCAAACCCCGCGAGCATGCCGATGACCAGGTAGTCGCTCGATCGCGCGCGCTTCAACCCATCGTCAAAGGTCTCGAGATACTCGATCGGCACGGCGGGCGCGGTGGCCGCCACGGCGGCTCGCACCTCGCTCGCGAGCGCGCCGGGATCGCCCTGTGACTTCAGGACGAAGGTCACGCGCCGGGGCGGCTCGTCCATCGAGACCCACACGCGCGGCGGCACGGCCTCGGTCATGTCGGGGCCGACCACGTCGTTGGTCACGCCGGCAACGCGGGCGGTGATCGAGACCGGCCCTCGGGAATACGTCAGGTGGCGGCCGATCGCGGCGTTGACGCCGCCAAAGTAGCGGTTCGCCGCGGCCTCGCTCACCACGGCGGCATTCGACGCGCTCGACGCCCACCAGTCGCCGGCGAGCATCTTGAGGCCCAGGGCGTCCCCGCCGTCGGCGGTGGCCGCGGTGATGATCGCGCCCGGCTTCGATTCGCCGGCGCGCGTGGATCGGACTTGAGGCGAGTAATCGCTGAAGTCGCGGAACGTCGTGGTCCACGGTTATCGGCGCAATCCCTTCGGCGCCGAGGATCGGCAGCGCGGTGAGCATCGTGCTGATGTCCACCCCGGCCACGCGACTCAGGGCCTCGCGGGTGGCGAGCGCGGCGGCTCGGGATTGTTCCTCCGCCGGATACTGCGCGTCGTTGAAGTCGAGCGTGAAGACCAGCACTCGGCTGGTGTCCAGGCCCGTGGGCGTCGCAAAGACCTGGCGGACGCTGCGCAGGGCCAGGCTCGATGCCGTCAACAGGATCACCGCCAGCGCCACCTGGGCGACGACGAGAACATCGCGCCCGCGCATCGGCGCCGTGCTGCCGCGCGAGCCGGTGGCGGCCAGCACCTGCCGCATGTCGGTGCGCGCCAGCGTGCGGGCCGGCGCCACCGAGAAAATCAGCGGACACAGGAGCGCGAGCGCGGCGACGAAGGAAAACTCGTGCGCGTCGATGACGAGTTGATGGAACACGGGATCGGGAGACAGCGACGCGATCACCTGCAGCCCCAGCCACGCCGCCGGAACGGCCAGCGCGGCGGCCACCGTGGACAGCATGAGGCCTTCAATCACCAGCTGACGGACCAGCCGGCCGCTCCGGGCGCCGAGCGCGGCCCGCACCGCCAGCTCGCGCTGCCGCGCCACCGCGCGCACCATCACGAGGTTCGAGACGTTGGCGGTCGCGATCGCAATGAGCAAGCCGATCGAGAACAGGAAGAGCGCGATGACCACCCAGAAGTTGTCGCCGCCCATCAGATCGCTAATCGGGACCAGGCGCACCCGCCATCCGGCGTTCGACTCGGGGTACTGCGTCGCCAGCGCGTCACCGATCGCTGCCAGTTCGGCGGCGGCCGACGCGAACGTCACGCCGTCGCGAAGGCGCGCGACGAAGCGTAGATCGCGCACGTCTCGAGCGCCGGCGGCGGTGATTTGGAGGGGGAGCCACACATCGATCTCGGCCAGGTTGCCAACTTCCATCGCCGGCGTGACCACGCCCACCACGGTGTAGTTCGCGCGGCCGATCTGCATCGAGCGGCCCACCGCATCGGGACGCCCCGCCAACTCCTCTTGCCAATAGCGATGGGACAACACGGCCACTGGCGGCGCACCTGGCGCGTCATCGGCGTTCGCCAGCGTGCGGCCCTGGACGGCGGGCTGCCCCATGGCCCTGAAGAAATCGCCGGTGGCCCACGAGACGGTGAGCGTGCGCGAGTGGCCATCCACGATCAACGCGGCGCGGCCCTGGCGAAACGCCGAAACCCGCTCGAGGGTCTGCGATCGATCGCGATAGTCCAGGTAATCGGGACCGGAAACCCGGCCGCGAGATTGGGCGCCGTGGGTGTCGGCCGCAAAGACGGACACCACGCGCGACGGATCATCAACCGGCAGGCCGCGGAACAGCGCGAGGTCGGCGAAGGCGAAGCCGATCGTCGCCGCGCCGATGGCGAGGGCGAGCGTGACGACGATCAACGACGAGGTGCCGGGCGTGCGCCGGAACAGGCGGAGCGCGGAGCGTAAATCGCTGGTCAGGTCGTGCAGCATCGGGGATCTCCTGGGCGTGGACAACGCGGGCGTGCGGGACGGCTCGGTGAGATAGCGCAGCGTGAGGCGCAGCGCCTGGTGCCAGTACCAGAGGTTGGGCAAACCTAAAGGTCTGCCCCCACCGCACATCGCGCGATACTCCTCGCGCAGATCGCCGCGAATGCTCTCCCCGCGCTTACCGAGCGGCAACACGCGACTGAGCAACCAGTCGGCAAGACGCGGCGGCTGGTTCATTGCTCGCTCAGAATCCCGTCGAGGCCGCTCCACAATTCGAGGAGCGCCTTTCGCGACGCGCGCAGCGCGCGGAGCCCTTCGGGCGTCACGACGAACGTGCGTTGCGGCAAGCCGTCGCGCTTCTCGGCGCCGGCCTCGGTGGTCCAGCGGACCAACTGCTTGGCGTCCAGCCGATCAAGCGTGGTGTAGAACGCTCCGCGGGACGGCTCATGTCCGGTGGCGCGCATCACCTCGCGCCGGACTTCGATCGGGTGAGCGCCGTCGCCGCAACGCAGGATGGCGAGCAACACGCGCTGTTCGAACTCACCCAGGAAATTGCGTCCGCCCACATCGACCTCCCAGTCCACACGGTAGACGAGTCTACAAAGTAAACAGTTCCAGACCGGGGGCCGTTCAAGCGTTTGAACGTTTGTTCTACAACCATTTGGATCGGGGTGTGCGGATAACCGTCACGAGGTCAAGAAAGGCCAATTTTGTTGGGAATTTTGCTGGGACAAGTGCTGGGACGAGTGGCATGGAAGGTGCTCCCGGAGATGCCAACGTCATTATTTTCCTGGAGGATGGGCGATGAGATTAAGAACGGCGCTGACCGCGCTGGCGATGATGCTAATCGTGGGCACCATGTCGGGCCTCGCGCAGCAACAGACAGGTGAAATCTTCGGGAAGGTCGCGGACAAGTCCGGCGCCGTGTTGCCGGGCGCCACGGTGACCGTATCGGGACCGGCGCTGATGCAGCCGCGCGTGTCCACGACGTCGGAAACCGGCACCTACCGCATTGCGGAACTCCCGGTCGGCACCTACACGGTGCAGTTCGAACTCTCCGGCTTCCGCACGATTCAACGCACCGACGTCCGCATCACGATCGGCTTCCGCGCGCCGATCAACGGCGAGATGGAACTGTCGTCGATCCAGGAAACGGTGACGGTCACCGGCGAGAGCCCGCTCATCGACACCAAGGCGACGGGCACCAAGAGCTCGTTCGACCTCGAGTCGCTGCAGAACCTGCCGACGGCGCGCGACCCCTGGGTGATGCTCGAGAAGACGCCCGGCATCGCCATGGACCGCGCCAACGTGGGCGGCAGCCAGTCGGGGCAGCAGTCGGGCTACATCTCCCGAGGCTCGAGTTCCGGCAACAACAAGTGGTCGATCGACGGCGTCGACATCACGGACATGTCCGCGACGGGCGCCTCGCCCATCTACTACGACTTCGACATGCTCGAAGAAATGCAGGTCACCACGGGCGGCGCCGATGCGTCGCAGCAGACTGGTGGCGTCGGCATCAACCTGGTCACGCGCGGTGGCACGGACCGCTTCAAGGGTTCGGGCCGCTACTACGTGACCGACGACAACTTTGAGGCCGACAACATCACCGACGCGCTGCGCGTGCAGGGGGCCGGCTCCGGCGCGCCGATCCAGAACATCAAGGACTACGGCTTCGAAGTGGGCGGGCCGCTGGTCAAGGGCAAGGCCTGGTACTGGGGCAGCTACGGCATCCAGGACATCAGGGTCGGCGTGGTGGGCTTCTACAAGAACACCCCGGCCTGCCGTCCGACGCCGCCGACCGAGACCAGCGCGCTGCGCGATTGTCTCGAGACCGACCTCACGACGCTCAACAACTACAACTGGAAACTGAACTACGCCCCCTTCGAGGGCAACAAGGTCGGCTTCCAGAACACCTGGGCGGCGAAGGTCCGCAACGCCCGCGACGCTTCGGACACGCGCCCGATCGAGACCACCTACCGGCAGAAGGCGATCGACACCAAGTACGGCGCCTACGGCTGGATCTCGGGCCCCTCGCCGTTCTGGAAAGCCAGCGACCAGCACATCTTCAACGACAAGCTGTTGATGGACGTGCAGTGGGCGCACCTCGGCAACAACTTCGTCCTCGACTTCCACGAAGACGCGCTGGCTGACGTGCAGCCTCGCCTCGAGACCACCACGGGCGCCTACTCGCGTTCGTACCAGCAGTCGGTGTTCGCGCGTCCCACCAACAGTTTGGACGTGACCACCAATTACTTCCTTGCCAACAAGCTGGGCGGCGATCACGCGTTCAAGATGGGCTTCCGGTGGCGCAATGCCAACTCCATCAGCATCAACCACTGGGGCGGCAACGCCATTGCGCGCTACACCAACGGCGTGCCCAATTCAGCGGACCTCTATCGTGACGGCAACTCGGTGTCGCACCTGAACACGATGGCGTTCTACGTGCAGGACGCTTACACGGTGAACCGCTTCACGATGAACCTCGGCCTTCGCTACGACATGCAGGACGACGAGGCGCGCGCCGGCGACGTGCCGGCCAGCCCGTTGGTCCCGACCATCCTGCCGGCGATCAAGTTCCCGGGAGCCGACGCGGGCGTGACCTGGAAGAACTTCTCGCCCCGCCTCGGCCTGACCTACGACCTCACGGGCCAGGGCAAGACCATCGCGAATGCGTCCTACGCGACCTACTACGGCCAGATGGCGCCCGGTCAGCTCTCCGGTGAACTCGCCGCCACCGGCGCCGTGTTCGTGCGTTACGCCTGGGCCGACGCCAACGGCGACGGCTTCGTGCAGCCGGCCGAGCTCAACACCTCGACGATCCTGAGCCGCAGTTCGGCCTACGATCCCAACAACCCGTCGAACTTCAACTCGCCCGGCAAGGTCGATCCGAACATCCAGAACGACCGCACCGACGAGTTCATCGTCGGCGTCGACCACGAACTGCGTCCGGGCTGGGGCGTCGGCGCCAGCTACATCTGGCGTTCGTACAGCGACTTCAACTGGCGCGACGTGGTGGGGCTGTCGAGTGCCGACTACCAGGCGGTCACCTACCAGGCCACCACCTGCCCGTCCGGCGTCCCCTGCCCGGCGGTGGTCTACTACCAGCCCACGATTGCGCTGCCGTCGGCGTTCGTCACCACGAACGTCCCGGATCGGACGCGCAGCTACACCGGCTTCGAGCTGACGCTGCGCAAGCGCATGTCGAGCCGCTGGCAGGGCTCGGCGAGCTACGCCTACAACAGCGCGATCGATCACTGGGATTCGCCCAACGCGTATGAGGATCCGACCAACATCAACCCGCAGTGGAACGGCGCGCAGTACGCGCCGGTGAGCGCGGGCAGCGGCGTCGACAGCGTGTACACCAACGCCAAGTGGCTGGTGAAGGCCAACGGCTCGTACCTGCTGCCGAAGTTCGACATCAACATCGCGGGCGGCTACCAGGGCCGCCAGGGTTACCCGCACCCGCAGGGAATCCTGACGCCGAACCGCGCCAATTCGGCCGGCACGACCACCGTGCTGCTCGAGCCGCTCGGCGACGTGCGGCTGCCGAACTACAACCAGTTCGACCTCCGGGTCGACCGCGCGTTCAACTTCGGCAAGGTCAAGATGACGCCGTCGATGGACGTCTTCAACCTCACCAACGGCAACACCGTGTTCTCGAGGCGCCGCAACATGGCGGCCGCCAATGCGGATATGGTGAGCACGATTCTCTCGCCGCGGGTGATCCGCTTCGGCGTTAGGGCCAGCTGGTAAGTTTGGGCGCGG
>JBDTMB010000217.1:0-9212 GCA_039934485.1 Vicinamibacterales bacterium
AAACCTGAAGGTTTGCCCCCACCTGGGTTTCAAACCAGAATCTCAATCAACGATGAGCGATCAACCTAACGACCCGGCCGATATCGACGCCAGTGCGCCCGCCGCGGCGGCCGGCCCGAACGGCCTCGACACCCTGCAGCGCGAACGCGACGATTTCTACGATCGCCTGCTGCGCAAGACCGCGGAATTCGACAACTTCCGCAAGCGCGTGGACCGCGACCGCAAGGACATGATCGAATTCGCCGCCGCCGACGTGATGGCCGAGTTGCTGCCGATCGTCGACGACTTCGATCGCGCCCTCGCCGCCGAGGCGCCGCCCGAGGCCCAGCCCTATAAGGCCGGCCTCGAGCTGATTCAGCGCCAGCTGGCCGAGCTCCTCAAGAAACGCAACGTGAGCACGATCGATCCCCTCGGCGCGGATTTCGATCCGCATCAGCACCAGGCCGTGGCCTATGAAGAAGCGGCCGGCGCGCGCGACGGCGAGGTCGTCGGCGTGATGGCCAAGGGCTACCGGATCGGCGAACGCCTGCTGCGTCCCGCGCTGGTGAAGGTGGCGAAAGCATCGTGAGCAAACGCGACTACTACGAGGTGATCGGCGTTGCCAAGGGCGCCGGCGACCAGGAAATCAAGAGCGCGTATCGCAAGCTGGCGCTCAAGTTCCATCCCGACCGCAACCCCGGCGACAAGGCCGCGGAAGAGAAGTTCAAGGAAGCGGCCGAGGCGTATTCAATCCTCTCCGACAGCGACAAGCGGGCGCGCTACGACCGTCATGGCCACGCCGGCGTCGGCGGCGGCGCGCAGGGCTTCGACCCGTCGGCCTTCACCGGCTTCGAGGACATCTTCGGCGGCCTCGGCGACATCTTCGGTTTCGGCGGCGGCGCGTCGCGCCGATCGGGGCCGCAACGCGGCGCCGACCTCCGCTACGACCTCGAGATCAAGTTCGAGCAAGCGGCCAAGGGCGTCGACACCTCGATCCAGATTCCTCGTCACGAGACCTGCGAGACCTGCAAGGGCTCTGGCGCGGCCGCGGGTTCGGCGCCGACGACGTGTCCGCAGTGCCGCGGCGCCGGACAGCTGCGTTATCAACAAGGCTTCTTTACCGTCGCCCGCACTTGCGGGCAGTGCCGCGGTGCCGGCAAGGTCATCACCAAGCCGTGCCCGGCCTGCAAGGGCCAGGGTGCGATCGAGCAGATGCGCAAGCTCACCGTGAAGATTCCCGCCGGCATCGCCACCGGCCAGCGGCTGCGCCTCTCCGGCGAAGGCGAAGCCGGTGCGCAGGGCGGCCCGCCCGGCGATCTCTACGTGGTGATCTTCGTCGAGGAACACGAGTTTTTCCAGCGCGACGGCAACGACCTGCATTGCCAGGTCCCGCTCCCCTTCACGACGCTCGCCCTCGGCGCCGAGGTCAAGGTGCCCGGCATCGACGGCAACGAGACGATCAAGATCGCCGAGAGCACGCAGACCGGCACCACCTTCCGCCTGCGCGGCAAGGGCATGCCCGATGTCTCGGGCCGCGGCCACGGCGACCTGCTCGTCACCGTCGTCGCCGTCACACCGAAGAAACTCACCAAGGAACAAAAGAAGCTCCTCGAGGACCTCGCCGCGACGCTGCCGGCGCAGTCGATCACGCCGAAGGCGCACCACGAAGACGACGACCGCGGCATCTTCGGCAAGGTGAAGGACATCTTTGGCTAAACAGTGGCCGGCCCTCATCGTCAGGGCGACAACACTCGACGATCCGCCCCACGCCGATGACGCGCTCTCGGCGCTGCTCGACGATTACGCGCCGGCGGCGATCGAAGACCTGGCCGAGCGGCCGCTGCCGCCTGGCGGGCTGTGGGATCCCACTTACCCACCGATTCCCGACCCGCCGCCCACGCCGCTCCACTGGCGCGTCTTCTTCTCTGACGTTGACGCGCGCGCGGCGGCCCGGCGCGCGATTCTCCAGCAGTTGCCGGCGCTCCAGCTCGAAGACATCTCGATCCCCGACGAAGACTGGGCCGCGCGATCGCAGGCGTCGCTCACCGCCGTCCACGCCGGCAGTTTCATCGTCGCGCCGCCGTGGGATGTGCCCACTGTCAGCGATGGCGTCAGCGATGGTGGGGGCAAACCTTCAGGTTTGCCCGATGGCAAGACCGTGATCATCATCGAACCGTCGATGGGTTTCGGCACCGGCCATCACCAGACCACGCGCTTGTGCCTGCGACTGCTCTCGGAGGTGGACGTCCGCGATCGCGACGTCCTGGATCTCGGCACGGGATCCGGCGTGCTCGCCATGGCCGCCGCGTTGCGCGGCGCCAAGTCGGTGGTGGGCATCGACGTCGACACCGACGCGATCCAATCGGCCCAGCACAGCGCGAAGCTCAATCCCCTTCCGTTCACGCTGCAATTTCGCGTGGCCGACTTTCGATCGCAGCCGGTCGCAGACGCCGAGATCGTCCTCGCCAATCTCACCGGCGGCATGTTGACGCAGAGCGGCGTGGCCGTCGGCTCACTGGTCCGGCCACACGGCACGTTAATCCTGAGCGGCTTCGATCACACCGAGGTCGACGGCGTCCTCAACGCCTTTGCCGGGTTCGTGGAAGAGGTCCGCTTGTCAGAAGACACGTGGGTCGCCTTGCTGCTCCGCAAGCCTTAGCGAGACCCGAGCGCCCGCGGCGCCAGCGTGTCGAGCAGCAGCAGCGCCCCCGCGGCGACCAGGGCCAGGTCGGCGCGGATACCCAGCACGATCGCCGCCGAACTGCCAATAATCGTCCACAGGATCGGCACGACATTCACCACTCGCGGCAATCCCGACGACATCAGCAGCAAGCCGGCCGTGATGAGCGCGGTCGGACACGGCACCGCGAAGAGCGGCAGCCGCGGATACTGCAGTCCGAGCGCTATTCCCATCAACGGGTAGATCAGGCCGTAACCCACCAGCCCGAGGCCGACGACGCCTCGAAGCGATCGCGGCGCGGTGAAGCGACCCTGGTGCGCCAGCCCGGCCCACGCAAAGAGCGCGCCCTGCACGACGAACAGGCCCGCAAAGATCGCCGCCGCGGAGTTGATGGTTCGAAAATAGATCCAGTGATACACGACGCCCGACCAGAGCCAATGCGCGGCGAGCAGGATCACAACGGCCGCGTCATTTCGCGGCTTCAGCCACGTTCGGATCACGACCGCGATCGTGATGATCCACACGGCAATAACGGCCGCCCACAAGTCCTGGTTGTACGCGCCAAAGAGATCGAGGAACGCGGACTCGGAGAACGGCAGGTCCATGCGTTAACCGAGCAACGGCCACTTGCCGTCGCGCGCCAGGTATTCTCGCATCTCCTGGCAGGCCGCCTCCGCGCCGTCGACCAGCGGCTCCCGATGTCCAGGACAGACGATCAGCGGATTGAGCGCGAGGCATTTCGACAACGACTGGCGAGCAGCATCCAGATCGAGCGTGACCGGGCGAGCCATGAAGCGGATGCGGCCGTCGATGACCGCGAGCGCGTCGCCGGCAAAGAGCGCGCGCTCGGGCCGATAGAAATACGACACGTGGCCCGCGGTGTGGCCGGGCGTGGCGATCACCTCGAAATCATCCAGGATGACGTCCCGATCCTGCACCAGGCGCTGTGCCGCGACGGGCCGGGGGGTCGCCTCACCCAGCAGCCCCTTGAACAGCACCAGCATGCCGAGCTCGGGAATGCGATCGCTCACCCACCCACGCACGCCTGTGGCGCCGGCCTCGCCGTTGAATTGCCGCTGATCACCCGGATGGTAGTAGACGGGGGCGCCGCTCAAGACATGAATGGCCTGTGCACCGGCCGCGTGATCGTTATGCCAGTGCGTGAGGAGGATCGCCCGCACGTCTTCGATACGCGCGTTCAAGGCCCGCAGGCCGATGTGGACATCGATGCCCTCGGAATCCATGCCGGCATCGACCAGCACGAGTCCGCCCGCGGTGCGAACAATGTAGGAACAGGTCAAATACGACGCCCGCCGCAAGCACGCGATCGAGTCCGATACCCGGCGAACCTCGGTGCCCATGGTGTTACTGAGGCTTCACCGGCGCCTGGCCGCCACGGACGCGGCGTTGATTCCACGACTCCACCAGACGGCGCATCTCCTTGAATGGCTCGGTGCTGTCGTCCACCTGCAGGCGCAGCACGGTGTCGTTGTTGAGCCACACGCCGCCGCCCTTCTTGACGATGAGCATCGCGGCCGACTGCATGCCGCGGGTGTCGCCGCCCGCGGCCTGGCCGGCGTCGAGCGCGGCCATCAGGCGCATCGAGAGGTGACCCTTGGTCTCCTCGAACGCCTGCACCATCCCGTTGACGACGCCTTCGCCCTTGAGGATGTTGCCCTGCGCGGTGCAGAACTTCCCTTGCCTGCCGCCGGCCCACGTCGTGGCCTTGGTCCCGGTGAAGGTCGCGGTCTCGCCCTTGAGATTGATCACCGCGAACTGGCGGCCGTCCTTGGTCCACTCCTTCGGCTGCGGATCCGGATCGCTTTCCCAGATCGCCTTGATGATGGCGTCGGGCTTCATGCCGGCGCGCAGCAACGCCAGCGCCTTCGGCCCGTAGCTGACATCGATGATCGCCTGCGTGGCAGCCATTCCCACTTCCGCATCCGCCCACAACACGCCGTTGCCGACGCTGAAGACGCGCGACTGCACGGCGCCGCCCACTTCACCGGTCTCCGGATCGAAGCCGAGAATCGAAAACGTCGCCACCGGTGGCGGCATGCCAGGTGAAGCGTGCTCCTGGCCGTGCACGGTGGTCCCCACGAACGAAGCGAGTCCTATGGCTCCCACGAGCGAAGCGAGTCCCATCCATCCGTTCTTAGTCATCACAGTGCACTCCAGGTTGTTAAAAGCGCCGTCAGCGCCACCAGCGGCACCGCGTCGGCGCGAAGGGTTCGACCACCCAGTGAAATCGGGACGACACCGGCGGCGACCGCCGACGCGACTTCATCCGGCGTCCATCCGCCCTCGGGGCCGACGATCACGTGGGCCGAAGACGGTGACGGCACATCATGCACCGAGCGAACGCCGCCCGGCAGGGCCGAGGGCTCGACACAGAGCAGGCGCAAGGGCGTCTCAGGCAAACCTAAAGGTTTGCCTCCACCAGCACCAGCACCAGCACCAGCACCAGCCAGATACTCGCCGAAGGCCATCGGGTCGTGCACGGGCGGAACCACCGCCCGTCCGCATTGCTTCGCCGACACCACCGCGATGCGCCGCCAGCGCTCGGCGCGGCGCCCTCGCGCGAGCGCGGCGAGGCCGATTTCCGATCGCGCGCTCAACACCGGTTGGATCGCCGCCACCCCCAGCATCACCGCATCGCGCACCACGTCGTCCATCTTGTCGGACTTCAGCACGCTCGACACGAGCGTGATCGGAAGGCGCGTCTCCAGCGCCGGGGCTGCGCGTTCACCGGCCTTCACCTGCACGCCGCGCTTGCCCGCCTGCACCACTTCGGCGCGCCACAGCCCGCCGCGCCCGTCGAAGATTTCCACTTCCGCGCCGGCGCCCAGCCGCAACACGCGCGCCAGGTGCTCGGCCTCATCGTCTGGCAAGTGAATGGTCGCGGCCAGCGGATCGAGATCGGGCACGTAGAAGCGAGGGCGCACGCCGAGAGTATACTCATCCGCACAGATGTTCTTCCGCGGACAGACGGTCGGGAAATACCGCATCCTCTCGCCTTTGGGAAGCGGGGGCTTTGGCAGCGTCTACCTCGCGGAAGACACCTGGATCGACAAGAAGGTCGCCATCAAGGTGCCGCACCGGCAGAACCTCGACTTCGGCGAGCTGCTGCGCGAACCGCGACTGCTCGCCTCCCTCAGCCATCCGAACATCGTCACCGTCCTCACCGCCGAGAAGCAAGACGATGTGTTCTTCATCGTGATGGAGTACGTGCCGGGCGACACGCTCGAAGCGGTGATCGATCGCGACGGCACGATGGACCTCAACCGCGCGCTCGATTACACCTGCCAGATCTGCAACGCGATGGACCACGCCCACAAGCAGGGCATCATCCATCGCGACTTGCGCCCGGGCAATGTCCTCGTCACCGAGCAGGGCCTGATCAAGGTGGCGGACTTCGGCACCTCGCGGTTCCTCGAAATCGCCGCGCACGGCACCACCGTGATCGGCAGCCCGCCGTACATGGCGCCCGAGCAATTCCAGGGCAAGGCAGTGTTCGCGTCGGACATCTACTCGCTCGGCATCACGATGTACCAGATGCTCACCGGCGTGCTGCCCTACAACACGCCGTCGCCGGGCGACCTCGAGAAGTTGATGAAAGGCGAGCTGGCGTCACCGCCGCGGCTCAAGAACCCCAAGCTGCCCAAGGCGATCAGCGACATCGTGATGAAGGCGATTGCCGCCGACATCTCGTCCCGGTACCAACGCGCCGCCGACCTGCTCGACGCCATCCTCGCCGCCAAGAACGCCTCCACGCCCAAGCGCCCGTGGCGCGCCTCCCCTGCCGCCACCGGCGGTGTGTCGGACGACCAGCAGGACATCCAGGCGCGGATCAAGAACCGCGAAGCCCTCCAGCCGCGTTTTTGCTGGAAATGCGGCAAGGCCCTGCACGCCCGCGCGGATCGCTGCCCGTTCTGTTCTGAACCTCAGTAGGGCCGCAGATGACGCAGATCAACCAAGGGCCGCAGATGACGCAGACCAGGCGGAGCTAAAGGGGGGCTTCGGCATGTTGGAGACTCGGCTTCAGGACCTCCGTTACGCGTGGCGGCACATTCGACGGTCACCTGGGTTTGCTCTCGCCGCCATCCTCATCTTGGCGCTCGGCATCGGCGCAACCACGGCAATGTTCAGCATGCTGAATGCGCTGACCATGCAGCGCCTGCCGATTGCCGATCCTGATGGTCTAATCGCGATTGCGCCCAGAACGTCGCGCGGGTTGCCCCGCAGCACGCCGGTCGCAGCCGTCGATGAGCTCAGCCGCAATGGACCGCTCGACAACGTCTGCGGCTACCTTGGCGGCGTGGTGCTCCCAGTCCTGGCCAACGAGCAGCCCGTGCAGACCCTGACGACCTTTGTCACCGGGCAATGCTTCGCCGCGTTTGGCGTGACGCCGGCGCTGGGGCGCGCAATCACCGACGCCGATGCGCCGATCTATAGCCCCGGTGCGCGCGTGGCACTCATTAGTCACCGGCTCTGGACGGCACGGTTCAACGGTGAGCCATCGGTGCTTGGCCGGGCGATCCAGGTAAACAACGTCGAGGTCACTATCATCGGCGTGCTGCCGCAGGGATTCCTGGGTCTAGAGATCGACCACGGCGTCGACATCTTCACGACCTTCGACTCGGTACTCCCGGCTGGTCCTGTGCGCCGTCAGCTCGCCTCGTTCATCCTCGGACGGCTCCATCCCGGCCGCAGTCTGGAGCAGGCATCCGCGGAGTTAGCGACGCGGTGGCCGGCGTTGATTGATGCGGTCGTACCAGCCGCGCTCCCCCCGTCCGAGTTCCAGCAATTGCGCGACTCCACGCCCACGCTGGAGCGATTTGCCACCGGAACGTCGCGGAATCGCGAGCGTTACGCACAGCCGCTGACGATCATTCTCGGCCTGACCAGCCTGTTGCTGCTGCTCGCATGCGTCAATCTCGGAGCCCTTCTACTGGCGCGCGTAAACGCCCGTAGCCCAGAAATCGGCGTCCGCCTCGCACTCGGCGGCACCAGGCTGCGCATCGCGCAACAGCTGCTGATCGAAAGTCTGGTGCTATCGCTGTCGGGGACGGCGGTCGGGGTGCCGTTGGCGTATGCGCTGGCCGTCACGCTGCCGGCCTTCATGCCGCCGGTGAATGTGCCGTACGCGATGTCGTTCGCGCCCGACCTCCGGGTGCTCGCCGTGAGCAGCCTGATCGGAATCGCGGTTGGAGTCCTGATGAGCGCACTACCGATCGCGGTGGCGATGCGTCGCCCCGCCGGACTCCAGTTCACGTGGGATCGCACGGTCGTCGGCGCCCCGAGTCGATGGGGTCGCGGACTCGTGGTCGCGCAGGTCGCGCTGTCGGTGATGTTGCTGGTGGGCGCCGTGCTGTTGACGCGTTCCCTGTACCTTCTGCAAACCACCGACCTGGGCATCCGTACCGCCGACATCCTCAACGTCAAGCTCTTCACCCTGCCGAACGCCGGCTACAATCGCGGCGATCGCGCGTCCTACTACCCGCCATTGATGGAGCGGATCTCCGCACTGCCAGGTGTGCGGTCGGCGGCGTTCTCCAGCAGTTTTCCACGCGTCACGAGCGCCAGCGCCGGCATGCCGATCACGTTCGTCGGTCAAGAGCCGGCGGGAGTTCAGACATCGAGCGACTACGTCTCACCCAAGTTCTTCCAGACGATGGGCATTCCGCTGCTGGCTGGGCGCGGCCTTTCGTGGTCGGACACCCTGCTGACGACACCGGTGGCCGTCGTCAGCGAAAGTTTGGCGCGCGCCCTATCGGTGGAGGGCAGCGTGCTCGAGCGGCGCGTCAGGATCCGCACGTTGCCCGTTGATCAGGAGATGATGATCGTCGGCGTCGTTGGCGATGCCACGCAGGGCGATCCACGGAAGGCTCACGCGCTGGTAATCTATCGGCCCGCCCTGCAGATTCCCGCGATCAGCGCCTTCAATCCCAATTTGCTGATCGAGACGAGTGACCCAGCGACGGTCGTCTCTGGCGTCCGGCGGATCTTGCGCGACGGGGGTCGTGACTATGCGCAGGAGATCATCCGCCTCGACGATCTGCTGGCACGCGCACCGGCAACGGAACGAATGAGCGCCACGGTTGCCGCCGCGGTTGGCGGCCTTGCCGTGCTGCTGGCCTTCATTGGCGTGCACGGCGCCCTCGCCTACTCGGTGTCGCGCCGCCGTCGGGAGATCGGCGTACGGGTTGCGGTCGGCGCCACCTCGGCGATGGTCGCGCGGGGGATCGTAGGCGAAGGCCTCAGACTCACCCTTGCCGGGGTCGCGCTGGGCCTGCCGCTCGCGTTTGCCGGTGCGCGTTCGCTCAAGGCGCTGATGTACGGGATTTCCGAGTCTGACCCCGTCACATTCGGCGGAGCCGCCGTCTTCTTCCTGGCTTTGGGCACCCTGGCCGGGCTCGCGCCAGCCAGGCGGGCCGCGCGACTTGACCCGGTGGCGGCGTTGCGAGCGGAATAGGTAACAGGCCTCGGGCTTCAGGCTTCAGGCTACGGGGTCTTCGGGTTCCGGCACGCTGGCACCCGGCACCCAGCACCC
>JBDTMB010000218.1:0-9187 GCA_039934485.1 Vicinamibacterales bacterium
TGTCGGTCATTCACCGACCCGTTCGGCAAACGTGATGAGGTGCCCGTCCGGATCGGTCACGGCGAACTCGCGCATGCCGTAGACCTGGGTCTTGAGCTGCATGACGACCGGCGCGCGATCCTTGATGGCGTCGTGAAACTCGTCAACGCCGGCCAGGATGATGAAGAGCGTGGCGGTTCCGCCTGGCGGCACCTGGGCCATCTGCGGATGCTCCGCGACGACGGCCTTGACATCGTTCAGGAACACCGGCACGCCGTCGCGCTCGAGCCACACGAAGACAAAAGGCTCGGCGGCGGGGACGGTTTCCTTGATCGCGAAGCCGAGCACGTCCCGATAGAAGGCCGTGCTCGTGGCGACGTCACGAACGACCAGGTTGGGGGTAATGGAAGTAAAGCGGGTCATGGGCACACTCCGGGCAGACTCGCGTTACCTCCATCCATCGACCCGCGAGGGCAGCCGACGAGTAGGGGCGCCGGACTCGGCCCCCGCGAGGAACCCGCCGATTTTACCATCCCTTGCTGCTATGCTCGGGGCATGGCCCGGGGTTTTGAAAGCAAATCCGTCGAATCCCAACAGCACGACGCGGCCAACCCGCCGCCGGCGGGGCAGGACCTAACCCCCGCCCAACGGGAACAGGCGTCAAAAAAGGGGGGCCTCGAGCTGGCCCTGGCCCAGACCCAGGCCGAAATCGGGGCGGCCTGCCGCCCGGCGCATCGCGAGATGCTGCGCCTGCGGCTCGAGGCCATCCAGACCCGGTTGGCGGAGCTTTCTTGACCCCCACTTGTTACCTAGGGGTAGATTTGTTAATCTACCGGCCCGATCCATCACGCCCTTGGAACCAACCAAAGCCATCCCCTTGCATCCAGTAGTCACCCGCTAGAGTTCAACCGTGCCACCAGTCAGATTGTTCGTAGGAAATTTGCCTTATCAGGCGACCGAAGAGGACTTGCGGACGCATTTCTCGCAGGTCGGTGCGCCCACGCAGATCGTTCGTCCGCTCGACCGTGAAACCGGCCGTGCGAGGGGATTTGCCTTTGTCGAGTACGCCGAGCGCGCTCCCGCCGAGGAGGCCATCAAGAAGTTCGATGGGCAGCTCTTCATGGGGCGGCCATTGGCTGTCAGCGAGGCACGCGCGCGGGAAGATCGCGGTCCTGGCGGCCCGCCACGCCCCGGCGGCTTCGGCGGTCCTCCTCGACCGGGGGGATTCAGCGGTGGCGGCGGCTTCGGTGGTCCCCGCCCCGGTGGCGGTGGATTCGGCGGACCGCGCCCCGGTGGCTTCGGTGACGGCCCTCCAGGGGGTGGGTCACGGGATCGGAACTTCGGTCCACCGGCGCCGCCCAAGGACAAGAAGAAGCAGGCCTTCAAGAAGGAAGAAAAGCCCAAGGGCCCGATTCCGATCAAGTTTACCGGCCGCACCTACGACCTGGACGACTCAGACGACGACGCCATCGACGCGCTGCCCGACTTCATGAAGCATGAGGATCCCGATCCGGACGCGCCCGACGCCGAAGCGGCGGCGGAAGCCCCCGAAGCGCCAGAAGGCGGCGTCGCAGATGACGCGGACGAGGGCAAGGAGTAGGCGATGCCCAACCGCGAGGAGGTCATCCTCTTCAGTGGTGGTGCGCAAGGCGCCGAGGCCGAGTTCGGCGCCTGCGCCGAGCGCTTCGGCATCGAAGAGGTCAACTTCTCGTTCGACGGCCACAAGCCCGCGCGGACGCGTGGGCTGCGGGTGCTCAATCACGAAGAGCTGCACATGGGCGAAGTCAGCCTGACCTATGTGTCGAAGCTGATGAGCCGCCGCTATCCCGACACCCCCACCTTCCGCAAGATCCTCCAGAGCATCTGGTACCAGATCAACAACGGGCAGGAGATCTACGTGATCGGCAGCATCCAGCCCGATCAAACGGTGCGTGGCGGCACCGGTTGGGGCGCCGAATTCGCCAAGCTGTGCGCCAAGCCGCTCTTCGTCTTCGATCAGGACCAGGCGGAGTGGTGCGAGTGGTCCGGCGACAAGTGGGAACCACGCCGCGGCAGCGACCAACCGGTCATCACCCACATGCACTTCACGGGCACCGGTTCACGCGTGCTCACCCCTCCGGCCCAAGAGGCCATCACCGCCCTTTTCGAGCGTTCGTTCCAGTAGGGTCTGACCCTCATCCCCCTGAATTTGCGGCAGTTTTTTCGATCGGCATGTGAGCGAAATTCGCAGATCCCATTAGGCGAATTCGCCTCATGACTTCTTGACAGGCGATGAGCCGTCCTCATATGACTAGGGGATGCCACTGGCCCTGGAAATCCGCCACCTCACGCTGGTCGATGCCGTCGCGGAGCTCGGCAACGTCACGCGCGCCGCTGACCGGCTCCATCTCACGCAGTCCGCGCTTTCGCACCAACTCCGCGACATCGAATCGCGCCTGGGCGCGCCGCTCTTCACCCGGTTGAGCCGCCGCATGGCGCTCACCCCCGAAGGCGATCGCGTGCTCGCCGCGGCGCGGCGCGTCCTCGATGAACTGAAGCGCACCGAAGAGGACGTGCGCGGGATGCACGACGCGGGCCGCGGCGTGCTCCGCCTCGCCACGCAGTGCAACACCGGCTACCACTGGCTCCCGGCCCTGCTGGCCGGGTTCCACCGCAAACACCCTGGCGTGGAGGTGGAGATCGTCGTCGGCGCCACCGGCCGGCCGATTGCCGCGTTACGCGAAGGCGAGATCGACCTCGCGGTGATCACCGAGGATGACGTGGACGATCCGCGCATCGTCGTGCGTCCGCTGTTTGTCGATGAACTGGTGGCGCTCGTGTCGCCACAGCACCGCTTCGCCAAGCGCGCGTGGATTTCGGCCGAGGACCTCGAAGACGAGCACCTGTTCATGTACAGGGTGGATCGCAAGTCGAGTGAGTTGTTCACGCGCATCCTCACGCCGGCGGGGATCGAGCCGGCGCGGGTCTCGCAAGTCCCCCTCACGGAAGCCATCGTCGAGATGATCAAGGCCGGGCTCGGCGTGGGCGTGCTGGCGCGCTGGGCCGTGGAACCGGCCATCGCCGCCGGGACGGCGACGGCCGTGCGGATCACCAGACGCGGCGTGCGTCGTCAGTGGTCGGCCGCCACGCTCGCCAACCGGCCGGACCCCAAGTGGCTGAGCGAATTCATCCGCTTGCTCTCAACTCCTCCCTTGCCGGCCAATGCCAAAGGAGCTTAGCCGAGACACAGATCGATCACCGCTCACCACGTCAAGAGATCACCAGATGCGCGCTTATTCCGATCGCAGAGCTGCCAAGGGGTCCGCGCGCAGCACTCGGCGCGCCGGCAGCGCGGTGGCGGCTAGTGCGACGATGGCGAGCAGGACGCCTGCGGCGGCCATCAGTTGGGGGGACTCGAACTGCGTCCCGGGCAGCCACCTGGTGACCAGGGCGGCCGCGCCGGCGGCGGCGACGCCGCCCACGACCATGCCGGCGATCACGGAGCGCAGGCCTTCCCCGACGATCAGCCGCCACACCTGCGATGGCTCGGCGCCAAGCGCCAGGCGAACACCCATCTCCCGCGTGCGCTGCCCTGCCGATCGCGCGGTGACGCCGTAAATCCCAACCGCCGACAGGACCAGGGCCAGCAGCGCGAAGATCACCAGCAGCATCCCGCGAAAGCGCTCGGGGCCGGCCGAGGCGGCGAGAAAGTCTTCGAGCGTCAACACGTGGTCGATCGGCTGGCCCGGATCGACGGCGAACACCGCCGCGCGCACGGCTTGCGCGACGCCGAGGGGCGAGCCAGCGGTACGAACCACCAGCGAGATGGGCGCGGTCTGGTTGTTGCTCTGCGCGTAGGCGAGATAGAACGTCGGCTGCTCGGCCTGCGACAGGCTCACGTCACGAACATCGTCCACGACACCGATCACCGTAAACCACAGCGTGCCTCGGTGGACGCGGCGGCCGAGCGGGTCTTCACCGGGCCAGAACTGGTCGGCAAACGCCTGGCTCACCACGGCGACCTTCGGCGCGTCGGTGCCATCCTGCTCGGTGAAGGTGCGTCCCAATCGCTGCCGGATCCGCATGGTCTTGAAATAGCCGGGACTGATCCGGCGCAGCTGCACAAAGTAGCCCGCGGCGGCGCCAGGGGCGGGCCGGCCCTCGATTTGGACCGTCGTGATCATGAAGAACCCGGGGATGAACGAGTTCAGCGTGACGCCGGCGTCGACCACGCCCGGCAGGGCACGCACGCGCTCCACGACCTGCTGGACGAATGCCGCGCGCGTGGCCTCCGTGGCAGCGGGGTTGGGCGCCAGCCTGATTTGACCACCGAGCACGTTGCGCGGATCGAAGCCAGGATTGAGTGTCGACACGCGTTGGAACGCGCTGAGCAGTAGCGCGCTGCTGACCATGAGCACGACGGTCAGCGCCACCTCGGCCCCGACCAGGACGCGGCCGACGCGGCGATCGTGGCGCGCGCCGGCGGTGCGGCGTCCGCCATCGGCGACGCCCTGGGCGAGGTCGCCTCGAATGCCGCGCCACAGCGGCCACAGTCCTGCCGCCAGCGACACCAGCGTGGCCAGGACCGCGGCGCTGCCCTGCACGCGCCAGTCGATGCCGACACTCGGCAAGGTCTTCGCCACGCCGGGATCGAGCGCCAGAAGCGTCGGCAATGTGATGCGGGCCAGGAGCAGGCCGGCCGCCGTGCCCGCCGCCGCGAGGAACAGGCTCTCGATGACCTGCAGCCGCTCGCCGCCGCCGCGTCCGGCGCCCAACGCGGCCCGCAGCGCGAGCTCGCCGCGCCGGCCCATGACTTCGGCGAGCGTGAGGTTTGCCAGATTCGCGCACGCAATCAGCGCCAGCACTAACGACGCCGCCAATAGAATCAGCAGCGCCGGCGTCCGCGTCCCGTACTGGAACTCCCGGAATGTGATCGCGTGCGCGGTCCAGCCGCGAGTTTGCGGCGGCCCTTCCTTCACGACTTCAACCATCAGCGATTGCACTTCGGCATCAAGCTGCTGCACGCTGGCGCCGGGGCGAAGCCGCGCCACCGTCTGCAGATAAGTGTCTCCGGGCAACGGCAGGTTGCCGTCGTGAATTCCCAACGGTGTCCACAGCTCCGATTGAATGTAGGCAGGCTCGAACGATTGTCCAAGGACGCCGATGATCTGGAAAGGTTCGCGGTCGATCTGAATCGTCTCGCCGATCACGGACGCTCGTCCGCCAAACTTCCGCTGCCACAATCCCCAGCTGAGGACCACGAGCCGTTCCGCCGCGCGATCCTCGGCCTCGGTGAAGGTGCGCCCCATCAGCGGCACACCGCCAAGCAGCGGCAGAGCGCCGGCCGAGACGCGCGCCGCCGGCACGCTTTCCGGATCACCCTCGCCGCTCAACGCCCGATCGCGCGCCCAGAACGCTTCCACCGCGTCGGCCTGCCGCAGGTGGGACCGGAAACGCACGAAGTCCAGGGGATGCAGCGGATTCCTCATCGCGATGTCGGTCTCACCAGGCGGCATCGAGTAGAGGCTCACCAGGCGCTCGGCCTCGGGGAACGGCAGCGGGCGCACGAGCGTCGCATTGACGACGGCGAGCACGGCGCTGCCGGCGCCGATCACCAGCGCCATCGTCACCACACTCATCAGCGCGAACGTCGGCCGCGAGCGCAGCCGTCGCAGCGCATAGGTCACGTCAAGCTTGATCCGGTCCACGTCGTGCCTCCTGCGGCACCGATGAAGCGGTGCCCTACGTCCGCAGGGTATGCCGCCGGATGAAAAGGCACCAACGCAACCTGTTCATCGAAAGTATGATGCGATTTCCATGGGGCGCGAAGCCATCGCCGGGCTCACCACGTTCCTGACGATGTCGTACATCGTGGTGGTCAATCCCGGCATCCTGTCCACCCCTGGCACCGGCATTCCCTTTTCTGGCGCGCTCACCGCCACCGTGCTGGTGTGCTTCACCATGACGCTGTTGATGGGCCTCTACGCCAAGCTCCCCTTCGGCGTGGCGCCGGGCATGGGCCTGAACGCGTTCTTCACCTACACGATCATCATCAACGGCGGCGTGCCGTGGCCGGTGGCGCTCGGGATCATCTTCTGGGCCGGCGTCCTGTTCCTGCTGGTCTCGGCGACGCCGCTGCGCGAGCGGACGGCGATGGCGATCCCGGCGTCGTTGCGCTCGGCCACCGCAGCCGGCATCGGCCTGCTGCTGACGTTCATCGGGCTGCAGAGCGCGGGCTTTGTGGCCGCGAATCCCGCCACGCTCGTCGGCGTCGGCCCGCTGGATCATCGGGCCCTGCTCACGCTGGTCGGCCTCCTGATCTGCGTGCGCCTCCAGCGCCACCAGAATCCGTTTGCCTACCTGGCCAGCATTGCCGTCGTCACGGCGTGCGCGTGGGCCGGCGGATGGGTGACCGCGCCGCCCAACTGGTTCAGCGCCCCCGACTTCTCATCGGTGTTCTTCAAGCTCGACATCTGGGGCGCGCTGAAGTGGTCGCTCGCGCCCGCCATCGTCACCGTGCTGATGACCGACCTCTTCGACTCGCTGTCGACGTTCATCGGCGTCTCGCAGGCCGCCAACCTGCTCGACGAACGCGGCGAACCGCGGCACCTTCGCGAGGGCTTGCTGGTGGATGCGGTGGCGACGCTCGGAGCGGGGCTCTTCGGCAGCTCGTCGGGCACGGCCTTTGTCGAAAGCATTGCGGGCATTCGCGTGGGCGGGCGCACGGGCCTCACGGCCGTCGTCACCGCCTGTTGCTTCCTGCCCTGCCTGTTCATCGGGCCGATCGCGGCGGCGATTCCTCCCTATGCCACGGCGAGCGTCCTAATCCTGGTGGGCGTGTCGATGTTCCAGGCCGTGAGCCGGCTGTCCTTCGACCGCCTCGAGATCGGCGTGCCGGCCTTCGCCACGCTGATCCTAATTCCGCTGACCTTTTCCATCACGCAAGGTATCCTCTGGGGATTCATCCTCCACGCGGCGCTGCATGCGCTGGTGGGGCGTGGTCGCGAGGTGACGCTCCCCGCATGGGGCCTTGCGGCCGTGTCGGTTGCGCTACTGGTTATCGAAAATGTCCACTGAATCACCCATCCTCACCGTCGTCCTCGACGAGTTCCAGAAGATCAAGAAGCTCGCGGACAAGACCATCGAGCAGCTGTCGGACGACGAGCTGCACGTTGCGATCGATCCCGAGTCGAACAGCGTCGCGGTGATCATGCATCACCTGGCCGGCAACATGCGGTCGCGCTGGGTCGACTTCCTCACCAGCGACGGCGAAAAACCCAACCGCATCCGCGACGGCGAGTTCCTTGACGTGCGCGCCTCGCGCGCGGAGATCCTCGCCGAATGGGAACACGGCTGGCAATGCCTCTTTGACGCGATTGGCCCGCTGACCGACGCCGACCTCCAGCGCACGGTGGTCATTCGCGGCGAGCCGCATTCGGTCTACAAGGCCATCAGCCGGCAGGTGTCCCACTACGCCGGCCACGCCTACCAGATCCTGTTTCTCGGCAAGCACCTCAAGGGCGCCAACTGGAAGACGCTGTCGATTCCACGCGGCCAGTCCGAGGAATTCAACCGCCGCATGCTGGCGAAACTGAAGTCCGAAGCCTGATGCCTGATGACTGACCTACGTTGGGGCATCCTCGGCACCGCGCGAATCAATCGGCGGTTGATTCCGGCCTTCCAGGCCGCGCGCCGCAGCACGCTGGCCGCCGTGGCCAGCCGCGATCGGGGCCGTGGGATGGCGCACGCGGCGGAATGGAACATCCCGCGGGTGTTCTTCGGATACGACGCCCTGCTCGCCGACGATGCGATCGACGCCGTCTACGTTCCCCTGCCCAACAGCGAGCACGTGCAATGGACCCTGGCCGCGATCAACGCCGGCAAGCACGTGCTCTGTGAAAAACCCCTGGCCCTCGACCCGGCGGACGTCGATCGCATCGCCGCGGCAGCGAAGCAGAAGGGGGTCGTCGTCGAAGAAGGGTACCTGTATCCGCATGAGCCGCTGACGGCCAAGGTGATGGAACTGCTGTCGGGCGGGGCGGTGGGCGCCGTGAGAGCCATCGTTTCGGGCTTCACGTTTGCGCTGAGCCGCCAGGACGATGTGCGGCTGGATCCCGCACTGGGCGGCGGCGCGCTGTGGGACATCGGGGGGTATCCCGTGACTTACGCCCGGATGATCACCGGGCGCGACCCGAAGATGGTGTTTGGCTCCGCACACTGGACGGCCGAAGGCGTGGACGACGAATTCATGGGCCTGCTGCGGTTCCCGGGCGGCGCCACCACCACGGTTTACGCAAGTTTCACCGCGTCGTATCGAACCTGGCTGGAAATCATCGGCAGCGATGGCGCGCTGACCGTCCCGAACCCGTTCAGGCCCCGGCCGGTTGAAACGCTCGAACTGGAGCGGCGAGGCGCGGTGGAGCGGATCGAGGTGATCGGCTCGGATCTCCTGTTCCTGCGCGAGGTCGAGGATTTTGAGGCGGCAGTGCTGGACCGGGCGCCGTCGGTTGTCAGCCTGGCCGACAGCCACACCACGGCCCACATGCTGGCCGGCCTCTACGCCTCGGCACGGGACACCGCCGCGTTGTATCCTCAATAGAGTGGAGTCGCTCGCCCCGACGGTCTTGTGGCGCCTGTTTCGGTCCGGCAAAGAGAATGTGCGCGCGGTCATTCTTCCGGGCGGTCCGCCGTTCACGCTGGCGTTCTTCGCCAACGACGAACTGGACCGCGCGGACAACTACGACGACATGGACCTCGCGCTGTTTCGCGCGGCTGAGATCAAGCGATCGCTGCTCGAAGACGGCTGGCGCGACCAGTAAGGCAGAAGGCAGAAGGCTGAAGACGTGATTCAAATCGGCGGACGGCATCGAACGGTGGGTGTGAAAGTGGGCCATGTCGTGGTCGGCGGCGGGGCGCCCGTGGTCGTGCAGTCGATGACGATGACCGACACGGCCGACGCGAAGGCCACGGCGCAGCAGTGCATCGAGCTGGCGGAAGCCGGGTCCGAACTGGTGCGGGTCACCGTCAACCTTCCCGAAGCGGCGGCGGCGGTTCCCGAAATCAAGCAGCGCATGCTCGACGCGGGCTGTACGGCGCCGCTCATCGGCGATTTCCACTACAACGGCCACCTGCTGCTTACGCGGTACCCCGATTGCGCGCGCGCGCTCGACAAGTACCGCATCAATCCCGGTAACGTCGGCACCGGCAAGCGGCGCGACGAACAGTTCGC
>JBDTMB010000219.1:0-9178 GCA_039934485.1 Vicinamibacterales bacterium
GCTCGAGCAGGCGCGAGTGCAGGTAGAAGACGTCGCCGGGGTAGGCCTCGCGGCCCGGCGGACGGCGAAGCAGGAGCGAGATTTCGCGGTACGACTGCGCGTGCTTCGACAGGTCGTCGTAAATCAGCAGCGCGTGACGGCCCGAGTCGCGGAAGTATTCGCCCATCGCCGTCGCCGAGTACGGGCTGATGTAGAGCATCGGCGCCGGGTCGGACGCGGTGGCCGCCACCACGATGGTGTAGCGCATCGCGTCGGCTTCCTCGAGCGTGCGCACGACCTGCGCCACCGTCGACTGCTTCTGGCCGATGGCGTTGTAGATGCAGATGACGCCGGTGTCTTTCTGGTTGAGGATGGTGTCGAGCGCCACCGCGGTCTTGCCGGTCTGGCGGTCGCCGATGATCAGTTCGCGCTGGCCGCGGCCGATCGGCACCATCCCGTCGATCGACTTCAGGCCCGTCTGCAGCGGCTCGCGCACCGGCTGGCGATCGACGACGCCGGGGGCAATGCGCTCGATCGGCGCGGTCTGCTTGGTGAGGATGGGACCCTTGCCGTCGATCGGCTGGCCGAGCGCGTTGACCACGCGGCCGAGCATCTCTTCGCCGACCGGCACCGAGATGATGCGCCCGGTGCGCTTGACCGGGTCGCCTTCGTTGATCTTCGTGTACTCGCCGAGCAGCACCGTGCCGACGCTGTCTTCTTCGAGGTTGAGCGCGATGCCGTAGACCCCATGGGGGAATTCGAGCATCTCGCCGGCCATCGCGCGCTGGCAGCCATGCACGCGGGCGATGCCGTCGCCAAGCGACACCACGGTGCCCACTTCGGCCACATCCACGGCCACGGCAAAACTGCCGATCTGCTCGCGGATGATCTTGGAAATCTCGTCAGCCTTAATGCTCATAGGTGCTTCTCTCAAGGGAGCGATCCCTGATCCCTGATCCCTGATCCCTAGTTCTTCGCCAGCAACTGCTCCCGTACTTTGCGCAGTTGCGTTCTAACACTGCCGTCGTATACGGTGCTGCCGATCCGGGCGACGATGCCGCCCAGCAGTTCGGGATCGACGACGACCGATAGATCCACTTGCTTTCCCGTGGCGCGCGACAGGCCGGCGGCGAGCGCCGTGGTCTTTTCCGGCGAGAGCGGCGCCGCGCTCGTTACCTCGGCGTGAACCACGTTCTGGTGCGCGAGGAGGCGCTCGCGAAACGCCCGCGCGAGGTCGGGCAGCCGATCGAGCTTCCGCTGCTCCGCCAGCAGCGCGATCATTTTCTTCACCGGCGCGGCCACCGCCATCTTTTCGGCGACTGCGGTCAGCAAGGCCCTTCGCGCCGCGTCGGGGATGCCCATGCGCGTGACGGCCTCGTTCAACTCCGCGTTGGTGTTGATCAGGTCAACCATCGACGCCAGGTCGCGATCGACCTGCGCGAGGTCGCTCTTTTCCTCGAGCGCAACCTCGAACAGCGCCTTGGCGTAGCGGTTTGCGGATGTCCGTAGCGACATGTCCTAGGCCTTCTCGCCTTTCACCTGCTGCAGGTAGCGATCGACGAGGCGCGCCTGATCCTCGGGCGTGATTTCCTTCTTGAGGCGTTCGGTGGCGAGCTGCACCGAGAGGTCGGCGGCGTGCTCGAGGATCTCGCGCGTGGCCAGACGCAGCTGCAAGTCGATCTCGCGGCGCGTCTGCTCGAGCAGCCGCTCGCGTTCCGCGACGGCGGCGGCGGCGATGCGCTGCTCTTCGGCGGCAATCTCGGACTTGCCGCGCGCCCGCAGCGCGTCCAGTTCGCCGGGGAGCGCCTGGAGCTTCTGTTCGATGGCTTCCAGTTGCGCGTTGGCGCTCGCCTTGAGGGCGGCGGCTTCCACCAGCTCTTTGCGGATGGTCGCGTTGCGGGTCGAGAGGTGGTTCTTGAGCGGGCCGTTGAGGAAGTAATAGAGCACGCCGCAGAAGATGGCGAAGTTGGCGAGCGGCCAGGCCAGGGCGATCAGCATGTCGCCCATGCCGTGGGTGGCGGCCGCCTCGTGTTCTTGCGCAAGGAGAGGCGTGGACATCACGAGAAGCATGGCGATCGACACTTTGCGCTTTAATTCACAAGCGGCGAAGAACCCCTGCGTCTGCACTTGCTTCTCCATTCGCACTGTTGTCTTAGGAAGCGCGCCCGAGCACGCGCGCGACGATTGCGCCTGCCAGGTTCGACGCGTCGCGATCGAGCGCCGCGCGCGCATCTTTTGATTCCTGCTGCACCCGCGCGGTTGCGGTGGAGAGTTCCTGTTCCACTGTCGTGCGAGTGCCGGCGAGTAGTTCCGCCCGCTTGTCGAGTGCCACGCGCCGCACGTCATCCATCTGGCGATAGACCTCGGCGCGGGCCGTGTTGAGTGTCCGATCGTACTCGGCCGCGGCCGCCGACGCTTTGTGCGCCGCGGATTCCGCGAGCTCGCGCGCGCCGCGGACGGCGCCGGCGCGCTGGTCGATCACCTGGAGAATGGGCTTGAACACCAGCGTGTTGAGCAGGAAGGTGCACAACAGCAGGAAGCCGACGACCCAGAGGGTTGTGATATCAGGAGTTAACAAACGATTAAGAATATCACGGTCCGAAGGTCGGCAAGGGTTGAGCCGAGCTATGTCGGACCGGGGTCTATTTTATTTGGGGCAAGTCACCTAATTTGGAGTTTCTTCCCGGTATCGGCGGTCGCTTGTCCGAGGTCGGCCGCAAGGCAACCAGCCTTTTCCAGGGCCGCCACCAATTGCGACGCCTGGGCCGGGTCGACCGCAACTAGCAGACCGCCAGAGGTTTGCGGGTCAAAGACGATGTGCTGGAGGTCGGGCGCGATGTCGGGGCCAAACTCGACACCGGGACCGAAATGCTCGCGGTTGGTGGACATCCCGCCGGACTGGTTCTCGCCGGCCATCGGCAGCGCGCCTGGGATCACGGGAATCTTGCAGGACTCAATCGCCAGCGTGACGCCGCTGGCGGCGGCCATTTCGGACCCATGGCCCGCGAGCGCGAAGCCCGTGATGTCGGTGCACGCGTGCACACCGTCAAACCCTGCGAGCACCTCCGCGGCCGTCTTGTTCAGGGTGCGCATCTGCTCAACCGCGCGATCGATGATGTTCCGGCGGGCGCGGCCGAACTTGATCGCCGTCCCGATCACGCCGGTACCAAGCGCCTTGGTGAGGATCAATCGATCACCGGCCCTGGTCCCGGCGTTGGTGAGGATGCGCGTGGGATCGATCGAGCCGGTGACCGCGTAGCCGAACTTGATTTCGCGATCCTGAACGGTGTGGCCGCCAAGCAGCGCCACGCCGGCTTCGCGAAGCTTGTCGAACCCGCCGCGGAAGATCGCGGCGATCTCGTTGGTGTCGAGCCCATCCTGCGGGAACGCCGCGATCGCCAGCGCCGTCAGCGGCCGCCCGCCCATTGCATACACGTCGCTCAGCGCATTCGCGGCCGCGATCTGTCCGTAGAGATACGGGTCGTCCACGATCGGCGTGAAGAAGTCCACCGTTTGCACGAGCGCGGGTCCACTCTCCCACGCGTACACACCGGCATCGTCCGCAGTCCTGTAGTCAACCAGGATACGTGGATCGGTTTGAATTGGAATTCCGCTCAGGACCTGAGCGAGCTCGCCGGCGGCGAGTTTACTCGCTCAACCCGCGCAGCTGACCATCTCGGTCAAACGCTTCTTCTCCGACAATTTGCTACCTCCTTTCCGTGAGGTACTCGTAGATTCTCTGCAACTCGGTTTCGTTTGCAAAGGCGATGGCGATCGTGCCGCCCTTGCCCTTGCGCCGGATCTCCACCTGGGTGCCGAGCGCCAGGTGCAGTTGCTGCTCGGCGGCCCGGGTGTGGACATCTTTCTTGTGCTTCTCGGCGCCGGGTTCTTTTCTCGCCGGAGCGAGCGCGGTCTTCACCAACGCCTCGGTCTCGCGCACCGAGAGTCCGCGCGACACCACCTCGCGCGCCAGCCGCATTTGATCGGCCTCGGTCGGCAGCGCCACGATGGCGCGCGCGTGGCCCATCGACAACGCGCCCGACGCCACGTTGCCGCGGACTTCCTCGGGCAGCTTCAGCAGCCGCAGGTAATTCGCCACCGTCGCGCGGTCCTTGCCGACCTGGGTCGCGATGTCGTCCTGCTTGAGGCGGAACTCGTCGATCAGCCGCTGGTACCCGGCCGCCGCTTCCATGGGATTGAGGTCTTCACGCTGGATGTTTTCAATCAGGGCCATCTCGAGCAGCCGCTTCTTGTCGGTTACCGCAATGTCCTTGACGATGACGGGGACGCGGGTGAGGTTGGCGCGTTGCGCGGCGCGCCAGCGGCGTTCGCCGGCGATGATTTCGTAACGCTCGCGGCCGGAGGTTTCCGACTTGATGCGATGCACGATGATCGGCTGAATCACGCCGTTGGCGGTGATCGATCGCGCGAGGTCTTGCAGCTTCTCGTCGTCGATCGGCCCGCGCGGCTGGTAGTGGTTCGGCTCGAGTTGATCGACGTCCACTTCGAGGGTGGTGCGCTGTGAGGCGATCGCGTCGGCGGCGTCGGGAATGAGGGCGCTGAGGCCCTTGCCCAGTGCTGGTCGTTTTTCCATTGGTTATTCGTTATTGGTTATTCGTTATTTCTTTTTGGCTTACTGACGCGCCAGGAGCTCGTCGGTGAAGGCAAAGTAGGCCTCGGCGCCGCGCGACCGGGCGTCGTAGGTCACCGCCGGCATGCCGTGGCTGGGCGCTTCGGCGAGGCGGACGTTGCGCGGGATCACGGTGCGGTAGACCTTCTCCTTGAAGAAGTCGCGGACGTCCTTGCCCACTTGTTGTCCCAGGTTGGTGCGCTCATCGTTCATCGTCAGCAGCACGCCCTCGATGTCGAGGGACGGGTTGAAGGCGGCGCGCACGCGGCGCATGGTGGAGACGAGGTCGGCGAGGCCCTCGAGGGCGAAGTATTCGCAGTGCAGCGGGATGAGCACGCGGTCGGCGGCGACGAGGGCGTTCAGCGTGAGCAGGCCGAGCGAAGGCGGCGAGTCGATGATGATGAAGTCGAACCGCGATCGCAGGGGCGTGAGAAATTTGTGGAGGCGCCGCTCGCGGTTGGGGACGGAAATCAATTCGATTTCGGCGCCCGACAGATCGCGCGTCGCGGGCACCAGCGAGAGCTGTTCGATCGAGGTGGAGAGCACGAACTGTTCGGCGGTTTCTGGGTCGGGGTTCTCGCCGAGGTCGCTCATCAGCGCGTCGTAGATGGTGCCGGCGGTGGCGCGTTGGCCCTTGCGGCCGAGGCCGCTGGTGGCGTTGCCCTGGGGGTCGCAGTCAACGAGGAGGGTGTTGTGGCCGGCGAGGGCGACCGATGCGGCGAGATTGATGGCCGTGGTGGTCTTGCCGACGCCTCCTTTTTGATTCGTGACGGCGATGATCTTGGACATTTCGGGCTTCGGGCTTCGGGCTGCAGCCTTCGGGGCCTTCGGGCTTCGGGGGCTTCAGGCTTCGGGGGCTTCGTGCCCCAATCGCTGTTGTTTGGTCTTATAGCCTAATTTGTGAAATTGTTGTTTCAGAAGTGCCATAGATTACCTGAATCTGCGCGCTCCATGCAATCGCAATGGTTCCACGTGGAACGCGTCGCCGCCGGCCCCCAGCCTTCGGCCCGAAGTCCGAAGCCCCGGAGTCCGAAGCCCGAAGCCCCCGAAGGCTGCAGCCCGAAGCCCGAAGGCTGCTTTCAAACCCTCGTCTTGCTGAGGACGACGAGCCGGCTTTGGAGCGATTCGACCAGTGGGTAGGTGGCCATCCACGCGAGGGGTGGCGGCGTGGATTCCGCGAGATCCAGTCCGCCGGGGCCGCGAAACAAGAAGATTTTTCCGCCGGGTCGGAGAAACGCCTGGAGCGTGAGCAACGTCCGCGTTTCGATTCGGACGGCGCGAATCGAGACCAGGTCCTGGGCTTCATGCAACTCGGGGCGGGTGAGAAGCTCTTCGAAGCGTGCGGTCTCCACCAGCGCATTCGCGAGACCGAGCGTGCGGACCGCCTCGCGGAGAAACACTGCCTTGCGGGTTTTCACTTCCACCATGCGCAGGTGGAGCTGGGGGGCGGCGAGCACGAAGGGAATCGCGGGTGAGCCGCCGCCGGTGCCTGCATCGAGCAACGTTCGCGCACTCTCCGGCACATAACGCGCTGCGGCCAGGGGCTCAATTAACAACCTATCAATCGCATCGTCTTCACCCTCGGGTGTGAGACGGTACGCAGAAAGGTTGATCTTGGCGTTCCACTTGGCGAGCAGTTGGTAATAGGTTTCGAGTTTTTCGACAAGTGCAGGTTCGATCGCAATGTCGGCAACCTTGGCGCGCCGCTTGAGCCGGTCGCGAAACTCACGGTTCGCCATCAGAAGCGATTGAGATACGCCCCGACCACGGCGACGGCGGCGGGCGTGACGCCCGGAATTCTCTGCGCCTGGCCCAGCGTTTCCGGACGGGTTTCAGAGAAGCGTTGCACCATCTCTTTCGAGAGCCCCGGCACACGGTGGAAGGGGAATGCGTGAGGGATTCGACGCCGTTCAGCCGACTGCGCCCTGGTAACCGCCTGCTCCTGCCGCAGTAAATATCCTTCGTATTTCACTGTGGTCTCGACCGAGGTCACGTCGAGCAGGGCGTCTTCGGACCGGGTCTCCATCAGCACGTCGCCGGCCTTCATCAGGCCATCCAGCGTCACCTCTGGCCTGCGTAGCGCCTGCGACGCCGGCACCCGGGCGCCACCCTCGACGCGGACCATCGTACGCTGCAGACGGTCGACGTTAGCCTCGAAACGGCCGCGCCGGGAGTGGAAGCGATCCCAGCGATGGTCATTGACGAGACCAACCTCGCGACCGCGAGGCGTCAGCCTGAGATCGGCGTTGTCGGTCCTCAAGAGCAGCCTGAACTCCGCCCGGGAGGTGAACATCCGGTAGGGCTCGAGACAGCCCTTGGTGACCAGATCGTCAACCATGATGCCGAGGTAGGCCTCGTGACGCCCCAGCACGAGCTGATCGCGGCGGCGAACCGACTGGGCGGCGTTGATCCCGGCCATCAGGCCCTGCCCGGCCGCTTCCTCATAGCCGGAGGTGCCGTTGATTTGCCCTGCCAGGAAGAGTCCTTCAACCCGGTGCGTCTCGAGCGTGGACTTGAGTTCCGTCGGCTGGACGAAGTCGTACTCGACGGCATAGCCGGGCCGGAGCATCTCAGAGGTTTCCAACCCCGGAAGCGCGCGCACCAGCTCGAGCTGAGTTTCGGCCGGCAAGCTCATCGAGAAGCCGTTGACGTAGATTTCTTCGACGTCCAGCCCCTCTGGCTCAAGGAAGAGCTGGTGGCGCTCCCGGTCCGGAAAGCGCATTACCTTGTCCTCAAGCGACGGGCAATAGCGCGGACCAATGCCGGCGATCTGGCCATTGAAGAGGGGGGACAGATTGATGTTCCTGCGGACGAGATCGTGAACCCGATCGGTGGTGTGAAGCAGGTAGCATTCGATCTGGTTGGTGGGCGGCCAATCGGCGGTGAAGGAGAACGGAACTGGTTCAGAATCACCAAGTTCCACGTGGAACACTCCCCGATCCACCCCATCCTTGAAGTCGATCGACTTGCGCGCCAGCCGTGGCGGCGTGCCCGTCTTCAGCCGGCCCCAACGAACACCTAGGGCCTTGATCGACTCCGCCAGGTCCCGTGACGGTGGTTCGTCCGCCCGGCCGGAGGGGCGTTGCTCCTGGCCAATATGCACCAAGCCGTTGAGGAACGTCCCGGTGGTGATCACCAGCGAACGGCAGCGATATTCACGCCCATCCTCGAGTGCCAGTCCGCAGATTCTGCCGCCGTCCAGCAGAAGCCGACCAGCTCGGCCGATGATCCACTCGATGTTAGGCTCCGATTCGAGCGCCGCCTTGACCCACCTTCCATAACGCGGCTTGTCCGCCTGCGCGCGAGGAGACCAGACCGCAGGACCGCGGCTGCGGTTCAGTAGCTTGAACTGAATGCCGGTAGCGTCGATGGCCTGGCCCATGAGGCCACCCAGAGCATCGATTTCGCGAACCAAATGACCCTTCGCGGTACCGCCCACTGCCGGATTGCACGGCATGTGCGCCACCGTGTCCGCGGAAAGCGTGCACAACCCAACGCTGCACCCCATCCGAGCCGCCGCCCAGGCCGCCTCCACTCCGGCGTGGCCAGAGCCAATGACAATGACATCTAATTCGCTTATCATTATTATGGTATCAACAATTAATACTTATCTGCGTCGTCTACCTGCATATTCTGCACTGGATCGGGGAGCGCGATCCCCGCTCCCTGATCCCCGCTCCCTGATCCCCGATCCCCGATCCCCGATCCCCGACCCGCCTACTTCCCGATACAGAACTTCTCGAAGATGTGCCGCAGCAGGTCTTCACTCGTGCGGCGGCCGCGGATCTCCTGCAGCGCATTCGCAGCCTCTTGCAGATCCACCAGCGGAAACTCTTCCGAGATGCCCTTGTCGAGCGCCGCCGTGGCGCGGGCGAGTGCCCTGCCGGCCTGCTCGAGCAGCACGGCGTGCCGCACGTTGGTCACCGCCGGCCGATCGCGAAGCGGTTCGCCGGCGTTCAGCCGCCGCGGGATCGCGGCCACCACCGCATCCAGACCGGCGCCAGTTCTCACCGAGATTTCGATCAGCGGGTCCCGGGTCCCGACTCCCGGCGCACCCTCAGCCGAGTCGAAGGGTTCCCGACTCCAGGCCGCGGCGAGATCGCACTTGTTCGCCACCACCAGCCGCGTCGAGTCCGAGGTCTCGGCAAGCAGCGACCGGTCATCGTCATCGAGCGCGCGGGATCGATCGAGGACCACGATCACCAGGTCGGCGACCTCCAGCGTCTGCCGGGCCCGGGTCACGCCTTCCCGTTCGACCACGTCCACCGTGTCGTGGACGCCGGCCGTGTCGACCAGCGCCAGCGAGAGCCCGCCTATCTCGGCGCGTTCCGTCAGCAGATCGCGGGTGGTGCCGGGCACCGCCGTCACGATCGCGCGGTTGGCGTTGAGGAGCGCGTTGAACAAGCTGGACTTGCCCACGTTCGGCGCGCCGACAATCGCCACCAGCGCGCCTTCGCGCACCAGCCGCCCGCGCGCCGCGTGCGCCAGCAGCGCGTCGATCCGCGCCATCAACTTCGCGGGCACCGGCTGCCACTCGCTGTGGCCCGACGATGACCTCGTCGGCGACGG
>JBDTMB010000220.1:0-9170 GCA_039934485.1 Vicinamibacterales bacterium
TGACGCAGATTACGCAGAGGCCATGTCCCAGGGCCGAAGATGAACGCCAGATGACGCGGAAGCAAGACCAGCGATTGGTTGGCTCACGCCGGCCGTGGCCTACACTCTAGGGACCGTGCGCGCGTTTTACTCCGACCACTTCGTGCTGCCGCTGCCCGACGGCCACAAGTTCCCGATGGCCAAGTATTTCCGGCTGCGTGAGCGCCTCCTCGCCGAGGGCATTGTCTCCCCCGCCGACCTCCACGAAGCGCCAGCGGCATCGTGGGACGAGCTGCGGCTCGTTCATGACCCTGCCTACGTGGACGCGGTGGCCGGCGGCACGGTGGCCGGCGACATCCAGCGGCGCATCGGCTTTCCCTGGTCGCCGGCGATGGTCGAGCGCTCGCGGCGCTCGGTGGGCGCCAGCATCGCGGCGGCGCGGGTGGCGCTCGAAGAGGGCGTGGCCGCGAACCTGGCCGGCGGCACCCATCACTCGTTCGCCGATCGCGGCGAGGGCTTCTGCGTCTTCAACGACGTGGCCGTGGCCACCCGCGTGTTGCAGCAGGACCACCAGGCGCGTCGAGTGGCCATCGTCGATCTCGACGTGCACCAGGGCAACGGCACGGCGGCCATCTTCCGGGACGACCCGTCGGTCTTCACGTTTTCCATGCACGGCGACAAGAACTTCCCCTTCAAGAAGGAAGTGAGCGACCTCGACGTGGCGCTGCCGGATGGGACGAGCGACGCCGACTATCTCGCAGCGCTCGACCGGCACCTCGCCGACGTCCTGAACCGCCACCAACCGGATTTCGTCTTCTATCTTGCAGGCGCCGATCCATATGAAGGAGACCGGTTGGGAAGACTCAAGCTCACCATCGGCGGCCTGAGCCGGGGCGACGAGCTGGTCTTCGCGCGCTGCCGCGCCGCGAAGCTCCCGGTGGCGCTGTCGATGGGCGGCGGCTACGCCACCGACATCGACGCCATTGTTACCATTCACTCGAATACAATTCGCGCAGCCGCATGTCACAACATTTCCGACTACTGAACGAGGCACAGGTCCAGTCCTTGTTACCGATGGGCGATCTCGTCTCCTCGATGGAGGGCGCGCTGGCGCGCTTCTCGTCCGGCGAGGTGCTGCAGCCGGTGCGCACGGTGCTGATGGTCGGACCGTCACAGGCGTACTTCGGGCTGATGCCGGCATACATTCCCCAGCCGGCCAGTCTCGGCGCGAAGGTCGTGACGGTGTACGGCAACAACGCCGCCAGGCAGTTGCCGTCGCACCTGGCCACGATCATCCTGCTCGATCCCGAAACCGGCGCCCTCCTGGCCTTGATGGATGGCCGCTACATCACGGAAGCGCGGACGGCGGCGGTGTCGGCGGTGTCGACGCGCGCACTCGCGAAGGCGGACGCGTCGACGCTGGCGATCATCGGCAGCGGCGTCCAGGCGCGCAGCCACCTCGAGGCCTACGCGCAAGTCAAGACCCTCCGCGAAGTCCGCATCTGGTCGCCGAAGCAGGCCAGCCGCGAGCAGTTCGTCACCGACATGCGCGCGCACGTGTCGATGCCCCTTCGCGCGACGGCCACGGCGGAGGACGCCGTGCGCGGCGCGGACCTGATTGTGCTGGTCACTTCCTCACCCACGCCGGTGATCGAAGATGCCTGGGTCTCGCCCGGCGCGCACGTCGTCTGCGTCGGCGCGTGCCGCCCCGATCAGCGCGAGATGCCGCCGGCGCTCGTGGCCCGGGCGCGGCTCTACGTCGACTCGCGCGCCGCTGCGCTCGTGGAATCCGGCGACATTGTGCAGGGCATCAAGGACGGCCTCTTCGGTCCCGATCACGTTCGCGGCGAGTTGGGCGAAGTAGTACTGGGCCTCGTCGCCGGCCGCTCGAGCGACCACGACATCACCATCTTCAAGTCCCTCGGCATGGCCGTCGAAGACGTCGTCGCCGCGGACCTGGTCTATCGTCGAGCGGTGAAGGCGGGAACCGGCACGGAGCTGACGCTATGAGCACCACGCTGAGGTGGATAACACCATGAGCGGCAAGCGCAAGTGGATTCCCATCGCGATCGGCATCGTCATCCTGCTGTTCTTCATCGCGGCGGGCGCGGTGATCTTCACCGTCAGCTACGCGCGCGATCACCTGCAGATCGCCACTTCGAGCGAAGCCGACGCCATGCGCGCGTTTGACGAAGTGCATGCGAAGTTTCCCGGACATCCGTTGATTGAGATCAAAGACGGCGAGCCGACGACCGTTGGCGAGCGAAGCAACGCGCCGTCGTCCAGGGTCGAGCTGACGACGATGCATGTGCTGGCCTGGGATCCGGACCACGACCACCTGGTGCGGGCGGAGATTCCGTTCTGGCTGTTGCGCTTGAAGTCCGGGCCGATCAGCTTCAGTTCCTACGCCGCCGGCCTGCGCAACGACCGCGTCCGGCTGACCGTGGAAGACATCGAGCGGCACGGCCCCGGCATCGTGGTGGACGTCACCGACACCCGCCGGAACCGCGGCCGCGCGCTGGTGTGGGCGGAGTAGGCGCTCAGACCCTCAGATAGCGCTGAATCCGCTCGAGCAGCGTCGCCCGGTGGTGGGCCGGGACGATCGCGGCCGCAGTGGCGCGCGCTTCGTCGAGGCCGACCTTCCTCGTCGTGACGACATCCGTCACGTGATCGACGAGCCCAGGCGTCGACAACGCCAGGTCCCTGAACGACTGCGCCGTGATCTCGAGCACGCGCACATCTTCCGCGGCGCGGACCGTGGCCGTCCTCGGCTCACCCGTCAACATCGACATCTCGCCGAAGAATCCGCCCGCAGCGATCCTCGCCACTTCCTGGCCGGACGGTTCCAGCGTCACGCGCACCCCGCCGTCGAGGACCACGAACATCGAATCACCGGCGGCGCCCTGGCGGACGATGGCCTCGCCGGCGGCGAAGAGGTGTTCGGGGGAAGACGCCGACAGCGCCCGGCGGGCTTCCGGCGCGAGTGTCGAAAACAAATCGACGGACGACAATTCCGCGGCGGCGGTGTCGATCAGCCGATCGGTGCGCGCCGGTTCTTCATCGCGCTCGTACTGGATCTGGATCGGCCAGGGGATCTCGATGTTGCGGCGGCGGAACTCGTACCAGATGTTGGTCCGCACCTGGTCTTTGGCGCTGCGGTCGACCGCGTAATCCTCAACCCAGAACTGCGCCAGGTAATCGATCGCCGAATCACCAAACCGGTTGATCACCACGTGCGGCTCCGGCAGGGTCATCGCCAGCGGCGCGTTGGCAATCGCTTCGCGGATGGCGCGCTTGACGTCGTTGGGCGGCGTGCCGTAGCTGGCGCCCACTTCCACCTCGATGCGCGTGGGCAGCGTCGGCTGTGAGAAGTTGAGCAGCGGCTCCTTCGCGATCACGCTGTTGGGAATGATCAGGAACTGCCCGGCCTTGGTGCGGAGCTTGGTGGCGCGCCACGTCACCTCCTCGACCTGGCCCTCTCGCTCGCCGAGCGCGATCCAGTGGCCCACCCGGAACGGCTTCTCGATTTGAATGGCCAGGCCGGCAAACAGGTTGCCGAGCGTGTCCTGCAGCGCAAAGCCGACCACGACCGCGCCGACGGCGGAGGTGGTGAGCAGCTGCTCGCGCATCAGCACGGTGGAGATCGCCGTGAAGAGCGCGATCACCGTGACGTCCTGCACGATGCCGGGGAAGCGATCCGAGGGACGATCGTCGCGCCACTTGTTGGCGACGAGCGTGATCGCCGCGTTGACGATCGCCAGCACCAGCACCAGCCTGGCGACAGCCGACAGCAGGGCCACGTCGCCGACGCCCTGGCGGACGGCGACCTCGAGCAGCAGGAAGCCGAGCAGCAGCCAGGCCGAGAAGATCAGCCGGCCGCGGATGTAGCGGCCTACGGCAGGCCCCCGTCTTTCTTGAACGCCGCAATCTCAGCGGCCGCCAGCTTCACGGGGACGGGATTCGGATTGGGCCCGCCCTTCGAATCCTTTTCGGGATCCACCCCGCGAGCGCCGCCCGACGCCGTGACCTGCGCCTGCTTCTTCTCGCCGCCGCCGGTGGGCAGCATCTTGCCAAGGCCGAAGCCGCCCTTCTTCTTGGGCTCCTCCTCCGGCTTCTTCTCCTCCGCCTTCTTGGTGTCGCCGGTGAGGCCGGCCGAGCCGGATGCCACGGTGGCAATCTCGGTCATCGCCACCGGCTTGTAGCTGATGTTCTTCTTGTAGCGTTCGGCCAGCGTGGCCTTGGCCATCAGCTTCTGCGACGTGATCTGCTTGCCGAGCTTGTCGAGGCGCTCCTGCATTTCCGGATGCGAGGCGAAGAGGCCGCGCTTCTCGGTGGAGTTCTTGTTGCGATCCTTGAGCGTGGTGAGAAAGGCCGGCAGGCCCTGCGGCGCGTAGCCGGTCTTGTTGGCGAGCACGAGGCCCTTTTCATCCGCCTCGTTTTCATCGCCGCGGCCAAAGCCCTTGTCGACGATGTTGTCGTAGGTGGCGGTCACGGCCTTCTCCATCAGCGCCGAACTGCCCGCCAGCGTTTCCGAGGCGCCCATCTGGACGGCCTTGCTCTTCTGGATGGCGCGAATGGTGTGCTTCTCGGTGACGTGGATGATCTCGTGGCCGAGGACACCGGCCAGTTCCGACTCGTCCTTGATGAGCGCCAGCGCGCCGCGGGTGATGTGGATGTAGCCGCCGGGCGCGGCAAAGGCGTTGACGCCGTCGGTGTCGAGGACGATGAAGGTCCACGGCAGCGCCGGGCGCGTGCTGCCCTGCGCCAGCGCCGAGCCGACGAGCGAGATGTAGCGGTGCACGGCGGCGTCCTGCACCACGCCGTAGCGCGTGCGGATGCGCGCGCTGACCTGCTGGCCGAGCGCCTGCTCCTCGGCGTCGGTCATCTGCAGGTCGCGGACCTCGTTCGCTTTCTTGGCGACCGAGATGCCCTTGTTGATCTGACCGAGTTGGTCGGCCATGGGCAAACCTAAAGGTTTGCCACCACCTGCCAAAACACCGACGACCAACACGAGAAAAAACGTTCGCTTCATGGTTGTTTGACCTCGAAAATCGCGACGGCCTGGCTCTTGCCTTTCACGACCACTTCACCGAGGGGACGAGTATCATACCGCCCTTTGAGCCGCGACCGGGTGGCCTCGCTGATGATGATCCGGGTGCCGTACTCCTTGTTGAGCGACTCGAGCCGCGCGCCCAGGTTCACGGCGTCGCCAATCACGGTGTAGCTCATGATGGTGTCGGAGCCGATGTTCCCCGCCACCATGTCGCCGGTGTTGATGCCGATGCCGATGTCGAGCGGGGTCATGCCGCGACCCTGCCATTCCCGGTTGAGCGCATCGAGCGCCGCCGCCATCGCCAGCGCCGTCTGCACCGCGTGCTCGGCGTGCTCGTCATCGTCCAGCGGCGCGCCGAAGAGCGCCATCACCATGTCGCCGACGAACTTGTCGAGCGTGCCGTGATGCTCGAACAGCACCTGCACCATGCGCGAGAAGTATTCGTTCAATTGCCGGACGACGTCCTCGGGCTGGCCTTTTTCCGAGAGGGTGGTGAAGCCGCGCACGTCGGAGAAGAGCACCGTCATGTTGCGCCGCGCCCCGCCCAGCGCCGCCCGCGACGGATCCGCCAGCAACTGCTCGTAGACGTCCTTCGCGACGTAACGCGAGAACAGCTTCTTGACCTGCCGCTTCTCGCGGCCTTCGATCACGTATTTCCACGTGAGGTCGCCGACGAACGCGAACACGATTGCCAGCGCCGGCACGGTCACGGGAACCCAGCTGCCCATCGTAAACATCCACACCGATAACCAGGCCAATGCGCCAAGCGCCACAGCCGCCGCGGCGCCGGTGGTCCAGGCGTTGGCAAACATGCCCACCACCGACACGAAGAGCGCCAGCACCAGCGTCTGGACCACGCCGTGCCACCCCGGTCCTGGCGCGATGGCGCGCTGCGACTGCCACGCATCGATGATGTTGGCGTGCACCTCGGGGCCAGGAATGCTGCCCTCAGGAAAAGGCGTCGTGAACACGTCCTTCAGGCCCTGCGCCGTCACGCCGACGATCACGATCCGGTCGCGGAACACCGACGGGTCGGTCTGCGGTTTCTGCTGTTCGAGCAGCTGCTGCTGCGAATAGAACAGGTCATAGAACGAATGCGACGAAAAGGTCTCTTCGATCGCCGAATCGGATTTGGCTGTCGGGTTGAGGAAAATCGTCGGACCCCGCCACGCGATCAGCGCCGGACAGGCGTGCACGTCCGCAGCCTGCAGCCCTCCCACGACCATGCTCGCCGCCATCGCGAGCGAAGGAATCACCCGGTCGCCAACGCGGATCAGCGGCCAGGTACGCCGCAAGGGACCGTCGGCGTCATAGATGAACAGGGTGTGGCCAACCGCGCGCGCCGCCGCTGCCAGCTCCGGAAATGGCGGCGTCACCACGGGCCGCCGTTCGAGACAGGAATCGGCCGGAAACGGCTGGTTGAACGATGCGATGCCCTCGAGCGCGGGGGCGAGCGCGCGCGTCGGATCGATCAACTCGGCGCTCGACGCTTCTGCCGCATGGATGACGTTGCCGGCCCTCTTCGTCGAATCGACCAGGGCGCGATCCGACTCTTCGCCGCTCCATTCAGTGTCGCCGACCGTGAACTTCCGGTGATCGCGTTCGGTGAACAACACGTCGTAGACGATCACCTTGGCGCCGCCGGCGGCCAGGTAGTCGATCAGTTGCGCGTGCACCAGACGTGGCCACGGCCAGCGGCCGACCAGCGGCTCCATCCGGCGAAGGCTGTCGTCGTTGATTTCAACGAGTGAAATGTCCGGTTGGGTTTCGGTGGGACGGGCGGTTGCCACGACCCGCCGGTCGTAGGTCTTGAGCTCGATGTTGCGGACGAAACTGAGCAGGCCCAAGGCGCCGGCCAGCGCCGAGGCCACAAGGGCAATCGCTGCGAAAGAAACCGGGTTCCTTTTTCGCGGAGGGTTCATGGGTGGCATCGCGGGGCGATTCGCCTAGTCTATGCCCCCTGCATTGTATATGCCTTGACTCGTATATGCCTTGCAATGTATATAAAGGCGTGGAATCCGTGTTCGAAATCATCGCGGAGCCGAATCGCCGCGCGATCTTGAGCCTGTTGGTCTCGTCACAACAGTCGGTTGGCGAGATCGAGCGTCAACTTCGGATGGCGCAGCCGACCGTCTCGAAGCACCTGCGAGTGCTGCGCGAGGCCGGTTTCGTGGAATCCACGGTGGACGCTCAGCGCCGTGTCTACCGCCTGAAACCCGAATCACTCCACGAGCTGGAGGCCTGGCTCGCGCCGTTCCGCCGGTTCTGGTCTGCTCACGTGGATGCCCTCGAACGTCACCTCGACGGCATGGATCAACCAACACCAACAAAAAAGAAGGCCAGGAGACGAAAGTGACCGATCACGAGCAGTACGCCCCTGGTCCGGCCAGCGGGGCGCAGGTCCACAAGGACGGCGAGAGGTGGACGCTCATTCTCGTCAGGGAACTGCGCCACTCGCCGGAAACAGTCTGGCAGGCGTTGACCGACCCGGCGCACCTGCGCGAGTGGGCTCCCTTCGAAGCCGATGCGAGCCTGAGTACGGTTGGCACCACGGTGAAGCTCACCACGGTGGGAGCGCCCACTCCGCTGGTTGCCGAAACCACAGTGACGCGGGCCGACGCGCCCAAGGCGCTTCAGTACAACTGGGGTGGCAACGACATCCGGTGGGAGCTCGAAGCCGTGGGTAGCGGCACGCGCCTGACGCTGTGGCACAACATCGATCGCCGCTTCATCTCCATGGGTGCCGCCGGGTGGCACATTTGTTTCGATGTTCTCGATCACTTGCTCAGCGGAACGCCCGTGGGCCGCATCGTTGGCGCCGACGCGCTGAAGTTCGGCGGCTGGCAGCGACTGAACGCCGAGTACGCGAAGCAGTTCGCTGCTGAGCCATCACACTCGCCCTTCACATAGGAGGTCACCTTGAACTGGAACACGTGGGTTCGGCAAATCCACCGCTGGGTATCCATTGCTTTTACGGTCACCGTGATTGCCAACTTCATCGCCCTGGCACAGGGAGGTGGGATGCCCCCGCCATGGGTGACCTACTCGCCGCTGCTCCCGCTCGCCTTGCTCCTGTTCAGCGGTCTGTATCTGTTCGCGCTGCCGTATGCCGCCAAGTGGCGCAGCGCGAGGAGAACGTGAAATAGTCGGGCGCGGGCCGAGGCCGGCATCAGAGCCCGTCTCGAAGAGAATCGCCGGCCTGTGCGGGATGCATTACGAAACCGCCGCTGCGCCCTCCAAACGGTGATCCCACCGACGCCGACACCCAGCAACCCTTCGCAAATCCTGCAGGTTTTCGCGTGGGGTCGATCTTGCCAATGCTCCGGCGCGACGCTCGCGACGATGTTTTCGGGTTGTGGCGGGGGAGGAAGTGCTGACTCGCCGACATCGCCCAGCGGCCGCGCCGTCGAGCTCGGGGTGTCGACCGGACGCTACACAGGCTCCGGCGTCGACGTAGCGGTCGCCGGGTCGGCGTTGGCCGGGATCGGCGGCGCCGGGATTTAGGCTCTCTTGCTGACAAGGCGGGTGATTGTGGCGATCACGATGCCGATCGCCACCAGTTTCGAGATCATGGCAAGCGGATTTGATGAGAACGCGAGGTCGAGGCCACCCCGCGGCTCGATGATCGCGGCCATGACATAGGGGATCGCCAGGATGGCCACAGCGATACCAACCGCCGGCCACTTCAGCACCGGTTCGCGGAAGGTGAACCAAGCGAGGATGCCGGCGACGATGCCGGTGGCCGGCAGCACAAACACCAGGACGAAGCCCAAAAGCAGCGTTCCAAGTGTCAACTTCGTTCGCCTTCCAGTTACCGTCGGGTGATGAGGGAGGAAACTGTCAACTGAATGGTACCCCTACGCTACAGGTTTTGCGAAATGTTGCAACACCCCCTCCGCCGCAGAGAAGGCGCGCGCTCAGCGCCCGCGATTCAGAAGATCACGCCCTGTGAATGCGGCTATCGTGTTAAGTGGCCAGACATAAGCGAACCTTCGACTGGCCGCCGGCTTACTCAGGACATTCGACCCGTGGATGGCTTGCCATGAGCGAACCTTTGGCTTGCCGTAGGCAAGCTGAAGGTGAGTCGAATGGTACCGCTACGGGGATTCGAACCCCGGTGTCCAGACTGAGAATCTGG
>JBDTMB010000221.1:0-9156 GCA_039934485.1 Vicinamibacterales bacterium
GCAGCGTGGTCTTGCCGTTCCAGCGGAGCGACAGCTTCAGGTGATCCTGGAAGTTCTGGCCGATGCCGGGAAGGTCGGCGACGATCGGAATGCCGTGCGACTTCAAGTGGTCCGCGGGGCCGAGACCCGATAACATCAACAGCTTCGGCGAGTCGATCACGCCGCCGCAGAGAATCACCTCCCGCGTCGCGCGGACGGATTCGCCCACGCCGTCGCGAAGCAGTTCCACCCCCACCACCCTCCGGCCTTCGACGATCAAGCGCGCCGCGTGCGCGTGTGCACGGACTTCGAGATTCGGCCGCGACAGCGCGGGCGCGAGAAACGCGTCCGCGGCGCTGTGGCGCCGGCCGTCGAGGATGTTCTTCTGGTAGTAGCCGGCGATGTTGTTGGTGGCCGGTTGATTGAAGTCGTAGCGCGCGTCGGCCTTGAAGCCGTTCTGCCACGCCGCCGCCAGGAAGGCGCGGTGGCCGTCGTGCGGATCGGTGCAGAACGACACCGCCAGCGGTCCGCTCCCGCCGCGGAACTCCGACTCGCCGCTTTCGTTGCGCTCGGATTTCTTGAAGAGGGGCAGCAGGGCGTCGTAGCCCCATCCCGGATTGCCCAGGGCTTCCCAGCGGTCGTAACAGAAGCGATGGCCGCGGACGAAAGCCATCGCGTTGATGGCGCTCGAGCCGCCAAACACCTTGCCGCGAGGAAACCTGATGCGTCGATCGCCCAGCCCGGCCTCGGGCACGGTGGAGTAGCCCCAATCCCATTGGGAGCCGATGAGCGACAGCCACTTGCCTGGCGCGGTGATCGCCGGATCGTTGTTCGCCGGCCCGCCCGCTTCGAGCAGCAGCACGCGCACCGACGGGTCCGCGGTGAGCCGGTTGGCGATCACGCAGCCCGCCGAACCGGCGCCAATGACGACGTAGTCGAAGGCAGGGCTACGGCCGCCCTGCAACAACGGCGCAGGGGCGAGGGCGGTGACGCCAACGGTCTTGATGAAATCCCGTCGATTCATGGCTGGAGCGAAGAGATTAACCGATCCATTCTCATCAGGACGCGGTCGCGCCCGAGCAGCACCAGCATCTCGAACAGCCCCGGACTGACCATGCGTCCCGTCATTGCCAACCGCGTGCCGTGAATCAGCGGGCCCGCCTTCGTGCCTCGCGCGTCGGCGAGGCCGCGCAGGGTCTGCTCCAGGGTCGGCTCATCGAAGGGGGTCGCGGTGGCGTAGGCCTCACGCAGCGCCTGCAGATGCCCGACCATCTCCGCGGCGCCCAGGTGCTTCTTGACGCCCTCGGGGTCGTAGGTCTGCGGATCCGCGAGGAAGGGCACCAGTTGATCGGCATAGTCCGTGAGCCTCTTGCATCGCGGCCGCAGCAGGGCCAGGATCCGCGCGCTCCGTGCGGAGTTGTCGAGCCCCAATCGCCGGCACAGTTCCGCGTCCGAGAGCTTCAACAGGTATTGGTGATTGAACCAGTCCAGTTTTTCCGTGTTGAAGACCGCGTTCCCGCCGCTGATGCCTTCGAGGTTGAACCGCGCGATCAACTCCTCCTTCGTCAACAGTTCGTCATTGCTACCCGTGCCCCAGCCAAGCAGCGCGAGGAAGTTGAACATCGCTTCTGGAAGATAACCGAGCTTGTCGTACTCCATCACCGACGTCGCGCCATGCCGCTTGCTGAGGCGCTGCTTGTCGGGCCCCATGATCAGCGGGACGTGCGCAAACGAGGGCGGTGTCTTGCCGAAGGCGTTGTACAGCAGCACCTGCTTCGGCGTATTGGAAATGTGATCGTCGCCGCGAATGACGTGCGTCACCGCCATCTCGATGTCGTCAACGACGACCGACAGGTGATAGGTCGGATGCGTGTCGGAGCGGAGGATGACGAAGCTTTCGATGTGCTCGTTGTCGAACTCGATCGGGCCGTGCACGCTGTCGATGAACGAGGTCTTGCCGGGCGGCACCTTGAATCGAATCGCGCCCGCGTCTTCGAACGCGTGGCCGTTTGCGACCAGTTCGCGCGCCGCGGCGCGGTAGCGCTCGAGCCGTTGGGACTGGAAATACGGCGCGTGCGGCCCGCCCACCTCGGGGCCTTCATCCCAATCGATCCCCAGCCAGCGCAGGCCATCGAGGATGCCGGTGACCATTTCCTCCGACGACCGTTCGACGTCGGTGTCTTCGATGCGGAGGATGAAGACGCCGCCGTGCCGGCGGGCATAGAGCCAGTTGAAGAGCGCAGTGCGGGCCCCGCCGACGTGAAGGTAACCGGTGGGCGACGGCGCGAAGCGCAAGCGTGGTACAGGCATCCTCGATGATTGTAGTTTGGCGCAACCCTTCGGGTCGCGCGGCGACTCCCTCAGTATTCAAAAAACGCGTCGTCCGGATAGCAATACAGCCATCGCTCGCCAGGCTCGGCCGAGGCAATCACCGGGTGGCCCGACGCCTTCGCGTGCTTGGTGGCGTGGCGGTTTGGCGAGTTGTCGCAGCACAGTGTGGCGCCGCACTGCTGGCAGGTTCGCAGGTGGACCCACTGGCTCCCGGTCTTGACGCATTCCTCGCACTCGTGGCGTTTGGGCTTCTTGACGTCGGTAATCGCTTCGATATGGGCGCAGGGTGCTTTGTTGGCCACGTCATTCTCCCAGGACGCGGTGCACGAACAGCACCGCGACCGATCCTTCACCGACGGCGGCAGCCACCCGCTTGGTGCTGCCGGTTCGCACGTCGCCCACGGCAAACACGCCGGGCAGGCTGGTTTCGAGCAGAAAGGGCGGCCGCACGCGCGGCCACTTGGCATTGGCCAGCGCCTCGGCCGAGAGATCCTGGCCGGTGCAGATGAAGCCGTTCGGGTCCAGCACCACGCAACCGTCGAGCCACGCGGTGTTCGGTGTCGCCCCGGTCATCACAAAGACGTGGCGCACCGCATGCGTTTCCGGGCCGCTGTCGCGGTGGCGCCACCGCACCCGCTCGAGATGGCCGTCGCCCTCGAGTGCCTCGATTTCTGTTCGCGTTCGCAGCGTGATCGCCGGGTTGTCCTCGATCCGTCGAATCAGGTAGCGCGACATCGTCTCGGCCAACCCGTTGGCGCGCACCAGCATGTGCACACGGCTGGCCGTCTGCGCGAGATACACCGCCGCTTGCCCCGCCGAATTGCCGCCGCCGACGATCACCACTTCCTCATTGGCACATAGTTGCGCCTCGACGAAAGTGGCGCCGTAGTACACACCCGAGCCTTCGTACTTCGCCAGGTCGTCGATTTGCAGTCGCCGATAGTCGGCGCCGGTGGCGACGATGATCGTGCGCGCCTGCACGGTCTGGCCGCCGTCGATGGTGAGGCGATAGGGCTTGCGCTCGCAGTTCACCGCGGTCACGCCGCGCGCAATCAGGAACTCCGCGCCGAAGCGCTGCGCCTGGGCGTAGCCGCGGTTGGCCAGGTCCTGCCCGGCGATACCGGCGGGAAAGCCCATGTAGTTCTCGATCCGTGAGCTGGCGCCGGCCTGTCCGCCCGGTGCGGTGGATTCAATCACGAGGACATCCAGTCCCTCAGAGGCCGCGTACACCGCGGCGGCGATGCCGGCCGGGCCCGCGCCGACGATGACGACGTCCCGGATGCGCGCCGGATCCACGGCATCGTTGAATCCCAGCGTGTCGGCGATCAGTTGATTGCCGGGATTGCGCAGCACAATCTGGCCACGGCAAATCAGGATCGGGATCTCCGCGGCGTCGACGTGGAAGCGGTGGAGCAGCGATTCCACGTCGCGATCGCGTTCGAGGTCCACGTAGGCGTAGGGATGACCGTTGCGGCTGAGGAATTCCTTGATCCGAAGCGTGCCCGGTGAGTGCACGGAACCGAGCAGCACCACGTCACCCAATCCGCTCGCGATCAACTCGACGCGTCGCAGCAGGAAGGCGCGCATGAAGACTTCGCTCAACTCCGCATCGTCGCGCACGAGCGCGAGCAACTCGTCGCGCGTCAGCTCGATCACCCGGCCTGGCTCCGCGACCCTGGCTCGCAGCACGGGCCGCCGCCCCGACAGCATCGTCGCCTCGCCGGTGAAGGCGCCGGGGCGGTGACGGACGACGATCGTGTCACCGCTGTCGGACGGCCGGACGATTTCGACGACGCCCTCGAGCACGACGAAGAAGGCGGCGACCGGATCGCCGACCTCCACCAGCACTTCGCCGGGTGCGACGGCGCGCTCGCGGCCATGCCTGGCCACCCGGGCGCGCTGAGCGTCGGTGAGTGTCGGAAACACCTGGTCGGGCGAGGAGCCGCGGAGCAGGGGCAGTTGAGGGGCGTCGTTGGTCGTCATTCGCGGTCTCCGGCAAACATATCCTGCCCGGCAAATTCAGTCACTGTCGTTTGGGAGTATTCTGGCAGTAGTGTTCCTCCGCTCGATTCTTTGCCCCGTTGATTTCTCGGAACAATCGCGCCAGGCCTTGCGCCTCTCCGGGCTGATGGCCGGACGCTTTCAAAGCCGCCTCGTTGTCCTCAGCGTCGTCGATCCGCTGCTGGCCGAAGCGGCCAAGTCGCGCCTGAAGGTCGACCTGGTCAAGAAAGAAACCCGGCCGGCCCTGGCGGCATTCGTGAAGGAATCCTGGTCGGGGATCGTGCCGCCGCCGCCTCAACCCGTCCTCGAAGTGCGGGTCGGCAGGGCGTCTGATGCGATCCGCGAAACCGCGGAACGCGACGCCGCCGACCTGATCGTGATGGGCACGCAGGGGCTTGGCGGGGTCCGCAAGTGGCTGTTGGGATCGACCACGGAACACGTGTTGCGCCGCACGCGGACGCCGGTGCTGGCGGTGCCGCCGGCCGTACCCGGCGCTGCCGTGGCGCTCCAGTCGGGCGCCATCCTCGCGGCCACCGACTTCAGCGATTCGTCGATCGAGGCCGCGAAGTTCGCGGCGATGTTCGCGGAGCAGTTCAAGCTGCCGATGCTGCTCGCTCACGTGGTGGCGCCAGTGTCGGTACCGCCGCAGTGGAGCTTGCTGCTAGAGGAGTCCGATCAGGGGCGCCTCACTGACGCCCGCAAGATCATGAAGGCGCTGGCCAAACAGGTGGGCGGCGCCCTGAAGCCCGACACCGTCGTGCTGCCCGGCAACCCGGCGGAGACGATTGCCGCCCTCGCCGCGGAACGCCGCGCCGGCCTGATCGTGATGGGCCTCACCGGCGACCAGGGCCCCTTCGCGCAACGTCCGGGCTCGATCGCCTACCGCGTGTTGTGCGCCTCCGGTGTTCCGGTGCTGATCGTCCCGCCGGCGTCGGAAGCCAATACCTAAACAGCGTTTCCGTCACGCCTCTCGATCTCGGATCCAGCGGAAGGGCATCCGGAAGCTGACGGCGTTTCTCGACGATCGCGGCGTAGTCGTGCACGGTGTAGACCTTGGTGCGTTGAGCGACGATGGCAAACCGATCGAAGAGGCCGGGCTCGCCGCCGTCGTGCATGCGCAGTCCCGGCATCGCGATCAATCCGCGGAGCATCGATCGGAATGCGAGGATGCCGCCCGCCGGATCGCGCTCGAGCACCTGCGCCATCATGCGCGTGTAGAACGTCTCGTGCCGCGCTTCGTCGCTGGCAATCAAGCCGCAGATCCGCGCCAGGTTCGGATCGCCTTGCTTCGCCGCGATCTTCCCGACATTGCCGTGGGAAATCCGGGTCGCCCGTTCCTGGAACGAGGTGTAGACCAGCAGGTTGTACGGATCCTGGTGGGTCTTCGGATTGAAGCCAGTGGCGATCAAGTGGTGAATCGTCCGTTCCACGTCGCGCATGTTGACGCGGCCGGTGAGGCGGAGGTAAGCGTTCAGCAGGTCGCCGTGGCGATTTTCTTCCGCCGTCCAGCCGCGCATCCACCGGGCCCAGGGCGCGTCGCCGGTGCCTTCCTCATCGCGGACTAATCCGTTGAGCGCCACCGAATAGCTCGGCAGCGCCTCTTCGGTGACCATGTCGCCGACGAGCACCACCAGCAACTCGTCGGAGATGGCGGCGGCGCACTGCCGAAAGCGACCGAGTTCTTCCCGCCAGTTCTCGGCTTCGAGATCCGGAAGGTAGTCCGCGGGCTGCCACGCCTTGTCGATGCCGGCCAGCAGCGCGAGGTGGTCCCGCACCGCGGGCTCGATGGCGCGGATCACGTCGCGATGATCGATGGCGTCGAGGATCAGGCTGCCGACTCGCTTTCCGCCCGCGTCTCGTTGAACAACACACCCTGCGCGCCGTTCTTCACCAGCAACATCTGGAACAGTCCGGTATGCCGTTCGAGGAAGGCCGCTTCGCAGGACGCCAGGTAGAGGTCCCACATCCGGATGAAGCGGTCGTCGAAACCCAGCGCGCGGACGCGATCGAGATTCAGGTGGAACCGGGCCCGCCACGACCGCAGCGTGCGCGCGTAGTGGGTGCCGAAGTTCTCGGCGTGATACATCGAGAGCGACGTCGTCCTCGCCAGCGACTTGAGGATCTCGCCGACCGAGGCCAGTTCGCCGCCGGGAAAGATGTACTTCTCGATCCAGTCCGGGGTGCCGTGATATTTCGGGAACCATTGATCATCAACGGTGATGGTTTGCAGGAGCATCGCGCCATCGGGCGCGAGCAGGCGATCGACGGCCGCGAAATAGTCGTCATAGTGGTTGAGGCCGACCGCCTCGAACATCTCGATGCTCACCACCTTGTCGAACCGTCCGGTCAACTCGCGATAGTCGGTCCTCAGCACTTCGATCCGCGATCCCGCCTCGCCGAGGCGCGACCGCCATTCGCAGGCGTGCCGGTATTGCTCGTCGCTGATCGTGGTCGTGGTGACGCGGCAGCCATAGTGCGTCGCGGCCCAGGTGGCGAAGCCGCCCCAGCCGCTGCCGATTTCGAGGACGTGGTCGGCCGGCGACAGCGCCAGTTTCCGGCAGGCGCGATCCACCTTTCGCGCCTGTGAGGTCTCGAGCGAATCGGTGACCGCCTCGAAGTAGCCGCATGAATACATCAACAGCTCGGAATCGAGGAAGAGACGGAAGAAATCGTTGCCGAGGTCGTAGTGCCGGCGAATGTGGCGGCGGCTGGCGGCGAGCGAGTTGTCGCGTAGGCGGCGCGCGATGCCCCCCGCGACCTGGTGCAGGGCGCCGGCGACGCGACTGGTTCCGGCGAGGGCCTGGCGATTGCGCAGCATCAACCGCGCCAGCGGCACCGGATCGGGGCTCGACCAGTCGCCGTCCATGAACGACTCGCCGATACCGATGTCGCTGCCGGTCAGCGCGCGGCGGAAGAATCGCTCGTGGTGCACCACGAGCGTGCCGTGAAGATCACCACGCTCACCGAACCGATCGCTGCGGCCGCCGCACTCGAGCCGGAGCGTCCCGCCGCGCAAGCCGCCGAGGGCCGAGAGAAACGCCGACTTCGCCCACTTCGTCACCATGTTCATTGCTCCATTGGCACGACGGGCGCGCCCTTCCACCACAGCCTGAGTGCCTGCCAATGAATCGCCGCCACCACGGTGGCGGTCATCGCCGGATGCCGCACCAGCGCCCGCCGGATCTCGGCCGCCGTCCAGGGCCGGCGTTCGAGCGACAGCGTCGCGTCGAAACACACCGAGCCCGACTCGCTGGCCTCCATGTGGGCCACCAGGCAGTCGGCCGGTGGCGTGAAGGCAAACCCGTAGTCCACGTCCGCCTTCATGAACGGCGAGACGTAGAGAGATTTGCCGGTGGCGGCGCGAAACGTGCGCGACTCCGGATCTGGCCGGAGCCAGTACTGGTGGCGGCCGCCGAACGTGTTGCTCACTTCGGCGAGCACCAAGGTCAACTTCGCCGCGCGATCGAAGCAGTAGAAGAACGACACCGGGTTGAAGCAGTAGCCGAGATAGCGCAGGTGGGTCAGCAGGAAGATCGGGCCGTCCGGCAGCTGGATCCCCTGGCGCGCGGCATCGACGCCGAGCCGTTCTCTCAGCGGCCGCGACGGATTGCCGAGGTGATCGCGCTCGTCGAAGCTCGCCCAGTTCCAGCGGTTGTAGCTGGTCAGCCGCGACACGCGCATCAACTCGGCGACGCGGTCGACATCGACCAGCGCCATGAACAGCGGCAAGGTGAACGCATGCGCGACTGGCCGGAACCGGCGATGCCGCAACGAGCCGACGAACAACCCCGGCTCGATCACCAGTCCACTCCCAGTGCGCCGGCGACGCGAAGCGCGGAGTTCAGGCCGTCCTCGTGGAAGCCGTGGAACCAGTAAGCGCCGCAGTAGTGCGTGCGGTTGACGCCGCTCACCTCGCGCCACCGCTGGTGCGCGCCAATCGCATCGCTGGTGAACAGCGGATGCCGGTAGTCGAGCCGGCGAAGCACGCGCCGCTCGTCGATCTGGCCGCCTGGATTGAGCGTGACGAAGTACGGCTCCGACGCGGTGAGTCCCTGCAGCCGGTTGAGGTCGTAGGTCACCATCGGCGCAGCACCGGCGTCGGCGCCGAGCAGGTAGTTCCAGGAGGCGCGGGCGCGACCACGCGCCGGCATCACCGAGGCGTCGGTGTGCAGCCAGGCGGTGTTGGTGGTGGTCGTGAATTTCGCGAAGACCTCGCGCTCGCGGTCGCTCGCATCCGCCAGCAGCGGCAACACCTGATCGCCGTGACACGCGAACACCACATCGTCGAAGGCCATCGATGGCCGGTCGTGGAATTCGAGCGACACCGCCCGCTCGCCACGGCGCACGGCCTTGATCAGCGCCCGCTCATGGACACCGCCTGAAATCGGCGCGGTCAGCAGGGGCACGTAGGTGTGGCTGCCGCCATCGACGACCCGCCACGTCGGCTGGGCGTTCAGCGAGAGCAGCCCGTGATTGTCGAAGAAGCGGACCAGGGTGAGCGCGGGGAAGGATCGGATCGCCTCGGGCGAAGCCGACCAGATCGCCGACGCCATCGGCAACAGGTAGCGGTGCGTGAAGCCCTCACCGAAGCGCCGCGACTCGAGAAAGTCCCCCAGCGTTTGCCGTCCAGCGTCCGGCGCGTCGAGCAAGGCCGGTGCCTCCCGGTTGAAGCGGGCGATTTCCCGCAGCAGGAAAAGGTGTGACGGCCTGAGCAGGTTGCGCCGTTGAGCGAAGAAGCCGTTGGCGCCGCGGCTGCTGTACTCGAGCCCGCTCCGCCGGCACGCCACCGAGAACGACATGTCCGAGTCGCGGGTGACCACCCCGAGCTGCGCGAACAGGCGCACC